>CAJQSE010000001.1 GCA_905612485.1 uncultured Candidatus Nitrosopumilus sp.
TTGATATAATTTTAAAACCTTTTTCAATAATTATTTTAATTCTTTTAGTATCAAAATTTGTAAGTCCTAAATGTTTTATTTTTCCTTCATTTTGTAATTTTGATAAGTGTTGTAATGCATCAAGATAACTTGAATCTTGATAATCCCACCAATGAAATTGAAGTAAATCAATACAATCTACATTCATTTTTTTTAATGATTCTTGAATATAGTAAGTTACAATACTATTGCTCATTGGTCCTGGATTTGGAACAAATTTTGTAAATGCCTGTAAATTTTGTTTTGTTTTTTTGTTAAAATCTCCAATCAATAATTCTGCAGGACCATAAATATCTGCAAGATCCCATGTTGTAAAACCTAATTCCTGATATTTTTCCATATCTTGTATTGCTAATTCTGAATCAATTTGACCATGACCTCCTGCCACTTGCCACATTCCATTTAGAATTCTACAAATTTCTAAATCGTTTCCAAGAAATGTTTTCTCCATATCATTAATTATATCAAAAATCTCTCTAAAAAATAGTTCACTTTTTAGTTATTATCATAATTGTGATTCTTACATTTTTTCAATTATGTTATCTTTTTTTTAATTATATACTAAATATGATTATTTTGTTTTAGAAAGATCTATAAGCTAAAAAAAATCATTTTAATTAGATATGATTGACGCTAAAGATTGGTGGGATCCTTTTCCTGATCTTAAACAAGATTTAGAAGAAAATATTGTGTAGTTTTATAGAAATATCTAAATCATAATCATCTAACAGATAATTGACTTGGAATTACCACGTGGAATGAAAGATTTTGTAGGTTCTGAAACCTCAAATATAGAACATATTAGATCTCATTTTAAACACCTCTCAAATCTTTATGGATTTTCATTTATGGATCCTTCTCCAATTGAATTACTTTCTACTCTTGAAACAAAATCTGGTCCTGCAATTAGAGATGAAATTTATTACTTCAAGGATAAAGGAGATCGAGAAATTGCTTTAAGATTTGATTTTACTATGGGTCTAACAAGATATGCTACTTCTCAAAAATCTATGAAACTTCCCGCAAAAATTTCCAGTTTTGGTGGAGTATTTAGATACGATGAACCTCAAAAAGGACGTTATCGATATTTCCATCAATGGGATCTTGAAATTTATGGTAAAGCAAATTTAGAATCAGAATCTGAAATAATTGAACTAACATCCAGATTATTTGATTCATTATTGCTAAAAAATATTACAATTGATGTTAATCATAGAAATTTAGTTGAATCATACATTAACAAAATTTTTGATTCAAAAGATTCACAATTAGTTGGCGATATTTTACGTGCAGTTGATAAAATTGCAAAAAAATCAAAGGATGAAATTATTAAAGAATTTGAGGATAGGTATTCTAAAGAAAAATTACAAAAAATTCTAGAATTCTCACAAATTAAAGGATCAATTAAAGAAGTTGAATCTGTATTTGATGTATCACAATTGGAATCTTGGGATGAAATTAAAGCATTATTTGAATCTCTAGAAAATCGAGGTGTATCAAATGTTCGAATTAATTTTGGTATAGTTAGGGGATTAGATTATTACTCTGGAATTGTATTTGAAGTATTTGATAAAAATTCAAAACTTGGTGCTTTAGCTGGGGGAGGAAGATACGATACATTAACTAAAGCATTCAAAAGAGATGATCTTGGTGCAACAGGAGTTGCAGGTGGTGTAGAACGAATTATTTTAACAATGCAAGAACAAAATATTATTTCAGAAATAGAACAAACTAGAATTTCAGTTTTATACATTAATGACGATATGCAAAAAGTTGCACATTCTATTACATCATTACTTAGATTAAATAATATTCCAACTGATATTGATTTAGCAGGAAGAAATCTAAAAAAACAAATGGATATTGCTAACAATGCAAGATTTACAATTATTGTTGGACCTCAAGAATTAGAACAAGGAAATGTGGTACTCAAAGATATGCAAACTGGAACTGAAGGAACTATTTCTTTGGAAAAATTAACTGAAGATCCAAAATCTGTTTTTAATTTAGAAATGCTTTAGTTAAATTCATAATTTCAGGACCATTTGTTAATGAACCAACAACAATACAATGATTATTTGCTAAAATTCCTGATGAGACATAAGGTACACCTCCATTTATTGATGATTTTTCTACATTTACGCCTAATACATCTGCAATGATTTCAATATCTTTCTCTTCTGCTTCTGGATGAATTGCAGCACCTGTATTATTTGCTCGAAGTGTAACTCCTGCTAAATGAGTTCCAGATATCTTTTTTTGAAGAACTTCTACCCCCATCACATCTGATATCACTTTACAATTTTCTTTTGATAATGCTGGTGAAACAATTGCTCCTTTATCATTAGCACAAATTACATTTCCAAGTGCATTAAATTTAGTATCTAAAACTCCAATTTCTAAATCAGTTTCATTTTTTAAATAATCAAATTCATCTTGATATGCAGTAGTTGGTAATAGAAATCCTTTATTGTTCATAACTGATAAAGTTCCAATTAATCTAGTATTTGCAATTGCTGTGTACATTATTTCAATATTCAAATATTCTTCTAGTTTTTTTGCTTTAGTTTCTGCAAATCCCATTGGAACTAACCCAATTGTATCATTAACACTAATGTAAACACCAATGTTTGGTCCTCTATATACATCATACTTGATAATATCCATATCCAGATAATTGATCGTTCAACGTTATGAACGTAAGGAAATTATTCCTGCCTAATTGATTATTTTCATTTTAATTTGTTAGTTTCAACTAATTCTATCTAGCTTTAAATAATAACTTTGATGAAATTTAATTATGCCAATAGCAGAAAATTTCCCTGAAGGCCTAACTCCAACTGGAAAAATTAATCTGGATGATGGAAATTTCCATATAATGTGGGGTCCAGGTAAAAAAACCAACACTGATGGTTCACAAGCTGAAGTGTTTGCAGATTCAGATGTTGTAGCAGCTTATGCAACAAGAAATGAAGAACAAGTTCCTCTTGGTGTAAGTGGTACTTATGTTGCAGTCGATTGGGATTCATGTGTTGCAGATGGTGCTTGTATTGAAGCTTGCCCTGTACAAGTATTCCAATGGTATAGAACTGAAAAAGATATTCCAGCAAAAGATATTGTTGGTCAAACATTTGCAGGAACTGGTAGTGATATTAAAGATGAACGTAAAGATCTAACTGATAAAGCAGATCCAATCCGAGAACATGATTGTATTTGGTGTATGGCATGTGTATCTGTATGTCCGCCTCAAGCTATCAAAGTTGATCAAATAAATGTTGAAAAACATGAAAGTGCAGCTAAATCTTTGTAAGTTTAACCAATTTCATATATACTTCAAATTTTTTATTTTTAATTTAGTCTCAACTAATTTTATCTAGCTTTAAATAATATTCTAAAATAATTCTAGTATGGTAGATCTACAAATACCGGAAGACTTTTGTCAACAAGGAGATCCTAAAGGAAAAACAAGCCACGGTGATGGTGAAAATTTCCATTATATCTGGGGTGACGGAAGAACAGATGGTGCAGCATTCTCAAACGAAGATGTAAAGGCAGCCTACGAAGAAAGAGGGGAAGAACAAGTTCCTCTTGGAATTCATGGTACTACAGTTGCAGTCGATTGGGATTCCTGTATAGCAGCTGGTTCATGCTTTAGTGTATGTCCAGTTCAAACATTCCAATGGTTCAGAACTGAAAAAGATATTCCTGCAGCAGACTGTATGGATGCAACTTTTGAAGGTACTGGTTTAACAGAAATGGATGAAAGATTAGATTATACAGATAAATCACAACCAATCCGAGAACATGATTGTACGATTTGTATGGCATGTCAAGAAATTTGTCCTGAAGGGGCAATCCTTATTGAATCAGCTAATCAAGAATGGCACGAGAAAGCAGCTGGAACATATGTTGTAATGCCCTCAAGTGGGGGCGGACCCCACGCACACGATTAAAGAATTCTTTCTTTCTTCTTATTTTTATATATTTCATTATCAACAGATTTTAATCACTATTTTCAAACATTTTTTGCCGAGGTCGCTTAGTTCGGTAGAGCGCGGGCCTTGAGAGCCTGTGTGCGTAAGCACGCGGGGGTTCAAATCCCTCTCTCGGCGTTTTTATTTTTCTATTTTTGAGAGTTCTGCAAGCATTGCAGATAATTGAATTTCTGAATTTGCTCCAACTAAAATTCTATAATCATACTTTGCAATTACTTCTAAAATCTCTGATAGTTTTTCATGTTTAGATTTAAAGACAGCTGAGTTAATGTATTTGAGAAAGTCTGATACTGACATTCCATAAACTTTAATCAATTCAATCATTTTCTCTCTTGATTCTATTACGTTACCTGATAATGCAATTTTTAAAACCTCGTCAACATCAGTTGTTTTAGTTAGCCCAGCTGATAATTTTACAGTTTCTTCAGTAATTTCACCAAGACTTGCAGTTGCTTGCATTAAATTAATTGCATGTCTTAAATCCCCTTCTGAATAATCATAAATTGCTTTTAGACCTTTTTTATCTGTCTTAATTTTTTCTTTTTTAGAGATTACTTCTAATCTACCTATGATGTCTTCTTCTGATACTGTAGTAAACTTGAATGTAGCACATCTACTTTGAATTGGATCAATAATTTTTGAAACATTATTTGCAATTAAAATAAATCTACAAATTTTAGCAGTATCTTCTATAATTCTTCTCAATGCTGTTTGAGCATCTGAAGTCATCTCATCTGCTTCATCTAAAATAATAATTTTAAATGGTGCATCTGATAACCCTGCAAAACCTGAAAACTTTTTTACTTTTTCTCTAACCATGCCTATACCTCTTTCATCTGATGCATTTAGCTCTAGAAGATTTCCTTCAATATTGTCTCCTAGAATTTGTCTTGTAATGCATAATGCAGTAGTTGTTTTACCTACTCCTGCAGAACCTGAAAACATCAAGTGAGGCATATCTGTTGGATCTTTGATTAGTGCATTCAAACTACCAATAATCTCAGTTTGACCTACAATTTCTGAAATTTCTTTAGGTCGATATTTTTCTACCCACATTCCTGTTGCAGACATACAGGTATCAAAACCTAATCCCATTAATAAATCCGAATTGGTTATACTACTATACTCTATCTTAAAATCAAAATTCCTTCTAATGTCTAATGGAGTCAGGCTGTGATTAATTAGGATCAAATGATCTCACTAAATTGTTAACAGAATTGATCGATCCTATACTTGAGGCTCTAAAATTGACAAGTGATCTTACATGGAAATTGAAAAAATAGAAAAAGTGCATACTATAGGATATCGACTAAAGGATGCTAAAGTTACAGTTAATCAGGATTTCAAGTACAATATCGCTGGAGTCAAAATTGAAGGTATTCAGGGTGATACCAATAACATGCCTCAATGGATTGGAAAAATCTTGACTGATAGTGGTGTGGGTACACTGAATTCACCTGATATGATTACTGAATTAAAACAAGCATTATCTAAAGAAAAAATGGTTGGAGAATATCAATTATCTACATTAGAACCTCATTTCTATATCAAACTAAAAGAATCAATAAAAAAACTTGATCGTAATGATTTTGATCAAGTTGAAAGTATATTCTTAGAATTATTTAGAATGAGAAGAGGTAAAATTGTAAAGCTCGCAGATTCTATTAAACTAAATTCTGATATTTACAAACAACTAACAGTTGAAGAAAATATTTTCTACAAAACCATCTATGATAATAGCAAAGAATTTGAAAATCAAGTAAGAGGAAATAGAAATGAGTAATACTCAAACTAGTACATTTACTGATTCTGCATTATCCGATAAAGTAAAACAGTTTCTAACTAGATTCAAAGATAAACAAGGTAATTACACATATGTTGATGCAATTGATTCAATGATGCCAAAAAATGCAAAATACATTGTAGTTGATTATAATGATCTTGTAACTGAACCAGAAATAGAAATTATATTTTCTGAAAATCCAGATAGACTTTTTGATGCTTTTGGAAGAGCAATTAAAGAAGCATTACAAACACGATTTCCAGATTATGCAGAAAAAATTAAGGAAGAAGTTCGTGTAAGAATAGCTAATTTTCCATTAGAGAGAAGTTTAAGACAAATTAATGCTGAAACAATTGGAACTATTATCAGTGTTTCGGGAATGGTTGTTAGAGCATCAGAAGTAAAACCACTTGCAAAAGAATTAGTTTTTGCTTGTCCTGATGAACACATTACAAAAATAATTCAACTAAAAGGAATGGATGCAAAAATCCCAGTAATATGTGATAACCCTAGTTGTAAACAAAGAGATTTTGAATTAAAACCAGAAGCAAGTAAGTTTATTGATTTTCAAATTCTTAGATTACAAGAACTTCCAGAAGATTTGCCTCCAGGACAATTACCTCATTATGTTGATGTTACAATTAGGCAGGATTTAGTTGATAATTCAAGACCAGGGGATAGAATTATTCTCACAGGAGTGGTTAGAGTAGAGCAAGAGTCTGTTGCTGGTGTTCAAAGAGGTCATAGTGGATTGTATAGATTAAGAATTGAAGGTAATAATATTGAATTTTTAAGTGGTCGTGATTCTAAAACTGATAGAAAAATTGGTAGAGAGGAAATTTCTCCAGAAGAAGAAAAACGAATTAAATCTCTTAGTCAAAGTTCTGATGTTTATCAAAGATTAATTGATTCTTTTGCTCCACACATTAAAGGTCACTCATTAATCAAAGAAGCTATTTTGTTACTTATCGTTGGTTCCAATCAAAGAGTATTGGGAGATGGTAGTAAAATTAGAGGGGACATTAATGTATTTTTAGTTGGAGATCCTGGTACTGCAAAAAGTGAGATGTTAAAATTTTGTGCAAGAATTGCACCACGAGGTTTGTATACTTCTGGTAGAGGTTCAACAGCTGCAGGACTTACAGCTGCTGTAGTTCGAGATAAGACAGGAATTATGATGTTAGAAGCAGGTGCAGTTGTACTTGGTGATCAAGGTTTAGTGAGTATAGATGAATTTGATAAAATGAAACCTGAAGATAGAAGTGCTTTACACGAAGTTATGGAACAGCAATCTGCAAGTATTGCAAAAGGTGGAATTGTAGCTACACTAAATGCTAGAACATCAATTTTAGCTGCAGCAAACCCAATGTATGGAAAATATGATCCATTCAAAAATATTACAGAAAATGTAAATTTACCTATTCCATTATTAACAAGATTTGATTTGATTTTTGTTGTTAGAGATATCCCTGGTAAAGAAAGAGATATTCAAATTGCAAAACATATCATTCAAAGAAATACTAGTTCAGGAACTGATAAAAAATCTGTAGTTGAAGTTGATTTGTTAACTAAATATCTCTCATATGCAAAACGTGGTACACCTGAATTAACTAAAGAAGCTGAAGCAAAGATTCTTGATTATTATCTACAGATGAGAAATGTGGAATCTGAAGAAATGATTACTGTAACTCCAAGACAATTAGAGGGAATTATCCGACTTTCAACTGCTAGAGCCAGGCTACTCATGAAAGACAAGGTTGAAGAGGAAGACGCTGAGCGTGCAATTTTCCTAATCCAAAGTATGCTTGAAGATGCAGGAGTTGATGTCAATACTGGTAAAGTTGATCTTGGTGTGTTGCAAGGAAAGCCAAGAAGTGAAGTATCAAAAATGCAATTATTTATGGACATACTAAAAAGTCTTGAAGGCGATAACAGAGTTGCAGTTGATGAAAGAACATTTGTTAAAGAACTTGAAAAAAGTGAGAAATTCACTGAAGAGGAAGCAAGAAATTACATTAAAAGAATGCTTAGAGAAGCATCTATTTATGAATCAAAACCCGGTCATTATAACCGAGTATGAAAATAGAAAAACTTGATTTAGAACCTAAAGTAATTGATTTTCTAAAATCTGAAGGATATGAAGAACTTTTTGAACCGCAAGAACAATCTGTAAAAGCAGGATTATTTGACGAAAAAAAGAATTTTTTGATCACAATACCTACTGCAAGTGGAAAAACTCTCATTGCGATGTTAGCAATTCTTTCACATCTTTCAAAACATAAAACCAAAGTTGTTTACCTTACTCCATTACGTGCATTAACTAGTGAAAAATTTGAAGAGTTCAAAAAACTAGAGAAATTAAATTTAGATCGAAAAATAAAAGTTGCATTATCTACAGGAGATTCAAAAGAAAAAAAAGAGAAATTAGAAAATGCAGATGTAATATTTCTTACAAATGAAAGTATGGATGCAAATATGGCATTTCAGAAAGATTGGATTTATGACATAGGATTAGTAGTTTCTGATGAAATTCATCTAATTGGTGATAATACACGTGGTCCTACATTAGAAATTATTCTCACTCGATTTAAATCTGGATTTATTGGAAAAAATCCCCCTAAAATTATTGGACTTAGTGCAACAATATCCAATAGTGATGAACTTGCAGATTGGTTGAATTGTGAATTAGTTGAGAGTACATTTAGACGTGTTCCATTATCTGAAGCTGTTTACAGTCGACACATTATAACAAATCAAGACAGAGAAGAAACAGAGGGAAATTTAGCCAAAAATCGTCAGGAATCTAGGCATCCAAAAGATTGGATTGGTTTAGGATTAGATACTGTGGCTGAAAAACATCAGTGCTTGATATTTGCAATGACTAGAAAAAATGCTGTAGCATGGGCAAAAGAAGCTGGATTAGATGTTGTAAAGGAGCTTAAACCAAATCAAAAAAAAGAATTAGAAAAAATTTCAAAGAAAATTCTTCCAAAAGAAGATTATGATAATACAAAATTAACTAGTGAATTATCAAAAACAGTAAAAAACGGTACGGCATTTCATCATGCAGGACTTGATCAAAGATGTCGTACAATAATTGAAAATGCATTTAAAAATGGACACATAAAATTATTAACTGCAACTCCAACTTTAGCTGCCGGTGTAAACTTACCTGCACGTCGAGTTGTAATTCCAAGTGTAATGAGATATACAAATAATGGTTTGGAAAAAATTAGTATTTTAGAATATAAACAAATGTGTGGCAGAGCTGGAAGACCACAATATGATGATATGGGTGAATCAATAATTATTGCAAAAGGATATCCTGATGAAATACTAGAACATTATGTTGATGGTGAACCAGAACCATTGGAATCAAAAACATTAGATGAAGATAGTTCTTTAAGAATTAATTTACTTGGATTTATTTATACTGCATCTAAATTCAATCCTACATCTTATGAAAAAATAATAAAATTTTTTTCACAAACTTTTGCTGCCTACCAACTTTCTGATGATTCTGTATTGGAAAAAAAGATAACAAAACAACTTGAAAAATTAAAAGAATATGGAATGATCACTGATGAAAATGGTTTTGAATCTACAAAATTTGGTATTCGAATTTTTTATTTAAGAATTGATCCTGAAACCGCATTTGATATGACTGGTTACATTGAAGATTATCTAAGAGGAACAAAACATACATTTGGAATATTATACATGATTACAAATCTTCGTGAATTTTATTCACAATATCCAATACCTGATAAATATCAAGGCAATATGGATGATCTTATTGATCCAAATGAAAAATTATATAGAAATCAAGAATTTTCAAGGGAATACTGTTTCAAAAGTCTCTTAATTCTTTACAAGTGGATTGATGCTATGACTTATCGAGATATGTCGGACCATTTTGATGCTGAACCTGGTGATATATTCTATATAAAAGAAAATGTAAAAAATTTAGTCTATATTTTTACAGAAATTATTAAATTTTGGAGAGATTATGCTAAAGAAAATAATCAAAAAAAGATTGTCTCTGAATATCAGAGTCTTATTGATGAATCAGATTTACTGAAATTACAAATTCAGCATGGTGTTCCAGAAAAATATCTTGAATTAGTAAAAATTAAACAAATTGGACGAGTTCGTGCTCAAATTTTGTACAAGAATGGTTTCAAAAATTGCCTTGATTTGGAAAAAGCAAAAATAGAGAAATTAGCAAAAATTGATAAAATTGGGTTAATCATAGCAAATAACATTAAAGCTGAATTAACGAAGATTAGATATTGATTGAATTAATTATCCCTACAATAATTTCTTGCATACTTGCATTTTTTGTAGTATATTTCACTACTCCACCATTAATCAAAATTTTGGTAAAAAAGAATTACACGGTAAAAGATATGAACAAAAAAGAAAATGTAATGGTTGCAAGACCTGGTGGAATATCTATAATATTGGGAATTGTTGTTTCCGAGCTTGTTCTTTATGGATTTTTTCAACTAAATGAAATACTTGCAATAATAATTACAACCACAGCAGCATTTGTAATTGGTTATGTTGACGATAGAAAAGTAATGGGTGGCTGGTTTAAACCAGTTGCACTTGCAATTGCAGCACTACCAATTATTTTTCTTGGTGCATATGATTCAGCTCTTGTATTTCCATTATTTGGGGATGTTCAAATCCCATTATTGTATCTTGGATTAATAATTTTTATGATTCCTATTACCGGAAATACAATTAATTCTATTGATGTTCTAAATGGTGTTGCTAGTGGTTTTATGGTAATCGCAAGTTTCACATTATCAATCTGTTTATTTATTTTACAAAATTATGAAATTGCTATTGTTAGTTTGCCTTTAGGATTTGTTTCATTGGCATTTTACAAATACCATAAGATACCAAGCAAAATTTTTCCTGGAGACTCTGGAGCATTAACATTTGGTGCTATGTATGGTGTAATTGCAATTATTGGAGGTGTTGAAATTATTGCAGCCATTGCACTATTACCTGCTGTAATTAACTCATTTTTGTTCCTATCAAGTGTAAAACGAGTAGTAGAACATCGTCAAATTAAAGGTAAACCTGTAGAACATACTGATGATTTTAAATTAAAAGCAACTAATGACAAAACAGCACCTGTAACTTTAGTACGATTAATACTTGCAGGTGGTCCATTAACTGAAAAGCAAGTTGGATTTGTAATTTTCAAACTTGCAATCTTTTCTGGAATATTAGCAATTATCACTGCATTTATGATGGGTGTTTCTCTTTGAAGTCTGGACTTTATAGTTTTTTATTTACAATGTGGGGTTTGATCATTATTGGAGGTGGCATAATGGTTGTTTTGTTGGGTCCGTTTTCAATTCAACAATTTGGTGATTTTCATTGGATTATTACATCTGGAATTAAAGTAACTATTGCTTTGCTATTAATTGTAATATGGATTTTAATTTTATCTAAATTAAAAAATTATATTTTTAAAAAAGAATTAAAGTTTTAACTTTCTATCCATTTTTTTCGTTTTTTATCATATTCTTCTCTACTATATCTTAGAAAAGCTGGAGAACCTGCAACAACAGTATTTTCTTCAACGTCTCTTGTTACAATGGCACCCATTGCAACAACACTATTTTTCCCTATAGTTATCCCTGCTTTGATTACTGCACGTGCACCAATTATTGCATTATCTTCAATTATAACCCCTGCCATTTTATCACACATTGGAAATGGATCATTTGTTAAAACAGCTGCTGGACCAATGAAAACATTTTTTCCAATTCTAGATAATGGTGGAATGTATGCTTGACCTTCAATTTTTGTATTATCTCCAATTTTTACATCATAATCAATGTGTGCAAGGGATCCAATTTTCACATTATCTCCAATTTCAACATCATCACCAACATATGAGAAATGCCAAATTTTCACATTTTTTCCAATTTTTGCTTTTTCAGAAATAAAATTTGTAACCATTATCTTACAAATGCCATGGGTTTGCCTTTGTAATAATTTTTTCAGGCAATTTATCTTTGTTATTTTTTAAAAATTCAATTTCATGTTTTTTGTCTCTAAGGTCATCTGGTAACATTATTGGAATTTCTTCCATTATTGGATAAAATCTAGAACACTTTGGACAAAATATTGCACCCTCAATAACAACGTCATTTTTTTCTTTAATTTCAAATAATTCTAGGGGATGATTCTTGTCTATTGGACATGCTAGTATTTCCATCATTGTTTTATTCATTTTAAATCCAGATAAATTGGGGTTCCTTTTTGACTAGATAAAAGTGCCGCTTCTGCAATCTTTGTAACATTCACTGCTTCTTGTGATTTGACAATTTGTTGAGTTTTATCAGTAATGGAATCTAAGAAATTTTGAATTTCTCTCATTAGTGGTTCTTGTTTTTCATTTTCAATTTTTTCAACTTTTTCATCCTTCTCTATTATTATTTCCTGACTGATAAAATCTGATGAAATAATTGCTTCTGTACATACTGCAGTAAATTTTCTAACTTTTTTTGGTGTGATCCAATTTGATGAAATAATTGCAACTTTATCATTTTTATACCCTAACATAATATTTGCAAAATCTTCACGTTCATGTTTTATTTTTCCTGCACGTGCAAAAACTACCTGAGGCATTTCATTAAACAACCAATTTGCAGTATCTATATCATGAACTGATGTATCATAGATAATTCCGACATCTTTGATATGTAATGGCATTCTGTTCTCTCTGTGAAATTCAAGCATTACTAATTCTCCATATTTTTTTTCATTAACCATTTTTTTTACAACATTCACTGCTGGATTGAATCTTTCAATATATCCACATGTAAGAATTACTTTATTTTTTTCTGCAAGTTTTGCAAGTTTTTCACCATCTTCAGATTTGTATGTCATTGGTTTTTCTACAAAGACATGCTTTTTTGATTCCAATAATTTCATAGCAATTTCTGTATGTGTTGATGTTGGTGTGACAACAAATGCACCATCAAATTCTTCAGAACGTAATAATTCATCTAATGATTCATAATTATTTACCGAATATTTTTCTCCATACTCCTTACTTTTATCCGGATTAGCATCACATATTGCTACAAGTACACCTAACTCTGATAAAATTCTAGTATGGTTTTTCCCCCATCCGCCAGTTCCAATTTGAACAATTTTCATCTAATAAACCTCAGTCAACCAATGAGCATAATCTATATTTTTATTCATTACTATATCTGAATACTCTTCCATCATTTTTTTTGTAATGCCTCCTGGTTTTCCATTGCCTATTTTTTTAGAATCCATAGAAATTACTGGTGTAATTTCCGCAGCTGTACCTGTTAGAAAAATCTCATCTGACATTATTAGTTCACTTCTCTTGAAGTTTCGTTCAATTACGTCCATGTCTAAATCTTTTCCAATTTTGAGTACTGCATCTCTAGTTATACCTTCTAATGCTGAAGATGATAATGATGGTGTAATTAATTGACCTTCTTTTACAATGAATATGTTTTCCCCTGGTGCCTCACTTACATTTCCATTTTGATCAAGTAAAATTGCTTCATCTACGCCAACTCTTTTTGCTTCTTGTGTTGCAATAATTGAATTGAGATAATTTCCTCCCATTTTTGCTTGTGTAGGAGTAGAATTATCTGAGAATTTTCTCCAAGATACTATTGTTGTGGTAATGCCCTTTTTATTAAATAAATCCCCAAATGGAAATGTAAAAATTGCAACATTTGTTGGAGATTTTTCTGTTACATGAAGATTAATCCCATAATCTCCTACAAAATAAAATGGTCTAATGTAACAGGATTTTTTAATATTATTTTTTTTACAAATTCCTATTATTGCATTAGTTATTTGTTCATCTGTAAAATTTAATGAAATGTTATAAAATTGGCCTGATTTTCTAAATCGCTTTACATGTTCTTCTAATCTAAATACATGAAGATTTTTTCCATTCCAATATGCTCTAATTCCTTCAAAAATTGATGTTCCATAATGGAGAGCATGAGTAGTTATTGGTATTTGGGCTTTTTCTGCAAGGATATACTTTCCATCAAACCACACATATTTTGAAAGTGGAAGTTTCATACAAAAGTTTTAGACGATCTCTATTAATCTATTTTCAATTTATTTTACAATTCATTACTTTGTAAAAAAATATTCATTTTTTTGACCAACCTTCTTTAGGAAATTTCATTCCTACTACTCGTGTAGTCATATCTTCACTCGATGAATATTTTTCTACAGTTTTCCATTCATCTTCAATAATTTTGATAATTTTTTCTGGAACATCTTCTTTCCATGATGATTCTTTACCTTGTGCAGCCTCATACAATTTTTCTTTTACTGATGCTGCAGAAAGAGATTTTCTTTCACCAATTTTTGGTTTTAATCCATACATTTTCAACATGTATCCTTCTGCCTTATCACCCGTATATGAAAAATAATCCCCTTCAACCCCATTAAGGATTTGTTTTCTTAGTTTCCATGATTTTCTTCTTATTAATGGTGGGAGATATTTTTTGAACGGTGCTATAAATGCATAATCATCAGTTATTTTGATTGAATCTCCAAAAATTGATTCCAGCATCTTTTTTCTAGTTTCAAAATTAAATGGAAAACTCTTACTATTCACTTCTCTTTCGTCATACTTGAAAATCACTGGCATAACTTTTACAATATCCGCATCTTTTTTCAATTCTTTAATGATCTCTACATGAGCATTTGTTACTGGATTTAGATGAGCAAGGTATAGGGCTGTTGTCAATTATAATTTCTAAATAATTCTCATATTTCAATGATTAATTTTATGAATAATTCTATCCGTATGATTCGTACTTAACTTCAAAGCTTCCATCTTCACGTTTATCATGTTCAGTGATGAATCCTTTGGGTTTTAAAAAGTCCATAACTCCATCAATGGTTCCTTGCCAACCACAAACATAGAAAATTGTATTTTCTTGAGTAATTTTATCGTCAATTAATTCTTCTAATGGTGACATGTCTACACCCCTAGGTCTTAGAAATGTTTCAACTCTTCCAATTTGACCCGCCCAACTTCTGTTAAACCATTCTTGTGGCCTACTAATTGCTGCTCGATATTTAAAATTCCATTCATCCTTACCTTTTGCAATACTCTCATCTTCAAGACCCGTTAGCAAATCTTTGTAACTTAATTCATCAACGTAACTTGCACCATGTAAAACAACAATCTCTCGTTTGTCATTAGTATCATGAAGATGTTGTGCAAAACTGACAAATGGTGCCAATCCAGTTCCACCACCAATACAAATTATTCTTCTTGTATCTTTTTCACCATTTGGTAATTCTTCACTAATTCCTAATGCCCTACCTGTAGGTTTTAACCAAAGGATTTCATCTCCTTCTTTTGCATTAAATATTTGAGTAGTTAATCTTCCTGGAAGTGGTTTTCTAACCCATCTTATTACAAATTCAATATACTCTTTGTTTTCTGGATGAGATGCAATTGAATATGCTCGTCTAACAATTTTTCCATCATTTGCTGGATTTGGTAAACCTAATGTAAGGAATTGACCTGCTTCAAAATCTGGAACTGGACCATCATTTGGAACAATTCTCATTATAACCAAATCTTCTT
>CAJQSE010000002.1 GCA_905612485.1 uncultured Candidatus Nitrosopumilus sp.
AAAAATCAATGTTGCACTCTTTGGAGTTTTTAATCTAAAAACTAGGCCTGGAAATACATCTGGATGATATTCTACATCTGGAAACTTTCTTGTAATATCGTTTAAATCCATTTTTTGATCAACTGATGCTGAGGCTACTACGTTAACTATACTTATCAATGGTTTTGTTTGTGGCATGTCCAGTTTTTTTGCGTTCTACTATATAAAAGGACTATTTCTTATCGAATTTTGAGGATTTAGTTACATTTTACCAATTTGACGAATCATTTAATTTAGATTTGAAATTTTTTATCCTTATTGAATTTCACAAATTTTGATTTTGATCAAATGTTCTCTATGGGTGATGAGACAAATCCATTAATGATGTTAATCTGGATTCTTCCAATAATTCTTTTTGTATTTTATGGACAACAAATTCAACTCTTAGTTACTTCTGGTGAAATTAAAAAAGGAATCAAAAAATTAAATGGGTTTAAAGTGAATTCTAAAAAAGAATTAATTGATTATGTAAAGAAAAATATTGATTCTACAGTTGATCCTACAAAAAAAATTGAACAATTTTTAGATTATTTTACAATAATGCCTGTTGATATGGATCCTAATGGAATTGTTGAAAAAGTACGCCATACTGTAAGATCAAGAGAAGATTATACTCGCAATCATGTGAAATCCCTTTCTCCTAAACTTAATGAGATTGAATTAAGTCGGATTCAAACTTTACTTGAAATTGCATCATCGTTACAAATGATTCACAAGATAGTTAATCATATGTTTTTGACTGCAAAAAAACAAAAAAACTATCCCTTAATTTTACCTGTTCAAATGATTCTTCCATTTCTTATGGAACATGCAAAAGCGATGAATGCTGCTATTCCTGCATTTAAAACAGGACAACCCCTTGGTGATGGAATTGGACCAATGGTTGTTGGGAAAATGATGTTAGATGTTGAAAAAGAAATTATTTCATTTCAAACTGCTCTTGCAAAAATAGATTATAAAGGAAGAAAATTATTTTTATTAAAAGCAGAAGGTCCTGCTTCCACTGTTGGTAGACCTGATGATGCATTACAAAAAATTGTTAATGATAATAAAATTGATGTAGTAATTATGATTGATGCTGCATTAAAAATGGAGGGTGAAGATTCTGCATCTGTTGCACGTGGATTTGGTGCAGCAATTGGTGGTATTGGAACTGAAAAATTCCAAATTGAGAATATTGCAACTCAAAATAACATTCCTATTTTCTCAATTGTGATTAAACAATCTGTAAAAGAAGCAATTACTTTAATGACTAAAGAAATTGCAGATCAGGCTGACAATGTGCGCTCACAAGTATATGAAATGATTCTTGAAAATACTCTTGAAGGGCAGTCTGTAGTCATAATTGGTGTTGGAAATACTTCGGGAGTTCCACAATGATATTTTCTAAAGAAAAAACAACCCTTGCATATACTATTGAAAAATGCCCAAAATGTGAAAAATTACACAAAAGAGATTTTTCTGAAGGTGACATTTTATTTACAATCTCATCAAAATGTACTTTTTGTGATGGTATTACTACTATTGAAAAAATATTTGGTGAAATTTTAGAAAGATAATTTTTTTAAAATTATTTTATATTGTAATTGGATAAATATGGTAAATTTTCTTAATTGAATAGTAACATGTTAAAAAATAAATTAAATTTAGCAAAACAATATGCTATAAAACAACACAAGGGCCAATATCGTAATAATAATAAAACTCCCTACTGGTATCATTTACGTGATGTCGTAAATAATCTTGAAATGATGGGGATTGATGATGAATCTATTTTGTGTGCCGGATGGCTACATGATTCTATCGAGGACACATCGTTTGATTTTGATGATATTTTAAAATACTTTGATAAACAAACTGCTCAAATTGTATCTGATGTGACAAAAGAAACTCGTCTACCTACAAATCCACAAGAAAAAAATTATTTAAAACAATTATCTAATTCCTCTTGGCAAGCAAAGGTCGTTAAATTTGCTGACATTTTAGCAAATATTTCTGATTTAAAAAATTCTGGATTAACAAAAAAACAAAAAACTATCCAAGTAAAATATAAAATAAAATATCTTAATGCAATAAAATCTGGAATTATAACAAATAAATCTAAAATTCCAAATCTGTCTCAGACTGAAAATTTATTGAATTTAGTATTAGATCAATATGGTCAAAGAAAAATCACTTTGTTCTAAATTTAAGATTACATGTTGGACAAAACCATGAAACTGCTTCACCTTGCTCTTTAAACATTAATTTACCACATTTTGGGCATGATCTGATCTCTTCACTCATTTTTTTGAGTTATTGATTTAGTTGTTACTGTAACTCCACTTTCCATTGGAATGAATGTGTGCTCTGCTTGAGCTACTCTTTGTTCATTTATTTCTATTAGTATTGGATATGCTTGTATTGCTTTTTTCTTTATCAAAATATCTAATAATTCTCTAGCTTCTTTTTCTTCCATTTTTTTTGTAATCCATCTTAGTGCAAATGGTAACATGTTGAAATTTTCCCAGATGAAATTCAATAATTTATCTGCTTCATCATTTTTTGTTTTCTTTCTAGAATTTATGGCAAAAATATTTTTTATTTTTCCGTTTCTCACAAACCCTCCACCTTGTTCTGTTGTAACAAATGGTTCACATGCATAAGCTGTATTTTCTGAAAGTGAAAATCCTCCTATTGACCAAATGTTTGGAATTGATCTTCCTGCATGGATTGTGTATTGTTCTAATGAATGTCCACTAAGATTTGCAATTGGTTTGAATCCCATTTGTTTAATTGTAGATTCAATTGTACGACCAATATCACTTGCTTTGACACCTGTTTTAATCATTGACATTGCGTTACTCAATGCTTCTTCAGCTGCTTGAACTAATCCATCAAATTGTGCATCATAACAAACTGTAACTGCAGTATCTGCAATGTATCCGTTAATTTGTGCACCAAGATCAATTTTTACTAAATCTGTATCTTTGATTGTAATTGGATCATTTGGCTCTGCTGTATAATGAGCTGCAATTTCATTAATACTTGCATTAACTGGAAATGCACATTGTGCCCCTCTTTTTTTAATTTCATTTTCAACTTCTTCACACATTTCATACACTGTTTTTCCTATCCAATCTTTGACTCTGACCATCTCTCTAACTTCTGCTGCAATTTTTCCTGCTTTGACATAATCATCAAATGGCATAATTTTCATCCTCTATCTACCTTTAAAATTATTATCTGTGAAGCTTAAATTGGGGCGTTTTCGTATTTCGCTGGGATCGTGGTCTAGCTTGGTATGATTCTGCGTTTGGGACGCAGAGGTCGCGAATTCAAATTTCGCCGGTCCCACTTCAACCATTATCTTATTATCAAATTATCTTCTCATTACATTGCCGAGCAATGAGGACGAGTTAGAGAAATGACTTTAAAATGAAGTAAACTAATGGTACTGAGCCCGGCATACTTTTATCGATTCAATTTGATTTATTTTTATGAAATTTGAGCGTCGTGACATTATTTTGATTGCTGGTTTGATACTAGTAATGCTTGGATTGATTCAATACTTGGGTCCTGCTTATTCTGCAATTATAGTAATTGGACTATATTTTGGAGTCAAGATCTATGTTGGTAAGAAACGTCAATTAATCCAACAAGATGTGGGTGAGGGTATTTGTATGGAATGTGGTTCTAAAATTACCAATAAAAAATGCCCAAATTGTGATATATTTGAAGAATGAGTTCTACGTATCTCTTAATATTCTATAATTTGCTTTATTTTTCATGATTTTAATATCTTTGACTTTAACAAATAGCTCAACTTTTTCTCCATTTAATTCTAAAATGAGTCATTTTTTAATAAAATATAGGAAATTCCAATGAATCGCCCAATACTTCTAATATTATTTGCAATTCTAATTTCTGGAATATCTACTTCTGTATATGCCCAAACAATTTCTGATCATGTTGTAATTAATGAAGTTGATACTAATCCTTTTGGTGATGATTCTCAATCTATTTCTGAATGGGTGGAACTTTACAATCCTACTGATTCTGATGTTGATTTGAGTGGTTGGGAAATTGCATCTACAACAGTTTTGAAAAAAACATTCACTATTCCTGATGGGACTATTATTTCTCCTGGAAATTTTTTGATATTTAATTATGAAAAAATTTGGTTTACTGATTCAAGTGAATTAGTTGAATTAAGAAATACTGATGGGATAATCATTGATACAACTCCCTTCATTGCTGATTTAGAAAATGATTTTTCATCTTGGCAAAGAAGTTATGATGGATTTTCTGATTGGGAATTTTCTCTTGCATCTGCTGGTAGTTCTAATGGTAAATTTATAGAATTTTCAAATTCTTCACCAGTTGTAGTTACTGTTGCATCTGATAAATCAATATACAATTTTGATGACCCTGCAATTATTCGAGGAACTGTTTCTGAATACGTTTTTGTCCAAATTCCTACTTTTCAAGCTGAACCAATTTTGATAAATATTTTAGGCCCTAACTATCAACAAGCAGTTTCTCTATATCCTGATTCTAATCTAAACTATGAAATTACTTTGAACTTAGTTCAAGTCTTGGGATTTTCTGAGGGTACTTATGTTGTAACTGTAAATTATGCTGGTGTAACTACAAATACTAGTTTTTCTGTTGAATCTAAAATAATTCAAGTTGATGATGATGTTAATTCTGTTTTTAGTATTCAAACTGACCAAAATGAATATCTTTTAGACCAATCTATTTTGATAACTGGTATAACTTCTGAAATAGTGCCTTTTGAAAGTATGAAATTTACTGTAATTGATCCAACTGGTGAACAAATTAGTACTGGAAATTTGTTTACTGTTGATGGGGAATTTAATACATCTATTTTGATAAATTTTGCTACTCCTGTTTATGGTGATTATGTTGTAACTGCAGAGTATTCTGAACACATTGCATCTACAATGTTTACTCTTATTGAAAATATAGTTGAGGCTGAAGATTCTATTTCAAATGCTATGATTATGACTCTGGATGATTTCCAATACATTGAAAATGATTATATGACTATTTCGGGTACTCTCCCAAATTTTGATTCTAATAGTGATATTTACTATCAGGTTGTATACTTTAATTTCTATACTTCTGATGGAAAACTTGTAAGTTTTGTTGGAATGACTGATGATACTAGTGATAAAAAAGGTCAAACTGTGCCATTTACTTCTACTGCAGTTCCAAACAGTTCTGGCGAATTTGCTGTTGAAGTTAGAATTCCTTTTGTTATATTTCCTGAGGGTGACTATGTTGTAAAAGCAAATTATGGCGGTCTTTTGATTTCTGAAAAGTTTTCAATTGTTTCTGAAACAAATTCTGAATCTGTTGTTACTGTGGGTAGTGGAAATCCTAATTCATCTATTCCTGGTAAACCTTCTTCTAATGTAGCAAAGGATGCAGGTGGATATGTTGTTTCTAATGTTAAAACTATTATTGAAAAAGTTAATCGTATCTCTGATAATTTAATTTCAATTAATACACAAGAAAAAATAATTAATGAACAATCAGTAAAACCTAGAGTTCTATCTGGTTCTATGTTGACAATATCTAAGAATGCTCAATCTACTGTTAATTTACAAGTTACATCTGAATCTGGAATTTGTATTATTGGTCAAAATTCTGATTGTTTAGTAAGTGAATCTACTCGAAAACCTGGACAAATTTTTGAAGTGGTACAAGTTGATGGATTTAATTTTAATGTTAGATATTCTGGCCCTGATGTACGTTTAGAGAAATTTAGTATATTGCCAGAATCATCTGATGAATTTCTACCTGATACAAATTGGAATGTTGAGGTGATTAAAGATAATGAAATTTCTAGATTATACTATAAGGTAACTTACAAAACTTTACAGTAAATTCAAAATACTTGTAATTTAATAATTAATTAGATTGAAATTACAAGTTTTAATGTTTTATCAAGATGATCCAAAAAAATGCACTGCTGCAAAAATGGTGAAATTTGGTCTTGCTAAAAATATTAAAAAAATAGGCTCCAAGGGATTGGTTTTAGATCCTTTCTCTGAAAAAACATTACTTGCAAAAGATAGATCCCTTATCAGTGCAATTGTTGGGATTGATTGTTCTTGGAATCTTGCAGATCATGCTTTTTCTCAAAAATTTAATGGCATAAAAAGAAAATTACCTCCATTATTTGCTGGAAACCCTGTAAATTATTCAAAATTAAATAAATTAACTACTGCTGAAGCTCTATCTGGGTCATTATTTATTCTTGGTTTTAAAGAACAAAGTTTAGAATTATTAAATAAATTCAAGTGGGGTCATACTTTCTATGATTTGAATCAAAATCTACTAAATGATTATTCTAAAGCTGAAAATGAAGAACAAATTCAAACTATTCTTAATGATTATGGTTTACTTTGATTTTTGATTTTCACAAATATTATGATCCCTATAATCAGTATTATTACTGTGATAGAAATTAACTCTATATTGTAATTTTTTTCATTTTTAATATTTGATGAATTAATTATTGGAATAGATATTTTTGAATTATTCTCACTAACTAGGAAATTTGATTCATAAAAATCTGGTTTTAAAACTGAATCTGATATTGCAAATATTTTAATATTATTTGCACCTAGTTGTAATTTTTTTGTTACTTTTGATGTAATTTTTATAGTAACTGTACCTTCATCTATATTCAATTTTTCTGATGATTGAATTTTTCCTTTACTATCTATGATGAAATATAATATTGAATCTGCTTCTTCTGTTTCAATTATAATTTCCATATTTTTTCCCTGTTGAATTATTTTATCCATGCCAATCTTTTTAATAATTGGAAATTGTACATTTTCAAATTCAGACCATTTTCCATTTTTAAATGGATATGAATTATCTTCAAATGTTTTTACTGTAATGGTTCTTGATTCTGGTGAATATGTTTCTAAATAAAATGGACCATTACTAATTACTGCATGATTATTTTTTTCAATCCATTTAATTGATGAATCATACCTATTTTCATAATATTGGTATTGATTTTCATTTTCTTTTAATGCATTTGGAATGACTTTATTGTCTTTGTATTCCTGTAAGTATTCTTTGATAATTTCTGCATCATTTGGAATAATTAGCGATAACCAATTTACATTCTTATTTGTTGCACCTGATCTTGAAAATGATACTTTTCCATCCATTACAGCTTTTTCCATAGCTACAGTTATTTCCCATGGAATTGGACTCCATAATGATGCCCATTCTGCAATTTCATTCTCATCAAAATGCCAATAATTTACATACACTTCTATTGTGTCCTTATCAAGTTGATTCACTCCTATAATTGTCTGGATACTCTGTGCTGCTCTCGGTGTGAATTCTGTATCAAATGTTTTATCATTTTCATCACTTTGTGTTCCCCACTCCATTGTAAAATACAACGAATGCAAAATATCATTCATATCCATTGATTCCCCATTATGCCAATTACTGAATTCAAAATCAAAAGTTACCTTACTTGTTGCCCATGTATCTGTAGATACATTACTCCATTTCTGTAATGATGGATTCCACATTTTTGATTCAATTGGTACTTTGATCTTTTCATTTAATCCTAATGTTTCAATTTCCCATTGTGCTCTTACTGGAAATGTTTCACCTGTAAAAGGATGCTTGAATGTTATGGGATCTGAAATTATTCCCCAGATATGTCTACTGTATGTATCTGTTAATCCCATTATTGGATTCCATGCTCCTTGATAAATTTGCTTTACTCCGATTGTTAATTTTTCATCATTAGTTTTTACATTAATTGGCGTGAATCTACTTGGAACTCCTGCCCCTAAATCGTTGATTACTCCATCCACATTTTGATTTACTACATACTGATCAACTTTACTTGCCAAAAAAATTCTTACTGATTCATTAATTCCTTCTATTACTGCTTCTTGAATTAACTGTGATCTTTTTTCTGAGGTTTCAAAACCACCTTTGTAAATCTTTTGAGTTAATTCATCCAATTTTTTATTTTCATAATTCCAATATGATGGATTGTTAAAACCTGGCATGTTTGAAAACCATGGTGAATACATTTGCCCTAATCCTATCGAATCATATTTTACAAATGCAGAACGTCCCCATCCCTCTGTGTATAAATTCCAATTCATGTCTGCAGGATTTGATCCATACACTACAACAAATGCTTTATTCAAATCACCATAGTCTTTTTTTACTGTAAATCCTAATTTTTCTAATTCAACTGATAATATTTCACCAATTGACTTTCTAACTGGATCATCACTTCTGATAAAAATCCTAATCTCTATCTCATTATCATTTATCATCCACTTGTTGTTGATTTTTAGTGCTCCTCTTTCTGTCATTGATTTTGAAATAATTTCTTCAGCCAATGTGGGATTATATTTAAAATTAAATGATTCTAATTCTTTGATTATTGTAAGGTATTCTGGATCAGTTGGTCCATAATATGATTTGATTGGAGCCCCATAACCTCCCATTAATTCATTAACTATTAATTTTCTATCTACTAGATAGTTTAATGCAAACCTTGCATCCTTCTTTGAAAATGGATTAAATTTTTCAGATTCTGCTGGATTTACTAGTAAACTATAAGATCCACCTGCAGAATCAAAAACTTTCAATCCTTCCCTTGCTTGATTATTTTCTAATCTATCTGATGAAATTCGATAATAATACATATCAAGATTGCCGTTCTTTACTTCTTCTAATGCTGTATTTTCATCTAAATATTGAATGAACTTTATTGAATCTACAAATGTATTTTTTTCTGCAAATGATTCATTATATGTTATTGCTATAATTGAAAAAGCTAGTATGATTACTAGCATTTTTTTCATATTACCATTTTCTAATGCTTGTAATAAAACCTATATCATAATTATCTGATACTCTCATCACCTAAAACCTATATCCTTGATGTTATTCAAAAATTATAATTGAAAATTCATCCAAAAATGATTGTTGGTCTAAATGGAATCATTCAAGGTGGTGTATCTGTTAAGGACTTTTCTAAAGTAACTCAAATTGACGAGGATAATTCTGAAAAGATACTAAATAATTTTATCAATACTGGTATTGGAAATTTAAAAGATAATTTTTACTACTTTGAAGATGGCGATAAATTAAAAATTGCTATTATTTTATTTCAAAATGGATTTCCATTAGATGAAATTTCAATTGCGTTAGATTGGAGAGACTTTGAAGGTTTAACTGCTGAAATCTTATCCTCAAAAAATTTTGCAGTAATTAAAAATTTAATGTTGACAAAACCAAGAATGGAAATTGATGTTGTTGGAATTCGTTTGGGAATTGCAATACTAATTGATTGCAAACATTGGAAGAGATATAGTTCATCCTCATTAACATCTGCTGTTCAAAAACAAATTGAAAGAACAGAACAATATGTTGCAAAAACTGCTGGATCTATGGCTGTACCTGTAATTGTAACTCTATATCAGGACAAAATTGATTTTATTGATAAAGTTCCAATCGTACCTATTTTTCAATTTTCTTCATTTATTGATGAGTTTTATGGAAATATTGATCAGATGAAAACTATAGAAACAGACTAGTGATAAATAATCCTAGACTTGCAATTACAAAAATTTTAGTAATTTTTAATGACTTTTCCAAAGCTTTTGAATAGTCTTCATAGATACTTTGACCCATTACTTTTAACTCTGTTTCATTTTCTAAAATTTCATATTTTGCTAATTTTATGTTAGATTGTGCATTTTCTGCAATTTTCATAAACCATTTTGAAAGTTTATCTCCACTAGTAATTAGTCCTAATTGATAATATCCATTTCTATTTCTGGCTTTAACTGCTGCATAATGTGTATCTGATGTACAAATTTCTAATAAATTATATCCGTTATTTGAAAAATTTTCTATAATTTTCTCTCTAATTCCATTTTCCATATTATTTGCATCTGCCCATCCCAGAAAATATTTTTTATTATTAATTTTCAAACAAGTTATGCCTAGTCCTCCCATTGCAAGATCTTCTGTCCATACATCCATGTCATTTGTATTTGCATATCCAAACTCTATTGGAAAACTATTTTTTACAATTAATGAATCTAAACATGATTTTGCAGCCTTTAACATGTCTTCTCCATCTTCTTTTGATATTTCTTCACCCATTGCATTATGACAATCTACGGCCATTATTTTTGTAAAATTTCTATTCTTAGCATACTGCTCAATCTCTTTTTTCATGTAACTGGGAATATCTTCCATACCATGTGGTGATAATGATAAAAATAGTAATGGATTATTTCCAAAAAGCATTCCTGTAACTCTTGCCTTGTTTATTTGCACCACTACTGGTTCTGTACATTTCATACCTTCTTCTTTCACTTCGCTTTTTTCTAAGTTTTTTAAATAATTGCTTACTTCGTTTCGTGACGGTAAATTTAATGCATGATCTGAAATACTATGCATTACCATTGCTGATGATGATAAATTTTTGTAGATTAGATATGGTATGTTACTGCCTCCCACTGGATGGTAAGGTCCTGGGTGTATTTCTGGTAATACCATTCTAAATTCTTTAGTTCCATCTTGTGATGAGAATTTTATTTGAGATGTCCCAACTTTAGTTTCAGTTGCATGTTCTTCCATTAATTCTTCAGCATCTTTTACATCATTACCTTGCGATGCAAGATATGCTTGAATAGTTTTATGTGTACTTTTCATTCCTGGTCTTCCTGCTCTATCTGTCACTATTGACCATGCAGTTGCAATAATTAAAAATGAAAATCCATATCCTATTGCAATTGGATTACTAAGCATTGAAATCCATAATTCTTGTGGAATTAACACAAAAAATATTGCTAGTGGTTGAATGAAAGCAATTGCCCATGCTTTTTTCAGACTTGCTCCTAATGTTGTTGTGTATAAACCAATTCTAAAACTTGCAAACAGTATCATTCCAAATGTAATAAAAAACAATGATGTTTCTTTTGATAACACTAGACTTGATAGTAATCCCATTAGAATTGTAACTACCCAAAGCATATTTCCAAAAAGTGATGAATGTAATGATTTTGAATATTCTTTTTTCTTTGCAAATTTAATATCTAGTAATTGCATTATGGCCATTACTCCTAATACCATTGGTATCCTATACCAAAATTCTTCTAAGTTAAGATTATTGAGATTCCCCAAATATGTTGCAAGTACAATTACTAATCCTACTCCTAGAGAAGCTGCTAATGAAAAATAATGAGATCCTGGATTTACTAAAGTAAGTGAAAATCTATTGTGAATATTTGAAACATCATCTGATTCTTGTTCCATTGTTTTTTCACGGAGCGAAAAATAGGTCTGCTATCCATGAAATTGCAATTAAACTGATGGGAATTGAAACTACTATTCTTGGATCCATTTTGAAACCTTTTGTTTCATCCTCAAAGAATCTCATGAGTCCTCCACTTGATGCTGGAAGTGGAGCTGCTTTCTTATCTGCCATTATGATTCAGGAAAATAAATTTTGACATAAAAACTTTATTATTTCTATTTGATTTTTTCTATCATTTCTAATACTAGATTGATGGATTTGAGTATGGATTGTTGTTTTTCATGATCGATTTCTTGTTCTAATTCTTTTGATAATACGTCTAATTTTTTTTGTAATGTCTTTTTTAGGGGGGTTTCTGTTTTTTCTTGAATTACATCTGTTGATATTTTTCTTTCTTCTGGTACACGTCCACAATTTGTACATAATGCATGACCTTCTTTCATGACTCTTACTCCCTTACAATATGGACATGGCTCACTGAGTAAAGTTGCACCATTTAATAGCATTTCAGCAGCTTTTTTTCTAAGTTCTTCTGTCATGGTTTTTTCTTATTTTGGTATTTAAAAAATCTGATTGTTTTTGATTTTCGTATCCAAACAAGGCTTAATAGTGTGTTTTATCGAAATCATTCGAACGTATGGCAGTAATTTGTAATACTTGTGGTCTACCTGAAGACTTGTGTGCATGTGGAGAACTTGCAAAAGATAGTACTAAAATTATAATTCGATTAGAAACTAGAAGGTTTAAGAAAAAAGGTACTATGATTGAAGGATTAGATCCAAAATTGAATAATTTAGAACATGTTGCAAAGGATCTTAAAAATAAATATGCTTGTGGTGGAACTGCAAAAGAAGGTTATATCTTCTTACAAGGTGATCATAGAGATACAATCAAGGAAACTCTAGTTCATTTGGGTTTTGCTGCAGACACTATAGAACTTCACTAGAACAAAATTGCAAAATCAAAATAAAATAATTCAATTACTTGGAATTCCTTTTACTGCTTTATTATCTATAATTTTTGGTTTACTTCTAATTTCTTTTCCTATTGGAATCTATGTTATATTTGAAACTGATATTGGTGATGATATCAATTATGATTATCCAATTACACATCTAGATATTTTTCATAACACTGATTTCTACCAATCCTCTTTTGATGTAAGTATTGGAGATGTTTTTATTATTTTATGGGTGTTTTATCTTGGCATTTTTATAATTTCAATTCTTGGACCTAAACAAAATTTTCTAAAATCTATTTCATCATTAATTTCCATGGGACACTATAATGTTAAATTAAATTATATGTTTGCTATCACAAAATGGCTATCTATTTTAATTTTAATTTCTGCATTAATCAACTTCATTCAAGAGTCATTTGGAATAATAACTGTCCCTCCTCTTGGCGATAATAATTTAATTCAATTTTTTTATGTCTCTCTTGCTCCTCTGTTGGAAGAATTTGTTTTTCGTATACTCTTAATTGGAATTCCATTGTTTGTATTGTATTCTGGTAGGGCCTCAATACGTTATTTTCTAAAATGTCTATGGACTCCTACCTCATTAAATATACTTGATTCTAAAAAAGCAATTTTTATAATTATTTTTGTAGGTGTTGCGTTTGGATTTGCCCATATTGCATTTAGTGATTCATGGAGTGATGGTAAATTTGTTCAAGCAACTGCAGGTGGTGTGATCTTAGGTTGGGTTTATCTTAGATATGGAATTGTTGCCTCTCTTTTAATTCACTGGGCTACAAATTACTTTATTTTTGCATACGCTCATTTTATTTCTCAAATAAATTCTGTTCCTTTAGAGGCTGCATTTTTTAACCCATTAATGTCTACATTGGAATTACTGTTTTTATCATCTGGAATCTTGGCTGTCTGTATTTTGATTTTAAATAAATTTTATTTAAAAAAATCTTTAATTTAGAATTTTTTTCATTTTTTCTATCAGATCTGGTTTTTCATTTTGTTCTAATAAAAATTCTAAATCTTCCTTATCATCTACATCTAACATTATCCGTTTTACAAATATCATTGCAACATTTAGTGTATGTTCTTTTGCTGTTATCATATGATTTCTATAACTATCATCATCATAGTGTGTTTTCATGAGATCTATTGGCATTCTTACAAGCGCATTTGTTCCATCAAACTTTCGTGATGGGACTATTATTGCAAAATTTGGATGCATTTGATGTTTTAATATGAAATCCACATCTTCTGTTTTGATATATGGTATGTCTTGAGGAAACACAATTGATGCATTAAAATTATTTTCTAACAGATATTTATCTGCAAGAGAAACTGCTTGATTTACACTTTCTTCTTTTTCGTCTATTATTGTAACGGTGTTAAATTTTTTACCGATTTCTATGGCTTTTTGTTCTTTTGTAACTAGAATTATTTTTTCAATTTTTGATGATACTGACAATACCTGCAATATTTCTTCTAACATAATTTTACATAATTCTTCTATTTTTTCTGCAGGTAATTGTAATCTTGTTTTTGCATTTGAAAATGTCTTTACTGGAATTATTGCTGCTATTTTCAAATTAAACGTGCACTTGTTTTAAAATGAAATTTGCTAATGCCTCTTCTGCCAATTTATTTTTCATAGTAATTTTAGTTTCATATGCTTTCATATCTAATCCTTGTATTTTACTAACAAGTGCTTTGTCTTTTGTATCTACAACAACATTTGAACATACGTCTGAATACATTTTTGCTAATCCATATGCATTTGATTCTATTCCAGCTGCTTGCATATATTTTGCAGCAGGACCGCTAATTGAATTATCCCCGATTAATGGACTTACTGCAACAACTTTTTTCTTCATTTTTGATAATTCTTTTCTAATTCCTTTAAGTTGTAACATTGGACCAATTGATGTTAGTGGATTACCTGGTGCCAGTATGACCATATCTGCATCATGAATTGCATTAATTGCTTCTGGATTTGGTCTAGCTTTATCTGCTCCTACATATTGAATTCCTTCTACTGGATCCATACCTCTATGTTTTACCCAATATTCTTGTAAATGCAATTCTCCTTTTTTTGTAGTTATTCTTGTTTCAACTGTATTATCTGTAACTGGAATTATATTTGCAGTAACTGCAAATTTTTCACACATCCATTTTGTAATGTCACTTAGATTTCTTCCATTTTTTAACATGTTTGTTCTGATCAAATGTGTTGCTGCATCTCTGTCTCCTACCCCAAACCATGTTTCTTCTCCAAACACTTCCATTTGACGCAAAAAATTGAATGTATCTTTTTTAATTCCCCACCCTTTTTCTTCGTCTAGTAAATCTGCTAATCCATAAATTATTGTATCTATATCTGGACATACATAAAGTCCGTATAACCAATAATTGTCTCCAACATTACTAATTACGTTGACCTTTTTCTCTTGAGCAACCAAACCTCTTACAAGTTTGACCGATCCTGTTCCTCCTGCTAGTACTGTAATCATATCATATCATATCCTTAAAACTATTTTTTCATAACACTTACTCCATATTACTTTTTAGAAGATCTTGATTTTGTCATATTGACATTTATCACAAAAAATTAGGATAAGTTTATTACGGTTATTTGAAGGATTTTAGTCGTGGCTAAGACTGTATTTTTAACCATTTTACTTGCTGGTCTTATTATTATTGGTACGAGTGCTCCTGCTTGGGGTGCACAATTAGATACTAGAATTAATCCAAATAACGCTGAATCTCCATTTAAAATGAGTTATCTAAAAACTATCTTTGTTGAATATCCAAATGGGGGTGATTTGTTTGATGAGTTAGGGGGTACTGAATGGAATGTATCTGGAACTGCTGATGCAACAAATCCTGGAGTTCAACAATTGATTGCTAAACTTAACAATGGAATTCAATCTGATGGAAGTCAAGCAAAAATTTCAGATTTGAATGTAACGTATGAATTTCAATTAAAAGGTAGAAATCTACAAACATCTATTGATTATCGTGTAGTCTTAGAAGGAACTATAACTAATTATATTATTACTGAAAATTCTCAAAAGAAATTAGTTGACTTGGGATGGAGAGGATTAAGTACTACTTCTTCAATTATGATTGATGGCTTAGAAATTAATATCCCTCTTGGCGTTCTTGAAACCCAAGAACCTTTACTCTATAACACATTTGTAGGAACTGAAGCTGAAGATGTTCTTAACCGAGAATTAATCAATGCTGATTTTATTTTAGAACAACCATTAACTAATTGGCATTTCTTGTTTGACCCAACTGGAATCAATGCAGATGCTAGTACATTTGGATTAGATGATTCAATTGCAGGATTTGTTGTATCTAGTTGGACTATGGGTGAAAGTAGTATTAGAGAAGGAAGACAAGTTGAACGTGTATTTGAAGCTGAAGTAATGGCTGATCAAACTTATACTGTGAGAAGCGTTCAATCTTCTGATCAAGCAAACTTGTCTACGATTGGCTTTGGTGCTTTAGATACTTTAGATGGTATTGAAATTGTTGGTGTTACTCCAACTCCTCCTGATGATTACATGACAACATCAACTGGTGGTTTCCCAATTATGATTATTTATGGAATGGCTGGAATGGCAGCTATTGGAGGTATTGGATTTTTCATTATGAGTAGTAGATCAATGAAAAAGCAAGCAGTAGGACAACAAGGAATTGCTCCTGACAATCTTGTTGGATATCAAACAAGTGCATCTTCTGGTGGATATCAAACCAATAGAGGTGAAGCTCAATTGA
>CAJQSE010000003.1 GCA_905612485.1 uncultured Candidatus Nitrosopumilus sp.
TTCATTGGTGTTGCTCCCCCTTCAATCATATTAGCAACTAATGGTGCCTTGATTTCTTTTCCAATTTTCTTCATTTCATCTAATGTTCTTGGAGCTTCAATGAATACAGCATCAGCACCTGTCTTTTTATTTTGAATTCCCCTTTCAATTGATTTTTCTAATCCTTCTGTTGCTCTTGAATCTGTTCTGGCAACAATAATGAAATCTTTATTTTCACGTGCATCAAGTGCAGCACCAAGTTTTTCTGTGTATTCTTCTTGTGGTATGACTTCCTTTCCTTGCATATGTCCACATCTTTTAGGCCATTTTTGATCCTCGAGAAATATACCTGCAGCACCTGCAGATTCTAATTCTTTTACTAATTTCCAAACACTTAGTGCATTACCATAACCCGTATCTGAATCAACGATAAGTGGAACTGAAATTGCATTTGATATTCTTCTTGCATTATCAACTGTTTCAGTTGCACCAATAAATCCATAATCTGGCATTCCAAATAGTGTTGCTGATGTACCATATCCAGTTTGAAACATTGCATCAAATCCCACTTTTTCTGCAATTTTTGCTCCAATTGCATCATATACACCTGGTATGACAAGCGGTTTTTTCGTTTTTATCATTCTAGATAACTTTTTCATAGATTTCTATTTTCTTTGAATTATTTATGATTTTAAATTATTTTATTTTAGAATTATTTTTTATTATTCTATTTTGATTTCTTTACCTACTTTTCTTACTTTCTTTCCATTCATTTTATTTAATTCATCTTGTAGAAACTTCTTGTATTTCTGAGTCTCCTCATCTGTCATGTTTGTTATGTTAGAACTTAGAATGGATCCCATTGAAGAAATTTTTTCAAGCAAGTCTATTGCAACAAATCTTCCTACATTTCCTAACCTGAATAAAACTTCTAACTGATTTTTAACAATGTCATTAATCTTATCAACATCCTGTGCTGTATCTGCACCTTTTTTTGTTAATTGATATCTTCCATCTTTTGTTTCATCAATTAAATTCTCATCTAAGAGTCTACCTAATAATGGATAAATTAATCCTGGAGATGGTTTCCAAATTCCGTTACTTTGTTTTACTGCATAATCAATAATTTCTTTTCCAGTGTATGTTTTCTCTTTTAATAATTCCAAAATAAAATATCTTGAAAACCCTCTTGGAATTGAACTTCCTACTCTTTGAAACCATTCTGAAATCATCACTAGTGATATCACTAGTGATATATTTTAACATTTCTAAATATGCCTGATATTACTTCATATTTAACCTAAAAATAGTGATTTTGTATTAAAATGGTAAGTTCTCTTGAATTTGACTTGATTATATGTGGTTCAGGACTTGCTGGATTACGAGCTGCAATAGCAGCTGCAAAGAAAGGTCCACATCTAAAGATTGGAATTGTTTCTAAAGTACAAGTTATGCGTTCTCATTCAGTTTCAGCAGAAGGTGGAACTGCTGCAGTACTTTTTGAAGATGAAGGTGATACAATTGAATCTCATGTTTATGATACTGTAAAAGGAAGTGACTTTCTTGCAGACCAAGATGTTGTTGAAAGATTATGTGTTGAAATCCCACAAGAAATTCATCAACTGGATCATTGGGGAATGCCTTGGTCTAGAAGAGATAATGGTAGAATTGATCAAAGAAATTTTGGTGGTTATAGTTTTCCTAGAGCAACATATGCATCTGATAAAGTTGGTTTCTTTGAAATGCAAACTTTGTATGATACATGTCAGAAATATGATAATATTGAATATCTTAACGAATGGTTTGTAACATCAATTATTCATGATGGTAAAACATTCATGGGTGTTACTGCAATTGAATTATCTTCTGGCACATTTTACACAATTAAAGGAAAAGCTCTAATCATTGCAACTGGTGGTGCTGGACGTTTATACAGCTTTTCAACTTATGCTTTATCTTCAACTCCTGATGGATTGGATATGGGATTTCGTGCTGGTATGGCATTAAAAGATATGGAATTTGTACAATTTCATCCTACTGGAATTTTACCTTCTGGAATATTGATCACTGAAGGTGCTAGAGGTGAAGGTGGTTATTTACTTAACAACAAAGGAGAACGATTTATGAAAAATTATGCTGCTGGAAAAATGGAATTAGCTCCACGTGATATTGTTTCAAGATCTATTATGACTGAAATGGAACAAGGTAATGGGTTCAAACATGAAACTGGTGCTGATTGTATGAAACTTGATATTCGACATCTCGGTGATGAGAAGATTAAGGAAAAATTAGGTGGAATTAGAGAAATTTCAATTAAATTTTCTGGAATTGATCCTGCCAAAGATTTGCTTGATATTAGACCTGTTTGTCACTATATGATGGGTGGATTACATACTGATATTGATGGTGCAACTGAAATTCAAGGTGTTTGGGCTGCAGGTGAGGCTGCATGTAATAGTGTTCACGGTTCTAATCGTTTAGGTGCAAATTCAACTTCAGAATGTATTGTTTGGGGTAAAATTACAGGTGAACTGGCAATTGAATATATTCAAAATAAGACAACATCAAATCAATGGCCTCATCATTTAGTTGATTTGGAAGAAAAAAGAATCTACGATGGAATATTTAGAGGAAATGGCGATGTAAACCCATATGAAATTAGACAAGAACTAACTGATACTTTGAATGACAAGGCATATGTTTACAGAAATGAAACTGATCTTGTTGATGGCTTAAAGAAAGTTCGTGAATTGAAAAAACAAGCTTGGAAACACGTTGATGACAAAGCAAAAGAATACAATACTAATTTTGCAAATGTTATGGAACTAGACTCCATGTTTAGAGTTGCAGAAGTAATTCTAGTTGGTGCAATTAATCGTAAGGAATCTCGTGGTGCACATGCAAGAACTGATTATCCTAAACGTGACGATACAAATTTCTTACATCATACACTTGCATATTATGATCCAAATGAACCAATAATGAAAACACATCCTGTAACAATTACTAAATATCAACCAGTAGAGAGAAAATACTAATGACTAAAGACGAACATCGCGAAGGTATCAAAGGAATGGCCAACCCTGGTCGTTATGGAATTGAGCGTGTTGCATATTTGTTAATGCGTTTAAGTGGATTGGGATTGTTAGGATATTTTATTGCACATATTTATGAAACAAGTAATATTTTACGAGGTCGAATGGGTTGGGATGAATTTCTTGCATTAACTCAAACTACTGAAGGACATATCTTTTTAGCACTTGTAATTGGAATGTGTGTTTTTCATACTGGAAATGGAATTCGAATTATGTTAGGACATGGAGGTGTTGGTGTAGGAAAACCTGCTAGACCTGATTATCCATATGATCCAGCATCCCAAAATTATAGACATAAAATAGGAATTTACTCTTCCATTCTTCTTGCAGCAGTTGCAATGATGTATGGATTAGCAGTAATGTTTGGTGAATAAAATGAAAGAAAGCACAATAATGAAAATTCACTATGGGACTGCTTTAGCCGCAGTTGGCTTAGTTGCAGTTCATATTTTGATGCGTCTTACAACTGGATTTACTGACTCTTTAGAATATGAAAATGTTTTAGCTAATTATCGATCTGTCCCATATGTTATAATGCTTGAATTA
>CAJQSE010000004.1 GCA_905612485.1 uncultured Candidatus Nitrosopumilus sp.
CCTCTTTGATCAAGAATTGAATTCCTTGAACAAATGAATCATCATCGATTGTTCCTTCTGCCCACCAGCCTGCATTATTTTTAATCCAAGATGGGACTTTTTCAACGGATTTTGATATACGAAATGTAGGATCAATTTGATCAAGAAGAGAATTCATATTTTGGCCAGGGATTTTTACAATTGCAGCTGAAATAATTTCAGAGGATATATCATTTGGAGTTGTGAAATCTAAATATTTAGCATATACAACATCACCAGGTATAGACACTAGACGATTTTGTGCAGTATCTCCAGAATCTGCAATGAAAACACTTCCTTTGAAAATACCACTATAAACACCATTTTCTACAACTCGTATCTCTAGACCCCCAGGAGAAGAATCAGACCAAACAGTTATTGTAAATTTATCAGCAAAATTAGGATATTCTTTTTTATTCATATCATCATCATGGACGTAAATATCTACAAATGAATTTGGAGAAATTATTTCTTGTTTCCAATATATACTTCCAACATTAGAGGATTCAGCAAATGCCAATGGGAATGACAAAACAAGTAATGGAATGATAATTGCAAGTATATTCAATAAAATATTTTTTAATTTTTCTTATTTAAAAAATAACACTAGTCATACATAGTGCTAAAAATATTAAAATAAAATAAGAAAAAGGGAAAAATTATTCTAGGTCTAGATGACTATTTAGACTTCCAAATGACTCATTGATTCTAAATTCAAACGGTATTGGAGGGGGTTTTACGGCTAAAATTTTGCTAGAACGTGTATTTTATTGACAAAAAAATGTGTAAATCAATAAAAAGGAAAAAGAGTAACTAAACTAAGTCTAGAAACCATTTTTGTTCGCTATCTGTAGCATTGTATTTTTCTAGGATTTTCATACCTGATCTAGCGAATTCTTCATCATTTTTGAAAACAATATTATCGCCTTTCAACTTTCTTTTAGAAATTATTTTTTCAATCTCTGCTGTTAAGATTGCATCACGCGTTTGCTTTAGTTCTGCTTGATTACTCATAATTATTGCAGTATCAGTTGTTGTATTTTATTGGATATTGGCGTTATTGTTGTATAGATACTTCTTTTTTTTAATTACAAATGGAATGATTAACACAATTTAACATTGTACCGTCTAATTTTACATCCATAATATTTGCGTCTTTAAGATTTGCACCGTTTAGATTTGCTCCAGACAAATCAACATTTCTTAATTCTGCATTTGTTAGATCTGCATTAGAAAGATCGGCACTAGAAAGATTACTATTGTGAATAATAAGATAAGGCATAATTACATTTGATAAATTAACATTTGAAAGGTTGGAATTAGTTATTGTGGGTGCCCCAATAAATAATTCTACTGAATATTCAGGTATTTGATCTAATGTACTAGTAGAAAACAACATTTTAGACATATCTGTATTTGATAAATCAGATTCATCAATTAGAGATCCGGGCAATAGGGTGTCTTGATATATTTTTCCAGTTAGATCAACACCAGTTAAATCAGTATTTTTAAAATTAATATTTTTTAGTATTGTAAAAGCAAATGAAGCTCTTTGAATATCCATATTTGAAAAATCAGTTCCAGTAAAATCAGTATCATAAAAACTTGTTTTAAAGAATTTAGAACCAGTAAAATCAACTGTTGTTAAATTTATGTCTAAAAACAGGGAGTCAGAAAAATCAGAATTTCTAAAAGTTGTCCCATCTAAAATGTTGTCTGTAACAAATGAACCAGTAAAATCAATATTTTCAAAAGTAGCATTAGTTAAATCAGAATTATAAACAGCACTTGCATGAAATTGTTGATCCTTAAAATCAATATTTGTCAAATCTGTATTAGATATTTTACTTCGTGAAAATTGAGTATCATCGATATTTGCTCCATCAAAATCAGCATTATCAATTATTGCACTACGAAAATTTACCCCCTCCAAATTAGAATTTTTAAAATTTATATTTTTTAAAGTAGAATATGAAAAATCTGAATTTTGTAAATTAGTATTTTCAAAACTACTATCACTTAAATCAGAATAATAAAAAATAGATTTCTTTAAATCTTTATTTGAAAAATCACCATCTATGATTTTTTTACCTTTGAAACTCAAATCCAAATCAATTTGAGACGTATCAGAAAATCTATTTTGATACCCTAAAAGATATGAAATAACTTGTAAAGTCTTATAACTAAAAGGAGAATCAATTGAATTTTTTTCATCATTTACTTTTTCTTTTGAACTTTCCAATAAAATTAAATCTGAATTAGAGATTTCAGAAAGATCAATTAAAGGAACAGCTAAATCATATATCTTATTTGCAACTATCTCATTGCCTTTTGCACCTAAATGTACTATGTCATAATAAATTGGTTCTTGTACATCATCAAAAATATTTCTAAAATCTGCAGTTGCAGCGCAATGTTTGTTTATTTCATCTAATTGTGATGCATAAGAATCTAAATGATTCAGTTGGTTCAATATGTTACCATAACTAGTATTAATTGTATATTCTTGATCGCTATACATTTTATCACCAGTTCCAAGTATTGGCTGTAACACAAGTAATGTTTTGTAACTTGTATCATTACCAATATCACAAATTTCTATCCATCTATTTTTCCATAATTCAGAATTTGCTTCAGGATCATGGTCCAATATTTCTCCAATTTCCACTAAAGCATCGTTTGCACCATCATATACAATTAGCAAATTAGGATCATAGTCAATAATTCTGTTTTTAATTAAATCTACTTCGAGTTTTGACCAAGAACCTCCAATTCCTGCATTAATTACTTCAACATTAAATTCACTAGTTTCACTTTGAAATTTTTGTTCCAGTTGAAATGGTACGGTTTCATTATCAAAAACACCACTACCAAATGTAGTGGAACCTCCAATCATAACGATTCGGTAAGTATTATTTGGTTTAATCGGTGAGAATTCAGTACCTCTAAACCCTTCACTGTTAATACTAATAGTATCACCACCTGTTGGTAAAACCCGGTCATCCATAAACGTGAGGTTAAGATTTTCATTGCATAGTGCTTCAATTTGATCCTCCTCTAAATGTGAAAACATTTCATTTTCTTCATAGGGACATGTGTTAAGTCCATACCACCATACATTTGCACCAATTTCTAAAACAACGAGAATTACAGCCAAAAATATCACGCCCAATAAAATTTGTTTTTTACCTGAGACCTGATATGACATGTTGATATGATGCAAACTGACATTTATTAAAGATTAAATGACATTAGGTTTCACATTAGAAATTACAATGTATTATCTAAAGCACATTTTAACTAAAACAAGAGAAAAATTATAACCATCACATCTAAGGTATAAGCATGTCAAGATTATCTACAATAAAAGAAATTTTTGAATTACTAATTCATAGAAGAAAATTTCACATGTTTCCAATAATCATTATATTAATTGCACTAATGGGGGTTACAGCTCTTGCACAATCAGGACTAGTGGCATTTATCTATCCGATTTAAAATGCAAACTAGTTCTCCTCGGTTCAAGTCCCTAGCAGTTACTGCGGGATTATCCTTTTGGTTTTTTATCATAACATCATCAACTGGGATATTTTCAATTGAGATTTTAATTATATTTGTGGCAATAGTTCTAAGTGTTACTCAAATATTTACAAAAAAAATCTCAAAGGGACTAGACATTTTTGCAATAATTAATACAAAAATATTTTTAGGAATTTTGTTTGGTACAATAATTTCCATTTATGGTATAACGTTTAGATTTTTACAAATTGATTTACTGCGATTAAAAAAACAAGATGGGACATACTGGTTAGATGTAGAGCAAACAAAACCTCACAGAATTAGGAAACAGTACTGATGTATAATTTAGGAATATCTTGCTACTATCATGATTCAGCAGCAGCATTACTCAAAGATGGACATGTAATTGCAGCAGTTGAAGAAGAAAGATTTTCAAGAAAAAAGTTTGATGATGATTTTCCACACAAAGCGATTCAGTGGTGCCTTGATGAGGCAGGAATCACACCTGATCAGATTGATTCAGTTGCATTTTATGACAAACCTGTTTTGAAATTTGAGCGATTATTGGATAATTACATTGCAGTTGCCCCACGTGGCTTGTACAGTTTTTTGGATGTTATTCCAAAATGGATTCACAAAAGGTTATGGATTAAAAACGATATCAAAAAAGCACTAAAGGGATTCAAAGGTGAAATAATATTTCCTGAACATCACCTATCACACGCAGCACACGCATTTTACACATCACCATTTGAGGAATCTGCCATTCTTACAATTGACGGGGTAGGTGAGTGGAGTACAACATCGCATGGGTATGCCAATAATGATTCTGTAAAAATTACAAACGATATACGGTGGCCACATTCATTGGGATTATTTTATTCTTCATTTACATATTTTCTAGGATTCAAAGTTAACGAAGGGGAATACAAGCTGATGGGGTTGTCATCTTATGGTAAACCAAAATATTATGATTTGATTATGGAGAATTTAATAGATGTAAAAGATGATGGAAGTATTCATCTCAACATGGAATACTTTGCATTTACATATGACAAAGTAATGACTAGTAAAAAATTCTCAAAACTGTTTGGCATAGAACCAAAAACAAAAGATGAGAAAACCCTACAAATTCATTTTGATATTGGAGCTAGTGCACAAAAAGTCTTAGAAGATGTAATTTTAAAAATGGTAAATCACATTCATACCAAAACAAAAATGAAAAATCTGTGCATTGGTGGAGGAGTTGCACTAAACGGAGTAGCTAATTACAAAATACTATCTGAAGGTCCATTTGAGAATGTTCACATTCCCCCATCTCCAGGGGATGCAGGTAGTGCAGCAGGGGCAGCTCAATACTTGTATTATGTTTATCATAAAAATCCTAAAAACACGTCTAGTAATACCAAATTAATTCAAGAAAATGTGTACGTTGGTCCGTCATATAGTGATGAAGAGATTAAATCATTTTTAGATTCCAAAAACATTTCATACGAATACTTTGAGGGAGTAACACTACTACAAAAAACGGCACAACTAATTGCTGATGGAAATGTAGTTGGCTGGTATCAGGGAAAGATGGAGTGGGGTCCACGTGCACTTGGGAATCGAAGCATTCTAGCAGACCCCCGACGCGCAGACATGAAAGATATTCTTAATGCCAAAATCAAACATCGTGAATCCTTTAGACCATTTGCACCATCAATAATGGAGGAATTTACATCAGAATATTTTGAGATGGATATTCCCAGCCCATACATGTTGATGGTTGCCCCAGTCAAAAAACCAAAAGAGATTCCAGCTGTAACTCATGTAGATGGAACAGGACGACTCCAAACAGTTTCAAAAGAGAATAATGGATTGTATTATAGTTTGATCAATGAGTTTTACAAGATTACTGGAGTTCCTGTAATAATTAACACATCAATGAATGTAATGGGGGAACCAATAGTAAATACACCTGAGCAAGCTTACTCCATGATTGTAAAAACTGATATGGACTGTATTGTGATGGGAAATTATTTGGTGAGAAAATAAAATGTCAGTATAATTATTTTATCAATATTCATTGTTTAAATTCTGCTAGTACGTGCATTTTATTGACAAATTAAACTTCTAAAAGTATAGAATAATCAAACGTGTTAATAACTTCATTCTCTCAAGATAATTATATTATTTTGATCATCTACCTCTATCTTAAAATAAAAAAAAAAGAGCCTAAACTAAACCAAGAAACCCCGTTTTTTCACTATCTGTAGCATTGTACTTCTTTAGAATAATTTACCAGTTAACGTATCTGTCTATTTTTAGATTCTCTTTCTAATTCCAATTACAACAATAGCTGGAACCCCTAGATACATTCCAATGTTTAATGCAATTACTGAAATTCCAATACTCAAAACTTCAGACTCTGAATTAGCATTATCCATTAGTGACAGTGAACTAATCATTGGAGTAATTGCAAGCTTTACTACCTCCTTGAATAGTGGATTTTCACGCTCATAATCTGCTATAATTGGTGAGAAAGAATAGTAAATGTCGTTAAATGTTCCCATGAATGCAGTTCCTGATTTTGTGTTAAGTAGTGTGTTATCTCTGAGTTCTCGTAGTTGTTGAACCTCTAATGCCATCTCACTGCCATAAGTGGCTGTTGCAATTAGACAACCACCACCTTCAGTTTGAGAGGAGTTATTTTGAGAAGCAGCTTCTAGAGAGATTCTTTCATACACAAGAATGTAGTTTTTACTATGATCTGTAACATATGCATTGTTTTGCGAGTCTAATGCTATTCCCATTGGATGCCCATAAGATTTTGAGCCCCATCCATACTCACCAATTCCAGAAAAATTACCTTCTTCATCAAAAATGTTGATTGGTCCATACACTCCACCTGTTGCAAAAATTATTCCATTAGAATCTACAATTATTGTGTCAGCATGGCCAAAAAATGTTCCTGCGTCTCCACGATGTTCTTGTGTTCCAAATTCAGAAATTTTCTTTTCGTCGACATCATATTTTACAATTTTTCCAGATTCGGTAGTGTAAAGATTTCCCAGATTATCTTTTAATTTTAACAATCCTATTTGTTCATATGTCTTTAGATGATTACCTGATAAATCGAATTTGTTTATTGTTCCAATCATGTATGTAGAATCAGGTCCAGAATTCATGGTGGCCAAGTTTGAACCCTTAGCAGTGCTTGGATCATACTCAAAAATATAGACATATTCTTCTTGATCAACATAGATAAATGATGAATGATCTAATGATGTAAAATCACCTATACTCCAAGTTTCAACAAGTTTTCCAAACTGAGAATATTTTCTTATTTCTTTATCAGATACAACAACAAAAATCTCATTATTTTGATTTAAAAATAATTCTCCAGATAAATTAAAATCAAAAATTACAGTCCACAGTATTTCATTTGCAGTAGTTAATTTTTTGAGTTGATTGGAATCAATTACATATAGATTATCATTAGAATCAATTACTATTCCCCCCAACATTGGGGGAGATGATTCACCTACATTTTTCCAAGTTTCTTTGTGTTGATATTGAAAATCAATACCAGCTGCATCTACGTTTGGAAATACTATAAAAAGTGAAAAAACAGATACTATTGCAATAATGAATACAGGTTTCAATATTTTCATCACGACTATGTGATATTTAGGAAATCAATTAATTCCTAGGAATAACGTTGCTTCATAGTATGACTGTTCTCTTCTAAAACTTCTTAACTCTAATCCTATCATTGAAAATTAAATCATGAATAAAAGAGCTATAATTACAAGTGCATTACCATATGCCAATGGTGAGATCCATTTGGGTCATGTTGCATCTACGTATCTTCCAGCAGATGTGACTACTAGATTCTTAAAACAAAATGGAGTTGAGGCATACTATGTTTGTGCCTCTGATGATTTTGGCACTCCTATTCTAATTCAATCTGAAAAACAAGGAAAAACCCCTGCAGATTATGTTGCTCATTGGAATAAACGTGATTATGATGATTTTACTGCATTTGGTATTGATTTTGATTATTTTTCCAAAACAAGTTCTTCTGAAAATATTGAATTTGTTCAAGATATTTTTAAGAAATTAAATGATGCTGGTCATATTTATCAAAAGGAAATAATTCAATTTTATTGTAATAATGACAAAAAATTCCTTCCTGATAGATATGTGAAAGGTATCTGTCCTTATTGTAAGGTTGAGGATCAATACTCTGATTTATGTGAAAGTTGTGGACGCGTGCCTGAAGAAATAATTGACCCTAAATGTTCTCTTTGCGGTCAAACCCCAACCAAAGAAAAAACTAATCATTATTTTTTCAAACTCAAAAATTTTACTGATTCATTATCTAAATGGCTAGATGAAACTACTACCCTTCAAAAAGATGTAAAAAAATATGTTCAAAATTGGATAAAATCTGGATTAATTGATTGGGATATTACGAGAGATATTCCTTGGGGTGTTCCTGTCCCTCTTGATGGTGCAGAAGGTAAGGTGTTTTATGGTTGGTTTGATAATCACTTGGCATACATTTCAACTGCATTAAAATTTCTTAATGATAAGGGAATCGACGGGAAAGAGTTTTGGAATTCTGCAGATATTTATCATTTTATTGGAAAAGATATCGTGTATCATCATTATCTTTTCTTACCTGCAATGAGATTGGGTATTAATCAAGAATACAAGTTACCTGATTATATTCCAACTAGAGGACATCTTACACTTCAAGGAAAAAAAATATCAAAAAGTAGAAATTGGTATATTGGATTAAAGCAATTTTTAGAATATTATCCTGCTGATTATTTGAGATTTTACCTTGTTTCTATTAATCCCTATTCTCAAGATGATTTGAATTTTGATTGGGATGATTTTACAACTAGAATAAATTCTGAATTAATTGGCAATCTTGGAAACTTTGTTAATCGTGCTTTAGGATTTACAAAAAAAACATTTGATGGAAAAATTCCTGAGACTGAATCATTTGATGAAAAAGACTCTGAAGCAGAGCAAAAAATAAAATCTCTTGCAGCTGACGTTTCTACTTTAATGGAGCAAAATCATTTGGATAGGGCACTAAAGAAAATAATGGAAGCCTCGTCTTTTTTCAACCAGTACTTTCAACACAAGGAACCTTGGAAAAATGGTCCTGGAACTACTAACTGTGTATATCTTTCTGTAAATGCTGTTAGAAGTTTTGCCATAGCAATCTTTCCATTTATGCCTGAATCTGCCCAAAAAATTTGGAATCAGCTTGGAATTGATGGAAATGTGGCAGATATTTCATGGTCTTCTCAATCTGAATTGGGTATTTTATCTGGACACGTCTTGGGTGATCCATCTCCATTGTTTGCAAGAATTGAAAAATCTGATATTGAAAAATATAAAACAGAATTAGGTCCATCTGAGTAACTATGAAACCTGTTGCCCGAATTTCAACTCGTGGGTATTATGATTTACTAACAGGAAAAACTATCAAAAATAATTCATATTATCTATACCCAAAACAAGATTTCAAAAAATTAATTGATTCAAAGGAATTAACAATTATGATTCATGGTTTAAGAAATGATAATACTGGAGCTATTGCAAAAGTTATTTTGGCAAAAAATAAACTAAAAAAATTAGGCTATTCATATCCAATAATTGGATACAGTTATGATTCTAACACCACTGGTGCTCATTTAATCAAATATGTAAAAAGATCATTGGCTGCAGGACAAGTTATTGCAAAGAAAAATGGACGTAATCTGGGAAAATTTATTGAAGATTTTAAAGCAAATAGCCCTAGTACAAAAATTCGTCTAATTGGACATTCGCTTGGTTCTCAGGTAATCCTTAGTACGCTACAATATCTTGCAAAAAAGAAAAAAAATTCTGGAATCGTAGAATGCGTGTATCTTTTTGGCGCATCCATTACTGATGATGTTCCTGCATCAAAAAAATATGGAAAAATTTTTCAAGATATTGTTAATACAAAAATTGTAAACCACTATGCACCATCAGATGAAGTGTTAGGTTGGGCAGATAAGGAACAATTCGTTAAATCTCCATTGGGACTTAATGGTGCAACTGGAAAACCTATTTCAAAATACCGCCAAACTTTATTGAAGCCCAAAAATCATAGATTTGCAAGTTATGTTTCTGTATTGAAGGTATTTCCATAGATTTTCAATAATATTAAATCTAGTATCTTTAGTACGTCATTTTTTTATAGGGATATCGATTAAATATTGTATATGACCTCTAGTAAATTGCTCTCCTCTAACAAATCCATTTTGTATCATTTTAACATTTTAGATGAAACATCTGAAACTCGTTTGGATCTTTCTGAATATCCTTGCTAAATACACTGATATCTTTTTAAAATTAAAGTCATTTAGAATGATATGAACGGTACAAGTTGTGATAATTGCTTTACAGGATATCTCCCTGGACAACTAATTTCTTGTGATGACTGTGGTTCTAAATTTTGTGATAGTTGTATTAAAAATCATAAACATTAACCACTCTTTTTAAATTCAAAAATTCATAAGAACGAATTTTTTATTTAATAATTATGATTCAATCTATCAATTTTGTAATTTTGGGTAAACAGGATCTTGCATCTGAATTTGGGAAAAAAGGAACTGAAACTGATCTAACTTTGTATGATCGTAAGGAATCTAATATAATCAAAACATGGGTTATTCCAAACGGTTTTCCTGAAAAAATTCAACCTCTATTTCAAGCGATTAATTTGGCTGAATATGTAATATTCCATATTGATAAATTAGATAAATTCACTGGTGAGCAAATTATTGCCCTTGATTCTTTAGGTAAGGAAAAAGGAATTTTGTCTCATACTTTTGATGTTGATGAATCAAAACTTGGCATGATGATAAAGGGGACAGTAGTTGAAAAATATTTGAAAGTTGAACCTGATAAAATTAAAGAAGAAATGAATAAACTACAACCAATAGTTAGCACTGATCCTCCTGAGATGGTAATTGATCATTGTTTTGATGTTAAAGGTGTTGGAACTGTAATTTTAGGGAAGGTTACTGGTGGAACAATAAAGCAATATGATAATCTAAAATTATACCCTCAAGGAATTGATGTTTTAATAAAATCAATTCAAATGCATGATGCCCCTGTTACTGAATCTGTTTATCCTGCAAGAGTTGGAATTGCAGTAAAGGGCGCAAAACCTGATGAAGTTGGACGTGGTGATGTTATCTCTGCTGAAGATGTTGTTGATGTTAAAACTGAAATTGGATTGGACTTTAAGAAAAGTCCATTTTATAAAAATGACATTGCAGAAAACCAAGGTTGTCTTGTTAGTGTTGGGTTGCAAATTAAGGCTGCAAAATTTTTATCAATATCTCCATTAAAACTAACTTTTGAGAAACCAATTGTTTGTCAAAAAAATGATATTGCTGTAATCTTAAAACCTGAATCTACAACTATCCGTATCTTGGGTAGTGGCAAAATCCTATAGTGTAAATTTAATACAATCTTTTTAATTCTAAATATTTAATGGAGCCAGCACGTTCTTGTCCTATTTGTCCTAAATGTGGTTCTAAAAGATTCATACGACTTTCAGGAGAAAAAGTCACTGTAAAATGCCGTTCATGTGATAATATTATTGAAATTTAATTTTTTTTAACATGATTGTGTTTCATGGTTAATATTTGCACATCCTTTAGACTAGTCATGGTAAAAACATGGAAAGATAACGATATCAGTCTAGATCCTATAAAGGATCAAACTATCGCTGTAATCGGTTATGGAATTCAAGGTGATGCTCAAGCAAATAACATGAAAGACTCTGGTCTCAATGTTATTGTCGGTCTTAAAGAAGGTGGTAAAAGCTGGAAAAAAGCCGAAGCTGATGGTCACAAAGTAATGTCTGTTGCAGATGCAACCAAACAAGGAGACATTATTCACATCTTAATTCCCGACATGATTCAGGGTCAAATTTACAAAGATGAAATCGAACCAAATCTTTCAGAAGGAAAAGCATTGTCATTTTCTCATGCAGCTGCAATTTATTGGAAATGGATTGAAGCATCAAGTAATGTTGATCTCATTATGGTTGCTCCAAAAGGACCTGGCTCTAAAGTTAGAGAAACTTATCTTGATAACTTTGGAACTCCATCTATTGTTGCAGTTGAACAAGATTTTACAGGAAAAGCTTGGGATAGAACTTTAGGAATTGCAAAAGCAATTGGTAGTGCACGAGCTGGGTTAATCAAAACAACTTTCAAAGAAGAAGTTGAAACTGATTGGTTTGGTGAACAAGCAGACCTTTGTGGTGGTGCAGCTTCTATGGTAACAAATGCATTTGAAACTCTAGTTGAAGGAGGATATCAACCAGAAATTGCATACTTTGAAGTTTTACATGAACTCAAATTAATTGTAGATATGATTCAAAGATATGGAATTAATGGTATGTGGAGACGTGTAAGTGAAACTGCTAGATATGGTGGTTTAACACGTGGACCTATGGTTATGGATGCTGCAAGCAAAGATAACATGAAAAAAGTTCTCACCATGATTCAAGATGGTACTTTCAACAACGAGTGGATATCTGAATATCAAAGTAAAGGTAAAGATGCATTTGATCAATACATGAAGAAAAATGATGAACACCAAATTGAAAAAGTTGGTAAACAAATGCGTAAAATGATGTGGCCTGATTCCACAGAATAATCTTTTTTTATTTTATATTTTTCTTAATTTTGATACACCTGTATTGATATGATCAATAATTGTTGATAATGGTGTACCTGGACCAAATACATGGTCTACTCCTGATTTAATTAAATCTGCATGATCTATTTCTGGAATTACCCCTCCTCCTACAATCAAAACATCTTTGATACCTTTCTTTTGTATTGTTTTTACCACTCTTGGAAACAATGTTCCGTGTGCACCATTTAACAAACTCATTGCAACTGCATCTACATCTTCATCTTCTGCAATTTGTGCAATTCTATCTGGCGTAGCAAATAATCCTGAATAGATGACTTCCATACCTGCATCTCTAAATGCTCTACACAGTACCAATGCACCTCTATCATGACCATCTAATCCTAATTTGGCAACTAAAATTTTGATACTTCGTGATGCATTTTTTTGTTTCATAATTATCGTTTTACTGTGTATATTTTAAAAGGTTTAGTCTCTAAATAAAACGTAAAGTTGACATGTTTGATATTTTTTAAATGTTCAAAATAACTGATCCCTTAAATTTTACATCTATTCTTAGTTCTTTAGATTATGATTAATTGAACTATCTGTTTAAATTAGACCTGAAAATTACTCCTGTATGTCCAATAACTCAAATGATATAATTTTCATTGGTAAAAAACCATTAATGACTTATGTTACATCAACAATAGTTCAATTAGCTACCAAACCTATTGTAACAATTAAAGCAAGAGGATTAACTACTGCCATTGCAATTGATGTTGCACAACTAGTCATAAGAAGGACTAAACCTGCATTTGAAATTAGTAATGTCTCCATAGGTTCAGAGTCTTTAGTCTCTTCTGATGGTAGAAATAGAGACGTTTCAACAATAGACATTTCTATAAAAAGGACTGTTGGATAAGGTTATCAATATGGTTACTGCTAATTCTATCCCTAGTTGTTTAAGATGTGGAAAAAATTCTCTTTTAACTGATGATGTTACTGGTGAACAATTTTGTTCAAAATGTGGTTATGTAGTTTCAGAAAAATCTCAAGAATCTGGACCTGAATGGAGATCATTTCAAAAAGATGGAGGTGCTGATCCTGCACGAACTGGTGCTCCTTCATCATTAATGATACATGATATGGGATTATCAACTGTTATCAATCCATTAAACAAAGATGCATCTGGAAAACCATTATCAACATCTATGAAAAGTACTATTGAGCGTCTTAGAACTTGGGATAGTAGAAGTCAAGTACATGAACCTGTTGATCGAAATCTTAGACAAGCTCTTAGTGATTTAAATAAATTAAAAGATAAGGTTTCAGTTCCTGCTAATGTTCTTGAAAAAGCAGCTTACATTTACCGAAAAGCACTTGAGAAAAAATTAGTACGCGGTCGTTCCATATCTGCAATGATTGCTGCATCTCTTTATGCTGCATGTAGGGATACTGGAACCCCTAGAACTTTGAAAGATATTGCAGATTCTGCAAATGTAAAAAGAAAAGACATTGCAAGATGTTATAGATTATTACATCATGAATTAGAATTAAAAATGCCTGTTGTTGATTCCATTCAATGTATTGCAAGAATTTCTAGTAAATTAGAAATTTCTGAAAAAACAAAACGTTATGCAGTTAAAGTGTTACAAGAAGCACAAGAACGTAAAGAATCTGCAGGTAAAGATCCAATGGGTCTTGCAGCCACTGCATTATACCTATCATGTGTTAAAAATGGAGTATCTATTACCCAAAGAGATCTTGCAGAAGCTGCCGGTGTCACTGAAGTAACTATAAGAAATCGTTACAAAGGTTTGAAAGCTGATCAGGCTCCTAAACCAAAAAGTACTTCTGAATAATTTTAGAAATTCTCATTATTTTTAAATAGAAAATCTACATAAAGCCTAAAAATATCTCAAGAGTATGGATATTGTTCCTATAAATTATAAATTAACTTTTGAACCTGATCTAAAAAAATTTACTTTTGATGGTTTAGAATCTATTGTAATTGATTGTAAAAAATCTGTAAATGTAATTACTATGCATTGTGCTGAATTAAAAATAAAATCTTGTATTGTGAAATCTGGTCAAAAAATAATTGAATCTACTCCTAAAATTAATGAAAAAAAAGAGGAATTACAAATTAAACTTAGAGAAAAAATTCGAGGTTTTTGTACTGTTGATTTAGAATTTGAAGGGATTTTAAACGACAGATTATTGGGATTTTACCGTAGTAAATATCAACAAAATGGCAAAACCAAATATCTTGCCACCACTCAATTTGAGGCTGCCGATGCCAGACGTGCATTTCCATGTTGGGATGAACCTGAGGCTAAAGCCACTTTTGAAATTTCAATTATTGCTGATAACAAATTTACTGCAATTTCTAATATGCCAGTTAAAACAAAGAAAAAAACTGGAAATAAAACAACTTATAATTTTCAAAAAACACCTCTTGTTTCAACATATTTAATTTATCTTGGAGTCGGTGAATTTGAATATCTTACAGGAAAAGCTGGTAAAATTCAGATTAGAGTTGTAACTACAAAAGGAAATATTTCTAAAGGTAAATTCTCTTTAGAATTAGGAAAAAAACTTCTTACTTCGTATGAAAAATATTTTGGCATTAAATTTCCTTTACCTAAACTTGATTTAATTGCTATTCCTGATTTTGCAGCAGGTGCTATGGAAAATTGGGGCGCTATAACTTTCAGAGAAACAATTTTACTTTATGATCCAAAAACATCTTCAACTCGAACTAAACAATTCATAGCAGAAGTTATTTCTCATGAAATTGCACACATGTGGTTTGGAAATCTGGTGACCATGAAATGGTGGAATGACTTGTGGCTCAATGAAAGTTTTGCAACTTTTATGGCAACTAAATTTGTGGATAAATTCTATCCTGAATGGGATTTGTGGAATCAATTCGTTGAAGATGCAATGAATGTAGCAATGGGACTTGATTCCCTCAAGACAACGCATCCAATAGATGTTAAAGTTAATTCCCCAGCTGAAATTCGTGAAATCTTTGATGCCATTTCATATGATAAAGGAGGCTGTGTACTACGAATGTTAGAGAACTATGTTGGAGAACCAAATTTCCAAAAAGGTTTGAAAAAATATCTTTCTGATTTTAAATACAAAAATGCTAAAGGACAAGATTTGTGGGATGCTATTGGCAAGGCCTCTAAAATGCCTGTCACTTCTATGATTAACACTTGGTTAAAACAACCTGGATTTCCTCTTGTTGAAATTAATCAAGATGGTAATAATTTAAAAATTAAACAAAAACGATACTTGCTTGAATCTAATAAAAAATTTAGTAATGGCTTGTGGACAATTCCTTTATCTTTAGGTTTAGAACAAGAAATTTCTAAAACATTATTTTCTAAAAAATCAATGTCAGTAAAATTACCTAAAAACACAGTTGGTTTTGTTGCAAATTATGGTAGGAAAGGATTCTATCGCGTAAAATACGATGAAGGAATTTTACTTGATCTTAAAATGTTAGTTGATCAAAAACGTATCCCCCCAATAGACCGATGGGCTATACAAAATGATTTATTTTCTCTTTGTGTTTCGGGTGATGAGCAAGTTAGAAATTATCTTGATTTCTCTGATGCATATTTTGATGAAGACAGTTATCTTGCATCAGTTAATGTTGCACATAATTTGGCATCATTATATTTCCGTGCATTTGATGAAAAATTTATAGAAGAAATTAGAAGCTACGCTATCAATTATTTCAGAAAAATACTATCTACTCTTGGATGGGAACCTAAAAAATCTGATAAACATACTGATGCATTATTACGTACATTCACAATAGCTGTTTTAGGAAAAATGAATGATGATTTTGTTACTGATGAAGCAATTAAACAATATAAAAAATTCTTAAAATCCCCACGTAGTTTATCTCCTGATTTAATTGAAACAATCTGCTCTATTGCAGCTTGGAATGGAAATTCAAAAACTTTTGCTGAATTAAAAAAATTATATACAAATGCAAAAACAATGGAGGAAAAACTTCGTTTCTTAGGTGCAATGTGTGGATTTCAGAATAAAAAATTACTTATCAAAACTCTTGATTTCTCTCAAACTTCTGAGGTACGATCTCAAAACATGCAATTACCAATAATGAAAATTGCTGGTAATCCCTATGGTGAGAAAGTTCTATGGCCATGGTTAAAGAAAAATTGGAAAAATATCAATAAAAAAGTTGGACATGGAAATCCACTGTTTAATCGTATTGTGGCTAGTATTGCTGGTGTAGCTGATGATTCCATGGAAAAAGAAATTAAAGTATTTTTTAAAAATAATCCTACTCCTGGTACTGAAAGAATTCAAAGCCAAACATTGGAACGAATTCGAATTAATTCTAAATTCTTAAGAACCATGCGAAAAGAATTCAAAAATGGCTAAAAAATTAGGACCTCCAATACTTCTTGGTGTTTTTACAATTTTAGCAATTGTATTTTTAACTGGCGGTGCTACTGATGACAAGGATCCACTTCGTGAAAATTTTCAATTAGAAGCAATTTATTATAATGCTGGTTATGTTGAAATTTCTTATCTTGATAAATCTGATAAAACTACTTCTGTTGTCCTTGAAATACTTGGCATGGAAAATACTTTTCAAAAATCTTTTACTGATTCAGAATTTATAGAAATTATAGAATTTCAAAATAAACCAAAATATGGTTGGGCAATTCATCCGATAGTTTTGGAAGTTGAACACGAAGAATTTGGTCATGTTCAAATTAAGACTGAGATTCATGAAATGAATACTCCGATTCCTAATACTATCTATTCCCTATCCTAGATCACATACAAGATTTTATTGTACCTTCTAAATATTATTTTATAGTGGATTTACTTTCTGATTTAAAAAAAGGAAAACGTGGTGCAATTGCTAAAGCAATAACTATTGTTGAAAACGATCCAAAAGAAACTAAAAAACTTTTAAAAAAAATTTTTAAAGATTCTGGTAATTCCAGTATCATTGGAATTACTGGACCAGCTGGATCTGGAAAAAGTTCTCTAATTAACAAAACTGTAATTTCATTAAAAAAATCAGGAACTAAACCTGCTGTTTTAGCAATTGATCCTACTAGTCATGTAACTGGAGGTGCTATTTTGGGTGATAGAGTTAGAATGAGTGAATCAACTGATTCTGGAACTTACATTCGAAGTATTGCATCAAGAGGTGCAACTGGAGCTGTTTCACGATCATTGCGAAATAGTATTCGAGTTTTAGAATATGCTGGTTTTAACCCAATAATTATTGAAAGTGTTGGAGCTGGACAAACTGAAGTTGAAATTTCTAATATTGCAGATATCACTGTAGTTGTTTTTAATCCAAATACTGGTGATAGTATTCAAACCATTAAAGCTGGGTTAACTGAAATTGGTGATATCTATGTAGTAAACAAAAGTGATCTTGCTGGAACCAATCAACTTTTTGATGCAGTCCGTGATTATATTGGAGACTCTAAAAGAAATCCTACTATTTTAAAAACATCTGTAAAAAAGAATTCTGGTATTGCTGTTTTTGCAAAAACTCTAAAAGATATGATGGTTATTAAAAAGAAATTTAAAACTGAAAAGGATTTGGAACGATTTGAAGTAGAATTAAAAGACATTGTTTTAAATAACATCAAAGAAAAGATCGATGAAATGCTAGATTCTGACAAAACTTTCTCTACTTATCTTAAAAAATTACAATCAAAAAAAATAGATCCATTTACTGCTGCTGACAAAATTACAAAATCTTTCATAAAGTAATATCATGGTAACAAAAAAATCCACAAAATCAAATGCCCCTGAAAAGAAAATATTTACTGATTCTGAATATTCTGTAAAACGTATTTATCAAAAATCTCCAAAGAAAAAACCAATTGAAGATGCTGGAAAATATCCTTTTACTAGAGGTATACATCCTGGAATGTTCCGTGAAAGATTCTGGACCATGAGACAATATTCTGGATTTGGTGATGCAAAACTAACTAATGAGAGATTCAAATTTATGCTTGAAAAAGGACAAACCGGCCTCAGTATGGCCTTTGATCTACCTACTCAAATTGGCTATGATTCTGATTCTTCTCAATCTGAGGGTGAAGTTGGAAAAGTTGGAGTTTCTATTACATCAATTAAGGATATGATGACTGCTTTTGATGGAATTCCTCTTGGTAAAGTTAGTTCTTCTATGACCATTAATTCTACTGCATCCACATTACTTGCATATTATATTGCAGTTGGCGAAGCTCAAGGATTCAAAAGTAATGAACTTAGAGGAACAACTCAAAATGATATTTTAAAAGAATACATTGCAAGAAATACTTACATTTATCCACCACAACCTTCTATGCGACTAATTGGTGACATGATTGAATATTGTGCAGAAAAAGTTCCTTCTTGGTATCCTGTTTCAATATCTGGATATCATATGAGAGAAGCTGGCTGTACTGCAACTCAAGAAGTTGCATTTACTTTAGCAAATGCAATTGCATATATTCAAACTTGTATTGATAAGGGTTTGAAAATTGATGACTTTGCACCTCGTTTGTCATTTTTCTTTTGTTGCACTATTGAATTCTTTGAAGAAGTTGCAAAGTTTAGAGTTGCAAGAAAAATATATGCTAAAATTATGAAAGAAAAATTCCATGCAAAAAATCCTCGTTCTTTACAATTAAAATTCCATACTCAAACTAGTGGTGAATCATTAACTGCACAACAACCAAATAACAACATTGTACGAGTTGCAATTCAAACTATGGCTGCAGTTGCAGGTGGTACGCAATCACTTCATACAAATTCTAGAGATGAAGCACTTGCACTTCCAACAGAAGAATCTGCAAAAATTGCTCTTAGAACTCAACAAATTGTAGCACATGAAAGTGGTATTACTAAGACTGCTGATCCTCTTGCTGGCTCTTATTATCTTGAAGAACTATGTGACCAAATTGAGGCTGATGTTTGGAAATATTTGAAGAAAGTAGAAAGAATGGGAGGTTCTGTTAAAGCAATTGAAAAAGGATTTTTCCAATCTGAAATTAGAGCAAATGCATATCGTCTCAAAAAAGAAACTGATAACGGAGATAGGATTATTGTTGGTGTCAATAAATATTCTGAGGAGGAAAAACAACCTGAATTACTTAGAATTGACGGTAGGATTGAAGTTCAACAAAAGAAGGCACTCAAAAAATTACGTACAGATAGAGATTCTACAAAATTAGAAAAAGCATTGTCTGCAATGCAAGCTGCTGCTGATACTGAAGAAAATCTAATGCCCTACATAGTTACAGCTGCAAAAGCATTTGCTACAACTGGTGAAATTAGTAATACTTTCAGAGAAGTGTTTGGTGAATATCGTCCAAAAGAGGTCTTTTAATTAGATCTTTTCATGATTTTATTTTAATTGTAGATTGTAATTTAATGTCATAAATTGATTCTTTTGTGTGGATATTTTATTTAATTCATACCTATGCCCCGTGGTTTTAGTCAAACTTAATCTATAATGTCTTTTTGATGTACATTATGTTTGGAAAAGATCAAGCAGAAGAAGCAAAAAAACAAGCAGAAGAAGCAAAAAAACAAGCAGAAGAATTATTTAAAGAAAGAGAACAAGGAAGACTTGAAGAAATAGCCATATTGGAAAAAAAGATTAGAGAACATGTCACCAATACTTAGATTCTTTTCGCCTAATTTGATGAATTTATTTTCAAAACTTTACTGAATTTTGTTTTTACTTTTAATTCGTTCATCTTGAAGTATATTCGCATTATTTGTCCCTTAATAAAGCTCGAACATCAATCTAGATATAAAATAAAAATTTCATAATTTTAAAATAAAATAAATCCATTAATACTGTAAGTTGATGAGATTTTTTAGATGAAGATTGATCATATTGCAATTGCTGTAAATAATGTTGAAGAATCTGCCAAAGTGTATCAACAGGCATTAGGAGTTGATAGTGTTGAATTTGAAACCATAGAGTCTGAAGGAGTTAAAGTTGCTATAATTGAATTAGAAAATGGAAGAATTGAATTAATGCAACCAACAAATGACTCCAGTCCAATTAAAAAATTCTTAGATAAAAAAGGTCAAGGCTTACATCATATGGCATTAGAAACTGACAACATTGAAGGTGAAATAGAAAGAATGGAAGGATGTGGAATCCAATTTTTAGGTAAAGTTAGACCTGGATCTGCTGGAACTAAAGTTACTTTTATTCATCCAAAATCATTAAACGGTGTTTTGACAGAATTATGCTCTCATCCAAATTAATATTTTAAGAAATTTAATTTCTAAATTATATTTCAAGTTTATTTTTTAAATTATTTAATTTTGATATAATTTTATTTTTTTCTGGATCAGGAATACTTGTTTTTTGGATTTCCTTTTTTATATCGTCAATAACTTCTAAAATACCTCCATTTGATTTTGTTTCTCCAAAGTTCATTTGATCAAATCCCTCCTTCTCTGTTTTATCTATTTCATGAATTCCTTCTGGTAATATTTCATAAATTTTAATTAATTTGTCGTTTTGTCTTTGTGGTGACATTAAAACTAATTGATTTTTTCTTAATTCTTCTATTTGATTTATAATTTTATTCTCATCAATTCCTAAAATTTCTATGATTTGATTTTGATTACATGACTTTATTTGTAATAATCTTAGAATCTTCCCCCATATTGGAATTTTAGAATTCCAAAGTATCTCTCGAGCTAATTCGGTAATAGTAAATGTTCCATCACTATTTAATGAAATAAATTTTCTGTCTTTTAATGATGCCAATGTATCTAAAATTTTTCCAACTCCATATCTTTTTAATTCTGAATTTTCTAAATTATTTTCATTAAACGTTCCTTTTTCTTTAATTGCTAGCGTTAATACTTCTAAATCTATAGTTCCTAATTTTCTCATATTTTTATTCTAACTTGAAGAATATATGTGGATTATCTTTGTATATTGTATGGTCCTTTATCAGCTTCCAAAATTATCTTATGAATACCATGAATTAGAGCCATTCATTGATGCTAAAACTATGAAAATTCATCATGCAAAACACCATCAAGCATATGTTGATGGATTAAACACCTCTCTTAGTGCTATTGGCGCTGAATCACATCCAAAATATATTTCAGCAATTTTATCTGAATTAACTGCTATTCCTGAATCTGGACGATCTGCCATTAATTTTTTTGGAGGTGGTTTTGAAAACCATAAATTATTTTGGGAAACACTAACTCCTAATGGCGATAACATTCCTGGAGGACAATTGGAAGATCAAATTGATGTTTATTTTGATAATTTTGAAAATTTTAAAAAAATATTTTTAGAAAAAGCTATTTCTATTCAAGGTAGTGGTTGGTGTTGGTTAGTTTTTAATGAAACTTATCATAAAATTGAAATTATCACCACTCCTAACCAAGATAGTCCATGGACCCTTCAAAAAACACCTTTACTTGGAATAGACATGTGGGAGCATGCTTATTATTTGAAATTTCAAAACAAACGTCCTGATTATGTTGAATCTTGGTGGAATGTTGTAAATTGGGATTATGTTAATAATCGATTTGAAGAAATTTTTTAAAAAAGATTCATTAAGAATTATTGTTTACTGATTTTCATGGATATGATGCTTGAAGAAGAATTAATTGATCTAATGACTTTTTGTTTACAAAATCCTGACTCTTCTGAAATAAATGACAAACACTCTAGAATTATTGAAATTGGTGGTGAAATCTATGCTGATGGTGGAGTTGATGCTTTAGAAAATTTTTCTTTCGTGCTAAAAAATAGAATTATTCAAGAAATAGAAAAAGATCCATCGCCATTGCTTTCGCTCTGGCATGGCCTTACTAGTGATTGGCCGACTTAAATTTTCAATAGAAAATTTTATCCTCTACCAATTCTAAAAATGGCTGTACTACATGTAGGGCATGTGCCTTTAATTGCAGGTTTTCCATTTTTCATGGTGTATGGTGCTGGACTGCCGATTTCTCGTTTGTCGCGACACTTTACACAATATCCTATTGTCATAAATCAATTAGGCTCATTGTTGTATTAGCACGATCTTGTTGAACTTTTTTTACTAATAGGCAAATATCTGATCTTATTTTTTCTGTTCCGCAACTACTTTTTTCGTATCGGATTTCTGTTTTAATTTTTTCCCTTAAATTTTTACACGATAATAATCCCATCTTTCAGGATCAAATAATTGAACAAATTCTGCATCTTCTTTATCTATTCTTGCTTTAATTACATCACGTAATGCAAAACTTGTCATAAACTTGTATTTCATAGAATGTGCTTGCATTATGAACATATGTCTCATTTCACTACCTCCACGTAATCCCCAATACCCCATTTTTAATGCTAAAGGTTCTAAAAATATCGTATTTTTTAACCCATAATTTTCATCTTTTATTTCTTCGCGTAATTGATATTTTTCAAGCGGTCCACCTTTACAAAATCCTACTATCTCCCCATTACTATTGTTTAATCTTAGTGTATTGATTATTGTTTCTGGATATTTTATTGATTCTTTAAAATTTTCTTTTCCAAATTGTAATGGTTTTGGTAATTCTAAAAATATATTATACAATAATTGAATAAATTCTGCATCACCTTGTATTGATTGGTTTTCTATGGTTGGAATTAATTTAAGATTTTCATATGCATAATCTGCTTGAATGCTTACTTCTTGTTGCCTAATTCTCATGAATGATAAAACTGTATCAAAGAAATTCTTCCTCATTTCTTTTGGTAGTGCTTTAAGAATTGCTTTTGACATTGATGCTTCTTTATTTAATATTTCTTCAAAATATGCAACAGCCGTTCTTATAATTACTGATGGTCTCCATGCAAGTGCATGTGCATTCATTTTTGCCATTTCCATTGCTTTTGTAAAATCACCTAATGCATAACCACTAATTCTATCTACTACTGATAGATATTCTCCAATTCCCATAACGTGTTGTTGTAATTCTAAATTTTTTCTTGTTATTTCTGATCTTTCAAAACATTGTTTTATTTCCTTTTCTGCATCATTTTTTATTTCTCCACTCCATGGATATGTTGTTCTTAAAATTAACACTTTAATTATTTCTAAATCAATCTCAGCAGAAATTAATAATTCACGTAACTTTTTATCCATTGAAATAAATTTCAAAACATTTTTTTCATGTGGTTTATCTACACTTTTTTGCGGATCAAAATCATGAAATAATGCTGCAACATACAGGTATTTTTTATCCTCTTCAGTTAGTTGAATTTTTTCTTGATTTATAGCTAAAAGTGATACATATGTTACTTCTAATTCATGATAGATGTTATGATATCCATAATATTCTGTTCCTAATCCTTGACTTTCAAATAGATCAATTGTATAATCTAACATTTCTAAATAACAATCATCTTCTAATCCATGCTGTGTCATTAAACTGAGAATTTCATTTCTCATTGAATGAGTATTTGCAAATTTTTGCATTATACTTCGATCATAATTTAACTTTTTAAAGATATTCCAATATCTTTTGAAATATTGAATGTGGATAATCGGCTATTTTCTTATGTATTAATCACAAGATTCAATACAATTAGTTTTCAAATTTTTCTTAATGTCCGTTAATTCTAATTTACTTGAAACTCTAATGAAATATACTATTAAACATTCACCTAAGTTTGTTCTTCATCTAAATGATCACCTCTATAATTTGGTCAACGTGTCTATTGAAAATTCTCCTGTTCCTGTGAATGAACCTACAACTCGTGGCGGTGTATATTTCTCAGAAAAATTTGCACATAAAATGAAGGGTTCTACAGAAGATCTTAATGTTGTGCCATTACTTACTAAAAAAATGCTTGGCCCTAATACTGAATTTGGTGAATTGAAAATTTCTTGCCAAATTGAATTTACTGGAAAATTTGTTTCTGTTGATATTTTTACTAATTTAACTAATAGTTTACAAACTCCAAATTCAATTGAATTAAGTATGATTATTGTGAAATTAGAATTAGTTTAATTTGATTTCATATATTTATCATATTTTTCTTTAGATTCTACATCTGATAATATTTCATATGCTTTATTGATTTTTATCATTTCTTGTTCTGAATTTTCTTTTGTTTTATCTGGATGCGTTTTTTTTGCTAATTCTCTAAAATTTTTCTTTATTTCTTTAGGTGATGCATTTATTTTTACTCCTAAGATTTCATAATAATTTGGCAAATCATTATTTTCAACCTGATCCCTAAATTCTCTTTCTTGTTTACTGTTTCCTCTTTTACCAATTTCTTCATAATCCTCTCCCCAACTAGAATGATATTTTTCATAGGTTCTATCTTTTTTTGATTCATGTTCTTGTTTATCGTATGTTGTTTTTTTCCTTAAAATTATATCTCTTGCTAGAAATAGAAATATTGCAATTACTATAATTGAAAATCCTGTAAACAAAATTATTTTTTCTTCATCTGAAATTTTTAATTCTCTGTCTGATTCATTTGTTTGAGCATACGATGTTTGTAGTGTTCCAATCATTATTGTCAATATTATTAAAATTTTTAATTCATTCATTTTCTTATCTAAATTTGAAATCTCTATTTGAAGTATTTAGTCGTATATTCTTTTAAAATATTTTTTAAATTAACAATCTTAGTTCATTTTAAATTCAATAAATTGACTTCATTTGACCTTTTTTTTGTTCAAATTTAATACATATGAAAACTAACTAATTTTATGACTAAAATTGATGAACTTGTATTTAGTGGAAAATCTTTTTTAGAAAATGGCGATTTTAATAAATCTCTTGAGTTTTTTGAGCAAGCTCTTCTAATAGATCCAAAAAATCCTGATTTATGGAATTACAAGGGAACTGCACTTAGAAGTTTGGGACGTTATGGGGAATCTATGGATTGTTTTAATAATTCATTAAAACTCGATCCTCGCGATAAATTTGCATCCTGAATATTTTTTAATTTTTCTTTTACGACTAATTTTAATTATTTTCTTATTCCTAGGTAATATCAGAATCACTTAGGTTTTAATTTAAAATATCTCCCATACGGGTTAATGCAAAAATTAATTTCTTTTCCTCAAAAAAAAACTAAAATCATTTGAATTTGAGGATCACTATATTATTGACAATGTATTAGAAAATTTATTGAATGAAGAGGTGAATACATTATTTTTACAAGCTAATACTTGTCTTGATAATGAGGATTTTTCTGAATCTATAAAATTCTATGATTTAATTTTAAAGATTGATTCTAACAATATTCTTGCTTTGATTGACAAGGGCACTACTTTACAAATTCTAGGTCGAATTAAATTGGCTATTAGGTGCTTTGATAAAGCACTTGAAATTTCCCCCCATAATATTGATGCATTAATCAATAAAGGCTCTGCACTTCATTTAGATGAGAAATATTTGAATGCGATTGACTGTTATGATGCAGCTTTAAAAATTGATAAAAAATGCTCCATGGCACTTGCATACAAAGGACTTTCTTTAGGTGAATTGGGTAATCTCAATGAAGCAATTGATTATTTTAAAAGAGCATTATCTGTTGATAGATATTGTACTCTTGCACAAATATCTAAAGAAACTGCTCAAAATCTTTTAAATTCATCTAGTCCAAAATTTAAAAAACTGTAACGTCTCCTGGTGCAGGTTCTCTGGTAGTTTTTCTCTCATTGGATTCCAAAACATCACCATGTTTTACATTTTGATGTTCTCTTAATTTTTCAATAGTTTCAAAACCTTCATGGCACAAGTAACATTTTGGTTTATGTTCATCTACTAATGGAAGTACCATACATCATTCTAGCTATATGGTTACTTATTCCTTGATAGTATAAGGAATATATCCTGATAAGTGGATTGATCCAGTATGTTAGAACAACTTGTTGGTGATTCTCAGGCATTAGATCGGGCACTTGCCGGTGAGGAATTATCTTACAAAGATGGTATGGAATTGATGGATTATGATAATTTACATTTACTTGGTGCTGTTGCAGATTCTGCAAGAAAAAAATTAGTTGGTGATACTGTAACTTTTGCTGCATCTTATTACATGAATTACACAAATGTTTGTGCTGCAAGTTGCCAAATGTGTGCATTTTATCGAAAAGGTGATGAAGATGACGCATACACCTTAACTCCTAAAGAAATTGAACAGCGAGTTGGAATTGCAAAACAAATGGGTGCCACAGAAGTACACATTGTTGGCGGTTTTCATCCTAAACTGCCTTTAGAATATTACGAGGATATGATGAGGGCCATTAAAAAAAGTCACCCTGAATTAAATATTAAAGCATTAACTGCTGCTGAGATTTATTATTTATCAAAATTAACAAAAATTTCTACTAAAGAAATTTTGTCTCGTTTAAAAGATGCTGGATTGGATTCCATGCCAGGTGGCGGTGCTGAATTATTTCATCCTGATGTACGTGGTAAAATTGTTAGAGGAAAATGTACTGGACAACAATGGCTTGATGTAATTGAAGAAGCTCATACTATGGGAATTCAAAGTAATGTAACTATGTTATACGGTCATATTGAAAAACCTGAACATATTGTAGATCATTTAATAAAAATTCGTGAACTTCAAAAGAAAACAAATGGGTTTGTAACATTAATTCCTTTAAAATTTAGTTTAGATAATACTGAGTTGGAACAAAATAATTTGGTAAATAATGAATGCTCTTCTGTATATGATTTAAAAATAATTGCATTATCTAGATTAATGCTTGCAAATACATTAAACAATATTTCTGTTTATTGGGTTGCGTATGGTAAAAAATTAGCTCAAGTTGCATTATCTAATGGTGGAAGTGATTTAGTTGGAACTGCATTTGGTGAAGAAATTTATCGTGCAGCAGGTAAACCTACAACTTCTTCAATTGATGAATTAGCTACTATGGTAAAGGAGATTGGACGGGTACCTGCTCAAAGAAGTACTCATTTTGATATTTTAAAAAAATTTTAACTCATTTGTTTTTTAATAGATTCAACTTTTTCTTCCATTCTTACTTGTTTATCTATTCTTGAATCTATTTTTATAATTACTTCTACTCGATTTATTCCTAAATGATGGACTATTTCTATCATATTTTTAGATGCTTTGTTGATAACATCCATATCATCTGATTCTAAAACTGTCCCCATAGAATTAATTTTATATCTTAAATTATCCATATTTTTTATTGATTCAATTGCTTTTGCAATGTAAAAACTAGTACTGGTAGTTTTTGTTGCCATTGGATAAATGCTGATTTCTGCTTGAATCATTTTATTTTTTTAAAACAATTTTAAATTAAAATGTTTAAAATACTCAATTATGATATTTTTTTTGAATTAGAACATACTATTGTAGTGTTTATTTGAATATCAAATTTAAAATAATTTATCAAAAGCGAGATTGGAGAGCTTGAAAGGCTCAACCAACCTCATGAAGAATGGAGAGTTCCGTTCTTCAGTTATACGTTTTGTTAACCCGAATTGGTTAACGCGATTTTGGAATCAAACGTATTAGACTACAAGTATAGTGACGTATAAAACAAACTCCAACGGGGAATTAATCATGCCTAATTTAAAATCAAAAAGTAATTTGTATTATCTACTTCCAGCATTTGGAAGTATAATTGGTGGATTAGTTGCTATGATTATCTTAAGAAAACAAGGCCGTCAATATGATAAACTAGGTAGGAATTGCGTTGTTCTTGGAATTGTAGCATCTGGATTTGCTATTGGTATGGATTATGTCAATAGCACATATGACGTTCCGATGATTGAAGACTATCTTAATCCTGATGGGATATTTAATATTCTTGGTTGGTTTGGAGGTACAAGTATCTACGTGTTTCCTCCAAGTGTAATTGTATATTGTATAATTGCTAAATTAATACATCAAAATTAAATAATTAATAATAAAATTATATTTTTATTTTAGAAGTTTTAAGTTATTCAACTTTTTTTTCTACCTTCTTTGTTGGTTTACCTTTTTTCCTTCTTGCTCCAAAACTAATCAATACAAGTAAAAATCCTAAACCAAACAAAATACTTGCTAATGTATTATAGTCTTCATTTTCTTGTTCTGCTAACATCAAATCAAGCTTTTCTTCATCAGTCATTCCTGCTTGACCAACTGGAACTACCGCATTGATGTTTATTGTTAGAATTAATCCTACAATTACCATTGACAATCCCCCTGCTAGTGTTTTTTTATTTACTAAAACCATTCTTTACAATTTATTAAATTTCATCATATATTAGGGAATTCAATTTTTATTTGATCTTTGAATTTTATTTTTTAAATTTAAATTTGCGTGAGTTTATAAATATTGAATTTAATAAAAGATACAAAGTTCTGAGTGTTTTTTCAAAACAATTTGCTTATGTTATCTATGATTTTGGAAGCAATCTCTGCAATATACAGGTCTGTCTTCCTTTGGTTGGAATGGTACTTGACAATCATTTCCACAATCTCCGCATTTTGCGTCATGCATTTCTCGTGGTCTTTCATCTCTATTACCAAATCTAGAACCTCTATCATTTCCACCTGATCTTCCACCTTGTCGTGGCTCTGGTTTGTGATTTTGGAAACATTCTCTGCAATATACGGGTCTGTCTTGTTTTGGTTGGAATGGTACTTGACAATCATTTCCACAATCTCCGCATTTTGCGTCAAACATTTCTCTATCTTCTCTATTGTATGACATATTTTCTAAATTTCATCAATTCATGTTGTAATTAAACTGTTGTAAAATTTTTTTATTGATTAATGAATTTGACGTTTTTCAGAATTTTCCACCCTATTTCTCCTCTTTGTTTCATTACATTGGTATTCCAGGCACTGACATTCCACCGTAACCTGAATCAATTGTTTGTTTTGGATTTAGACTTGTATCATGATGGCATGGTTTGTTACACACTGGACAGAATTTTCTATCTAATACAATACATTGACAAATGTGGTTTTTTACATATGATTGAGCAGCTTGATTCCATTCTCCTGTTCCATTACAATAGACACATACATTTGTTGAACTAGATCCTGCTCCTTTACAAAAATCACATACATCATCTGTCATGACCAGTGTCCAGTTTATCTATATTATATGATTTTTGGCACCAGCGAATTAAAGTAATCTGGCGCTATATACTGCCTAAAATTAGTCAGAGTCTGAATAAAGAAAACAAAAAGGGAATTAGAACATGGTTGAATCCAACAGGTTATGGGATAAGTAGAGTTTCATGGCTACTTATGAGAATTTCTGGAATTTATTTACTAGTATTTTTTATTGTGCATGTAATTCATGCGATGTCAATTCTTGATCGAATGACTTGGGGACAATTATTATTTTTAACATATTCTCCATTAGGTTTTGTTGTCTTATCTGTAATGATTGGTTTAGCTGCATTTCATTGTCTTAATGGAATTAGATTGATGTTAAATCAAGGTGGAATTGGAATTGGAACTCCTACTCGACCTGATTATCCATATCAAATTCAATCAATGGGCAAAAAAAATAGATTGTGTATTTATGTCACCATGGGTGTTTCTGCATTAGCATTATACTGTGCATTGGATGTGTTTTTCAAATTTTGAGAATAAGAGAAAGTCATATTAGAAAAATTCATTACAGTACAGCTTTAGGTGCTATAGGATTAGTTGCATTGCATATTTCTGTTAGATTTGCAACTGGGAATTTTGCAGCATCATTATCATATAAATATGTAATTTCTAACTATCAAAATCTTACTTATGCACTACTTTTAGAATTGATATTGATTTTAGTATCTGTCCATGGGTTTAATGGGCTTCGAGGAATTTTACTTGATTACAGAAGTGGATTCAAATATGAAAAAATTGTAAATTGGGGGTGTTTTATTTTTGCACTTTCTTTAATTGTGTATGGAACTATTACCATAATTCTTGCAAATCAAATTCAGCTTTAAAATATTAGGCTTCAAAATTCGGCAAAATATCATCAAATTGAGGAATCAGATAGAACCCGTTGGTATCATCATTAGCCACTGTTTTTATAATTTTTAAAGTAAATAATCCTATTCAAATTTCATATAGTCTATAGTTTTTTAATATTTGTGGATGCAACTGAGGACAAGTCTAATGATAATTTGATTTTATCTGACTTGGTGAATGATTGGATTTTGGAGCCTATTGTAGATTCTATAAATCGACAAAATATTGTTTTTACATTAACTACTAAGGGTAAAGAATATTTCAAAATTTTAAACAAAGATCCTGGATACCCATTCAAAAATAACCCCACTTTACAAATTATGAAAAAACAAGGAATTCTTACTCCAATTATAAAAAAAGAAGGTGAGGTTGGTTATAACTTAAATTTAATTGGTGAAAAACATCATGTTTTTTTAGAAACATGGATAGAAAAAATGAAAAATTAATTTCTAATGTATATTAAAATTATTTAAAAAATTGAATTAACTATTCTGGCGGTCTTTGAACAAACACATTACAAATAATGGCATCTGTTTTTTTATCCCTGTATTGAACTTTACAAGTGACAAATTTACCTTTCAATGCTCTCTCCAAATCCTCCTTTGTTTGTTCTGGACGTTGTCCATCTTCTCCTTCCTTAATTAATCCCATGATTATTTTTTCTGTTTTTCCATAATCTCCTTTGTTATCTTTTCGGGTATGGCTTACAAGTACTCTAAATGCATTTCCTGTTAAAATTTCCAAAACTGCTCCTCCAATTCCATCTCCATCAAGTTCATCTGACATGATATGATTATTTTTTTTGTTCTATAATTACTTGGTGGCGATACTAATTTCAAAATCTGGTACTAGCCCTTTTTCTTTTGCCATTTCAAATAATTTCCTAATTGCTTGCTCTCCAGGATCTCCCATGTTAACTGTAACTTGATTTACATACATTTTTACAAATTTTTCAATTAGTCCTCTATCTTTTCCTCTTGAATACTGCATTGCATATTCTAATGCACCATCAAAATTCTTTATTCCAAACTCAATTGATGATTGTAAATATTTATCAAATTTGACGATTGTCTCCATGCCCAAATCTGTTTTCATCACATTAATCCCTAATGGCACTGGTAGTCCATTTGTGGTTTTATCCCACCATTCACCCACATCTAAAATTTTTACATTTCCTTCTTGCTCATATGATAACTGAGTTTCGTGAATCACTAATCCTACATCCACTTCTCCTGACTCAACAGCTTTAGGAATATCACTAAAATTCATTTCAACATAGTCAAATTTTCCAATCATTAATTGTAGTAACAAAAATGCTGAGGTCATTTTACCTGGAATAGCAATTTTACATTTTTTTAATTTTTCAATTGTCATTTGTTTTTTTGCTGTTACAATTGGACCATAATTAATTCCAAAACTTCCGCCACTTCTCAAAATTGTGTATCCTGGAATATATGCACATGCATGAACTGAAACTGCGGTAACGTCTAATTCTGGATTAGTTGCTTTAAGATTCAAATTTTCTATATCTTCGATGACATGATTTACTGTAAAGTCTGGGGATGGTACTTTTCCTGTAAACATTCCATAAAACATGAATGCATCATCTGAATCTGGAGTGTGCCCTACAGAAATTTCCATATCTTTTTTTTAAACAGTCGTAATAAAAATGCAAATCATGAATAATTTTTATGGTATACTCTCTTCAAAAAACCATATTTTTTCTAAATGTTTTCTCTGATAATTAATTTTAAAATATCTTGATCTTAATCTTAAAAAAAATTAATAATGCAATTTCACGACTAAATATCACATACATTATATAATGCTCGTCAGGTTTTCGGATTAATGGCAAAATTCAAGTCAACTGCAGAAGTTATGAAAATTATTAAAAATAAAAAAAATATTCGTAACTTTGGTGTAATTGCACACGTTGATCATGGAAAGACAACCATGAGTGATAGTCTTTTGGCTTATTCTGGAATTATTGCACCCTCAGCTGCTGGAAAAGCACTTGCAATGGACTTTGATAAAGAGGAGCAAGAAAGAGGAATTACCATTTATCAAGCAAATGTAACTTTGTTATTTTCTCAAAAAGATCAAGAATATGTAATTAACATGATTGATACACCTGGACACGTTGATTTTAGTGGAAGGGTAATTCGAAGTCTTAGAGCAATTGATGGTGCCGTAGTTGTATGTGATGCTGTTGAAGGTATTATGACTCAAACTGAAACTGTAACTAGAATGGCACTTGAAGAAAGAGTAAGACCTGTTTTGTTTATCAATAAAGTAGATAGGTTAATCAAAGAACTAAGATTGACTCCTGAAAAAATGCAGGCTCAATTAGCAGAAGTTGTTTCCACCTTTAATCAATTAATTGACACATATGCTGAACCTGAATATAAAGAAAAATGGAAGGTATCTATTCAGGATGCAAGTGTAACATTTGGTTCAGCTAAAGATAGATGGGCAATTAATGCTGATTTAATGAAAGAAAGAGGAATTAACTTTAAAGATGTAATTGATGCATATACTGATGAAAAACTTCCAGAACTTGTAGAAAAAGCACCATTAGCTGATGCAGTTCTTGGAATGGTTGTCAAACATCATCCTGCACCACAAGATGCTATTAAATATAGAATTCCACAAATTTGGAAAGGTGATTTAGAATCTGATATTGGCAAGGCTTTACTTGCTGGTGAAGATGATGGACCAACAATCATGATGGTTGTAAACATGGTGTTGGATCCTGCAGCAGGTCCTGTTGCCATTGGAAGATTATTTTCTGGTACTATCAAGGATGGACAAACACTTCACATTATAGATGAGAAAAGAGACGGACGAGTTCAATCTGTAAATTTCTTCATGGGTAACCAAAGAGAACAAGTTGGAGAACTTGGTGCTGGAAATATTCCTGCTTTGTTGGGATTAACTGAATGTCGTGCAGGAAACACTTTGTCATCTGTTAAAGATATCCAGATGTTTGAAGGTGTAAAATATGTTTCAGAACCTGTTGTTCAAATTGCAATTGAACCAAAACATCCTAAGGATTTACCTAAACTTGTAGAAATTTTAAGACAACTAACTATTGAGGATCCAAATCTAGTTGTAAAAATTGATGAGGAAAGTGGTGAGACAATTGTTGCCGGTATGGGTGTATTGCACTTAGATGTTGCAGTTCATAGAATTCAAGATGCAAAATGTGATATTATTACATCTGAACCTTTGATTAACTATAGAGAAACCGTCAAAGGTGGATGTGAAGCTATTATGGCAAAATCACCAAACAGACACAATAAGATTTTCATGAAAGTAGAACCCTTAGAGCCTGAAATTGCACACATGTTAAGAACTGGTGAAATTAGTGATATGAAAGATAAGAAAGTTGTATCTGATTTACTCAAAGGTGCTGGTTGGGATACTGACACCATTAAGAGAGTAATGAGATTTGATTCTCGTGGAAATGTTTTGATTAATGGAACCAGAGGTGTTCAATTTGTTCAAGAGTCAACTGATTCTATAAATTCTGGATTTGATGATGTAATGAAAGAGGGTCCTCTTTGTAAAGAACAAATGAGAAATTGTAAATTTATCTTTACTCACTTTGTTCCTCACGAGGATACTGCACACAGAGGTCTATCTCAATTAGGTCCTGCATCTCGTAGAGCATGTATGGGTTCATTATTAACTGCAGGTACTGCTGTTTTAGAACCAACACTTGCAATTGAAGTTCGTGTTCCAACTGATTTAGTTGGAAATGTTGCAACAATTCTTTCTGGTAAACGAGGTAAAGTTCTTGATATGCAACAAAAAGGTGCATCTAGTATTGTGATTGGTGAGATACCTGCTTCTGAAACATTTACTCTATCTGAAGCTATGAGAGGTCAAACTGCAGGACGTGCAACATGGAATACATCATTTAAAGAATGGACTGAAGTTCCAAAATCAATGTTAGCAACTGCAGTAGCTGATATTAGAAAAAGAAAAGGATTGGCTCCTGAACCACCTGGTATCGGCGAATTTATTGATAAAGAATAATATCTTTTAATTTTTAATATTCTGTAAATGGCTAAAATTGATAATATTAGATATCGGGAATTACTAAAAAAGAAAAAAGATCTGGAAGACAATCGACCTCATCATATAGATGAAATGAGACGTTGGAAACACTCTATGAGTAAAGTTCTTGAAGAATTGGAATTATTTCGTTAATTCTTTTTTTATCCCTTGTCAATACACCTTAATAGCTAACCTATCTATTATAGGTCGACCTAATAATGATGAGTCGTTTTGAGCCTACTATGAACTACTATGAGCGTGAAAGGATAATTTTACAATGTATTCGAGATAACCCTCATTTACATCACAATGGATTGTTGAAAATTATTGTACCTGAATATATGGCAAAAACTACTTTTGAAAAAACTCGTAATTCATTAGTTGAAAAAGAAATCATATTTGTTGAAAAGAAAAGAAACATGAAGTTTTATGTTCTTACACCAAATTATAGAGAAAAATCTCAACAACGTTTGGAGCAAAATACAAACAAGACATATCATGATTTAAAATTAAAAATTAAGAGATTAGATGTAGATTATCCGCACAAGGATATTGATGACAAGATTTTGATTACAAATATGCTTTTGACTAGTCTTCTACAAACTGATAATGGGTTTACAATTTTAGATTCTATAAAAAATCCTAAAAAAACATTGTATCAAGATGAACATTTAACGATCCAACAGTTAATTTTTCAACTTTTTAAAATCATTAAAACTGATGTTGACTATGAGTTGCTTTTCCCTACAATTGTGAGTTATCATCTAGGTAATCTTCCTCAGTATGTTCCTGATGTTTAATTTTATCTAGTTATTTATTCAGGGTAATTTTATGATCATTTCATGGGATTACTTTATACTAAATTCTATATGGATTTTGATGAAAATGACTGGACACAAATTTCTAATAATCCTCTAGTATTTCAAACTCAAAAAGATAATGTATCATTAGATGTAGAGGATGTCTCTCATAAATCCTACAAATTAGTTTTTAAAAATGGCGCTAAATTCTATATGTTTCGAGTTACTGGAAAATTTAGATTAACTTGGAATGATGATGACATTGTTTAAATTATCTAAAAAAAATATCAAAATAATAAATTGTCTTTAGAAATTAATGTTAAAAATATTTTAAATGATTTTGATATTGCCTCTTCTGATGAATTTTTAAAAATTTTAGGTCAAATCATGCTTGAATTTAGGAGTAATTTGACAGTTGATTATCTCAAAGGAAAAATTAAAAAAATTATGGATCTTACTACGGAATCTGAAAAGAAAAAACAGTGCAAATTACTTTTACCTTATTTTGATTGGTATTTGCAAGGACTATAGACTCATTCTGAATATTGATTAATTTTTATCAATGCTTTTTCAATTTCCTCTAAATCATTTCTTGCTTTGTGTACGTCTCCTAATAGATTGATAAAATATTCAGCACCTGTATTCTCAGCTTTTTCAATATCTGCTTTACGACATTCTAATGCTTTTTGTAGAATTTCTAAATTTTGTTCTAATGATTGTACTGGAATTAAATTAAGTAAACATTGATCAATTTTTTCCTTTACTTCGTCAATGACTGGAATTTTTTTTCTTGCTGTTGATTGTAGTATTGGAGCAAACATTGCTGCTGCTTCTTTTAGTTCTGGACTTTGATGTATGGTCCGTAATCTTTTTTTATAATGAATTAAAGATTTTAAAATAATTTCATATCCTCCCTCTTCTTTAAGATAAATTCCACCAATCCATGTTTTTTTAACCACTATCCAATTCTTTTTTTTGTATTATTATAGTTATTTCATAATTGATCTTTTTAAACATCATAATTTTCTTTAATTGGTTTCTCATTTCGATTAATTAGATATAGTAAAACTCCAGCTAATGTCACTCCCATTCCGCTTAAACCCACAAATGTACCCGTATTTTTTATGAATTCTAAATTTTTATTTTCTTCTGGATTAATTGAATAAAATAAAACCAGCCCTAAAATGAACATTCCCCCACCTATGATTATCCACGGTGGTCCTGTTTTCATATTTTTTACTCGTATTTCTAATTAATAAATGACCTAAAGTTCTTTTATTCATTATCAATGATTTTTCAATTTTTTAATCGCTTATATTTGCCCGTACTTTTTTTAAATAATAATGGTTGTTAAAAAGAAAATAGATCTACTTGGACTTGTTGAAAAGATTGTAGGTTTGAATTCTAAAATGAGATTTGCAGCAATTATTGATGCTAAAGGAAATATTCGTGAGGGTATTATGAAGAAAGGTCAAACTAGTCTAAATTCTCAAAAAGAGGAAGAACATTTTTGCAAGCAAGTAGCAGAAAGACGAACTATGCGAAAAGAATTCAATCGTTCATTAGGTAAAGTACGATATATTCATGTTGAAAGAGAAAAGGTTTCTCAATTGGTAATTTATACAAAAAGGAACATTGTATTTTTCACAATGGAGCCTGAAACCCCGATGAGTACTAAAATTCAATTAATTACAAAAATTAAGAAAATCACTGCTAATATTTAGTAAAATTTTAGATATTGAATATTTTTTAAAATCTATGACTTTTCATAAATATCTTGCAGATTCTAAAATGTTTGAATATGATAAACACTATAGAGACTGCAAACAACAAAATAAACCATTTATCAAATCAAAAATTAATCCTATGCACGGAAACTATTTAATTAATGTGGATTTGATGACTTGCAATTATGTTTTTTCAAAATCTGAACAAGATGAGATTAAAAAATTAATTCAAGATGAAATAGAATTTGTAAATTTAAATTGTAAAAATCCATTTAATGATTTTAGTATTGATGAGGAATTAATTTGGATTGATGGTGTTTCATCTGAACATATGGATTTTTTATGTGATAGTTTTTATAATTTAACTCAAAAATATCATAATTAAAATCTAATTACATTTTTTAGAACTTTATCAATCACTTGAATTTCTTTTTTTCTATCTTCTATTGTGGTTTCATTCCATTTTTTTAAAAATTCTGACTGCTGATCCATTTTTTCTAATTCTGTAACATATTTTATTAAATGTGTTTTGTAATCCTGTAACAAATCTAGATGTTTATTGTGATTTTTTTCAGTTGGTGTGGTCATCCCATTCCTCATATTTTATACCTGGAAATAAATCTCTAATTCGTTTTCTGTCTTTTTCTATGGCATCAATTCTACTAATTAGATGTTCTTTGATTGCAGGTTCGCCTGCCTCATTTATCTCATTTTTCATATCTGTAATTATTTTAGTTAATGATCTATAGTATATGGTGTGGTTTTTCTTTGATTCCTCGGATTTATCTTCTTTTTTTTGATCCATGTGTATTGTATTTTTATTGGAAATAAGTACTTGATCTTTTTTAATTATTATTTTAAACTAGTTTTTGTTTGATATTACTTCTCTTCCACTAATTTGATTCCTTCAGGTGTTAATCGAGTTATCCATGGAAAAGAATGATTTCCGTCTTCATCAATTCCTCCCCTAACTAGATTTTCATCAATGAGATATTTTATACTTTGAAAAATAACTTTGTTGTTTATTTCTTTTAATTGTGGAAAATTATAGATGTGCATTTCAGGGTTTTTAGATTTCCCTTTTGATCTTTTGTAATATTCTAATAGTATTATTTCCCTAATTTGATCATCTGTATATTTTTCCATATTATTTTCAATAATATTTTTCTTTAATTAAAATTTTGTAATTAAACTATAAAAAATAAAATTAGTCGACTTTATTACATTCACATTATTTATTTGTAAACAAATTTTTAAATTATTCAAATCTGGATTGAGAAATTTTAGGTTTGTTTCTCCCTACTATTTTAAACAGTAAAATCCCTGTTTCTAAACTAGTCCCTTTTATTTCCCATGATCCATTTTTCATTAAGTCTGGTTGTGTATTTTTCACGGTTACTTTTTTTCTTGCTTTAATGTCATATACTTCTATTCTTGAAATTAAAAAATTATTAATATTAATAAAATGCAAAATTTTTTAAAGTGTTTAGATCAAAAAAATTTATTTTTTTATAATTTTTACCTAAACTTATTTGAAAATTATACATTTACACTAATATTGTTAATTGATTTAATTATTGTATGAAAATTTTAATTGATGAAATGGATGATGGTTGGGATGAAAAATTAAAAGAATTAGGGTTTGATGCCTACAGTGTTAAAAAATTACGTTCTGAAGGTTATAAACTAAGAACTGATTACTCTGTAATCAATTATGCTAAAGAAAATAAAATGACGTTAGTTACTCGTGACACTGAAAGTGGACAAGCTTGTGAAGAGAATGATTTGCCATATATTTTATTAGATAATAATGCAATTTTTAAAATTGTTTTAGATAAATTACGGAATCATTAATTTACATTATTTGTATTTGTTTGTGAAATTCTTAAATTTTCAAGAATTTGATTTAAGAAATCTTCTTCAGGTTGATGTGCTATATTATTCATAATTAATTCCCAACTGTCATCAATTTTTCTTTTTATTTGTGAAAACATTTTATCTTTTTTAAACGCTGGATAATATGATAATAATTTCATAATACTATCTGATGATTGTACTATGTTGATTAGATGTATTGTGGATCTTAATCTTTCATGAAAAGAAATTTTTTCTTCTTTACATGTTTGTTCAAAATTATGAATCTCTTCAAAAATTATATTAATTTCTTTATGTAAGTTTTTTAGTTGATTACTTACTGATTCATACAAATTAATCAATTCATATTCTATATGTGCCCTACTGTGAATTTTTTTTTCTACTTCCCCTGTTTCTACTAGGGCACTAATTTCTCGATATACTGTTTTTTCATTGCCTACTTTTTCAATTACTCTTTTAGCTAATTCTGTTCCTCTTATCTTACCATTCTCATTAAGAATTCTTACAATTTCTGTTCTAATTATTTCTGAATTTTTATCCATTTGATTTCATCCTTTACTCTGATATTTTTGTAAAACTTCTAACTCACTATTTTCCCCAATTTCTTTTATTAATCCCTCTAAAATCATAATTCCTTTTTTTATTGGTTCTTTTTCATTTATTTTATTTTGTAATTTTCCTTTTAATACCATTCTTTCATTATTGACAAAACTTATCAAACTGACTTCTTTTCCCATGTTGAGATTTATAAAAAAATCTACATATTCTTCAGTTGTTTTTATTCCCATTTTTTATTTTTATTTTATCTAGTATTTGTTTGAAGTACTTGAAAACTAGGTTTATTTACAATTTTTACTTAAATTAGTCATGGATAGTTGCGATAGACGTGTTCGTGCTTATAAAAATGGGAAAACCATGGATGAATGTAAGGCAATTGCTGAATCACTAAATCCTGATTTTAAAAAACAGATTGATCAAAATCATAAAATTTTATGGACTGAAATATTAGAAGCAGTAGATCACGATGAATTAGTTTACAAATTAACTCTGAAATTTCTTCGAAGAGACGGATATGATATTGGAAATTATAAAATTCCTGAAGTCAAATCCTTCAGTCCTTAAAATTTATTTTACAGCTTCCATCTGAGTTTTGTAATTTTTTTGCCATGATATATGGTGTAATTATCAAAATTGGTATTGACAATGCAATGAACAATGTCTGTAACTGTGTTAATACTACTGATAATCCAATTCCACTTGCAGTTCCAATAAATATTGAAAGAAAAGTACCTGCACATGTTGGACATGCAATAAATAAACCGGTTGCTGCACCTACACTACTCATACCTCTACCCTTTTTAGAAATTGCATATGCATTAATTGCAATTGATGCATTTAATGCAACTAAATATGATACTATAATTTGTAATGTTAAATTTATTGGAATAATTTGCAATCCTACATGCTCTGTGAGGTATATGATGATTTTTGGCATATACCCTGGGCCGTCACAACATGGTGCAATAAATCCTGATGGAATTGTTGCTCCATAATGTGTTACAAAATTTACTTCTGGTTGATAAACCAATGTTCCAGAAACTAGTGAAAAAAATATTCCATACGTAATAAAAATAGTAATAAAAATTTTACGTGATTTTGAATTGTATGTGGTTATTGCAATTATTGTTAGTATGTCTTTACCTTTATTTTCCACTTTACTTTTATGATATTTGTACATTCCAAAAGCAATTCCTCCAAAAGATATGATTATCGTAATGTAAAACCCCAAAGCAATTCTTTGAATTGATTCTAAGGCACTGGGTGTAAATACTTCAGGGTTTTGATATCTACCATATAATAGAAATAATATTACAATTGATGCAAATCCCACAATGATTAATTTTTTACCTTTATTGTTGGTTTTCATATTTGTCTCTTGTCACATCACTTTTTTTAATTAAATTAAATCCTATCTTAACTAAGTCTAGGCACAAATATGTAGATAATTGCAATAATCTCTAGCCTTCCAAAAATCATTAAAAATCCTAAAACTACCATTGTTGCAGGGTCAGTATCTGAATCAATTATTCCTGCTGATAATCCTCCTGTGGTAATTATTCCTGCTGCTTCAAAGAATGCATCTTGATATGGTACATCCTCTATTGCTGCAAGGTGTGCTCCTGTAATTGCAGATATGGTTGGGAATAATGCAAGAATAATTAAAGTTGATAAGAGTTCTTTTTTACTTTGGCTTGATAACTCACTTCTTTTTATTTTTGAGAAATATGCTTTAATATCTACAAGATGGAATAATCTAAAAATTTTCAGACCGCCTGCAGTTGAAAATCCACACCCTCCAATAAACATCAAAATAATTAGAATTGTATGCGCTCCCCCACTAAGACCTGCTAAACTTTCCATTTGTAACCCTGCAGTGGTACTAGCTGATACTGAATAAAATACACTTTGCATTGGATCCAAACCACTAATTCCTGCAAATAAAATAGTTGCACCTCCTAAAATTGCAAAATATGTTAATACTTCTTTTCCTAGTTTTGGCGACAAGAATTTTTTTCTAACAAAAGCATAGTGGAATGTAAATGGTAGAGCCCCTAGTATCATTGCACCCATTAATACAACATGTTCCTGCCATAACAAACCATTCAAAATTGTCGATGTGGGTGTAAATCCTCCCGTTGAAAGTGTACTCATCGCCAACGAGAAATTATCAATAATATTTCGCTCTCCAAATATGTACAACAAGGAAGCTACAATTACGATATAAATTGTAAAAATAACTGTAATTGTAAGAAATAATTCTTTCATGTGTAGTGTTTTTCCTGAAATAAATCCACGCATTGCTTGCAATTTTGATTCTGGATAGAATGCAGTCATTACAAGATAGATGAAACTCATTCCTCCTACTAACTGTGTGTAACTACGGAAAAACGTGAAACTTTGTGACAATTTTTCAGGTTCATCAAATAATGATATCCCGCCAGTGGTAAAACCTGCAGCACTTGAAAAGAATGCATTTGCAAATACTTCTCCTGGTGTTTCATCACTTGGAAATACGTAAAGATATGGTATGGTGCCAAATAATGATAGTAAAAACAGACTAGCAAATACTAGTATTGACGCCTGCTGTAGATTCAGACTTGCTTTTTCTCCATACGAATTTAGGAAAAATCCTGTAACTAACAAAAGAACTGTGGTCAAATAAATTCCTGAAGCAGTAACTGTATCCTCTAATAATGTTGCAACTACAGCTGGAACAAGTAATAATACCCCTGCAAATTGTAATACAAATCCTAAGTTTCCTAATACTGCTTTTATTGGCGGGCTTAAAAGTCGGGGGGCAGTGGCAGTGGCATCTCTAATTGCATTTGCAATTGTTGATTGAAATAACATTCCTACAACTTGATTTTTCTTTGATATGATTGGAAGTTTTCTAATGTTATTGTCCCGCATTTTATGCAAGGCATCTTGTAATGTTGATTTATCGCTTATTGTAATTAATGGCTGACTCATTATTTCTTTTAATGTAGTTGCCTCTGCGTAAACAGTTGCATCACTCACTTTACTGAGTATATCTTCGTCTGTTACAATTCCTATTGGAAGTTTTTGTTTATCAATTACAATGATATCATCTCTTTCATAATGTCGTAACATTGTTGCAGCTTCTCTTGTTCGTGTATCCATGTCTAATTTCAGAACATCCTTGTCCATGTACTCTGTAACGTATTTACTTAGAACATACGAAACTGCTTTTTCTGGATTAGTTGACATTAAGCTACCTTATATCGGGATTTTAAATAATTTGGGGTTGTATGTCAATAACGATCGGGATTTTAAATAATTATTTTCATTTTTGATCTACAAATTTTGCTATCTTTATAAACAATATATCCAAAGTTTATGCGTAAAACGATGAATATTGATCAAGCGCCAGAACCTGATTATGACTCTGTAAAAATTGACTATGTTGGATTTGTTGATCCTTATGCTGTTGAAGGAATGGTGGTTATGAAGGCTGATAATGGAAAAGAATTTCATATGCGTGCATTTTCTGGTGAAGTTGCAAAACAGATCTCTAGTTTTGATGATGTTGAAGGTGAGCAAGCTCCATCAATATATCGAATGATTGAAGAAATTTGTGAACAAAATGAATTAACTTTAGTTAAAGTAAAAATCTATGGGAGTGGAGATGTTTTACGAGCAAATCTCTACTTTACAGGTAAAAAAGATCTTGTCTTGCGAAATCATCGTGCATCTGATGCCATGGCTTTAGCTGCATATTATAAAATCCCATTATTGGTTAGAAAAAAATTACTGAAAGAGAAAATGGAAGTATAATTTTTAAAATTAAATTCGAATAGTTTTTTTCCAAGTACATTAATTGTTGATTATGAGTGAACACGAAGAATTAATGGATAACATACTCGATGTTGATTTTGAAATTGTTGAAACCGTTAGAACATTACAGCAAGAAAATTGGAATACTGAAGCACTAAAAAATCAAGTCATTGATTTACTTAAAATTCACGATGAATTAGTTGGAAAAATAAGGTCCTTACAAGGTGATGATCATTCTTGTGATTGTGGGCATGATAATTCTTAATATTTTTTAATTTTAAAAACGCTTCATAATTCGGCAATGCTCATCATTTTATCAGTATAGCTTAGAGAGTTTGATTAATCATCAGCAATCCCTTTTGAGTATTCTGTTGTATATTGTTATGGTATTCGTGCATTTGTTGTGTGTGAATTTTTGTAATATTTTTATCAGTTAGTGTACTGAGATTAGTATTGGTTAACTCGGATCAAGAGCCTGATAGATACGAAACAATAACGATTGAATCAAAAATTAGAGAGGGCATTTTTCATAAAGTTGTTAAAGACTTGGAAACCGGAAAAGCTGTTTCTTGCTCTTGCAAATGTTGGAGCAAAGGAAACAAGCAATGTGCTGCCATGAGAACTATTGGTTAAATTTTGTTCCTAAAAAATATAATCAAAAAAAACTACCTGCAAATTGTTATTGTATTTCAAATCAGAACCTTTTTCATATGAAGCATTAGATTTCTACTATGGTAAATTTTGAGAAAATCTACAAAAGAGTCGCTTTACAAATTATCAAAAGATGTCATGGTGCCATCAAAATAACAAAACATGGTAAAATTATTGAAGTTTATGATTTAAAGCGTCATATTTGGAGTGATGGTCTTGCAGGACTTATCATTAAAGAGGAATGTAAATTAGCTGATTTAAAAGAATGGGAATTTGCAAATGTTCGAAGTTATGTGATTCAGGAATTACTTGTAAAAGATAAAGATTAGTTTTTAAAACTTGTTTTAAAATTTAATTTTTTGCCATTAATTCCGTTTGTTTTTTCATTTCAGACAGAACTAAAATTAATATCTCTTTTTCACTTAACTTCAAAAGTGCTTTTGTTTCATCTTCAGTGAATTGAATATCTTCATTTAATTCATCATATGTGGTTACTGTATCTTCCATAAATTAATATCATAATATGGTATTATTATATGGTTATGAATTTTAGAAAAAACTTAATCTAGAATGTATTTCCCAAGTATATTATGGCTTTTACTAAATGTATCAAGTGTGGAGAATTAAGATTTGATAAAAAAGTTAATCGTTGTGGAAGTTGTGGTAGTGAAGGCTATCAAATTTCATAGGTTACAAAATATTCTTGTTTTAATGTATGATATTTTCACTCTAAATTTTCTTTATCCTGACTCGCAAAAAATGTATTCCTATCTTTTCTCTCTTTCTTTATTATCCAAATTGCTGCTATAAGTGAAATAACGCCAAAAATCAACCATGCAATCCCAGAGGTTTGAATGAATAATAATACGAACATCATTCCAAGTGAAATTAGCCCATAACCGATTATAATTAGCCCAAAGTTACGTCTTATCATAACTTACAAAAAAAATTATCCTAATTAAAGAAAATATTGCTAATCTTTGAAATTTTCATCGATGGTTTTATCATCATCCGTGGCTCTATCCTCCTCCTCGGTGTTTGTTACAGCCCATTCTGCAATATCTTTTGTATCGTTTTTTGCTTGTGATAACTTTCTTATTTTTTTAAATCTCTGATTAAACTCTCTTTTAATTTTTTTAAATTCTTCCTGACTGATGAATGACTCTTCTAGTCGTTGTTTCCAATACTCTTCCAAGTCTTTTTCTAAATTATCCTCGCCAAGTAAATTGGAATACATCTCGACAAAGTTATCATCAGAAGTATCAGGATATTTTATGAGAAATTGAACGAATTCAAAAGATGTCCATTCTCCGTTAGAACCCTCTTTTACTTTCTTCTTCCTTCCAAACAAACCCATACCTTCCTATTACATGTCTAATTTATCAAGTCTTTGCTAAGCAGTTTTGACCTTTAGTTAATTTTAGAAATTAATTTTCGTGACTAATCTTAAATGTGGCTCTAATACGCAACCTTGCGTATCAAATGTGGCTCTTTTAGCATAATTGTATCTCCTTTACTTGATGTTAATTCAACTTTAATCAAATTATTAGTTGTAATTACAATTAGTGCTTCGCATCGTGAACATAGGATTGTTTTTCCACCTGATCTTTCTTCTCTGATCAAGTCTTTTTCTAACTTATCCTCTTTTTGGCACGTGGGGCACAATCTTGGTTCTTTTTCTATACTTATGATTTCTTTAATGAATATCATTTTACTCATATTTTTTATTCATTATGTGCCCACAATAAAGTTTGTAATGCTAATTGGTATCAGCAATCCATTCCAGATGTCAAACCGCTTTAATCATCTGAAATTAGAATGAAGGGTATTCAACATATTTCCCTATCTAACCAACTAACATTTTACTATTTTTTATGATGAAAATATGTTTTTCTTCATGTTTTTGAAACTCATTCTTTAAGATTTACAATAAATTTATTAATACTTTGTAATAATTATATATTAATCTTAAATAGTTGAATGTCTTATAATAAATGATGTCGTTAGTTCAAAAAACTAATGAATAACTTGCGTAGCCCCGCAGAACGAAAAAGGCAATCATGCGTTTAGGCGCTGACCACAAGAGGAAATCTCTTAATGTTCTGCAATTTAGCGGGCTTCGCCATTTAATTTCTCTTAAATTGTATTTTATTCCAATACATTTTCTGCGAATTTCTATGATCTTTTAATCAGGTGAATTAATTTAAAATTTTTAGTCCATATGTAAATATATAAAAAAATAAAATAAAGGATTCTTAATAATTTGGCAACTAAATATTCTGATTCAATTCTAAAATCAACTGATCAATGGACTGATTTGGATGATATAATTCAAATTTGTAATGGCAAAAAATTGGAAATAATTGAAGATATCAAAAGACTTGAAAACATGGGATTCCTTGAATCTAGAACATTCAAAAAAATGATTTTATACAAGAAACATGAAAGACATCAAAATCATGAACAATTTGTATTCATGATGGAGACTTTTTTGTCACATCAAAAAATTGAACTTGAATCAATTAAAACAATCCCCTCAATAATATTGAGTGATGGAAGTCAATTTGGATTTAGTAAAAAAGGCTTAGAATTATTGGAACATATTCAAGAAGAAATTGATAGAGTTTCCATGATGATTGTTAGAGTTGACTATCATGATAAAATTGGAGCATTAACACATTCAATAGCGCAACAAAGAATTAAGAAATTACAAAATCATGTTAACCGAATTATGAAAATGATGTTAGATTCCTACAAAGATATTCATTCTAATGTTGCATTGCAGGAATATTTTAAAAATCACACTACGTAATTCAAATTTTCTTAAATTCTTATGTAACTATTTCATCTAAACGATCTTCTTCTTGAGCTCGTTTAATCTCCATTGCTATTCTTCTTCCTACACCAAATGTTTGGCCATATTGATATTTTGTATATGGGCTTGTTGTTGCAACAATTGGGTTTCCTGGAACTCTTAATGATACGTCATATACAATTAATTCTAAATCTTTTGTGATGACACTTTGGAGTGAAAATGGTCCAATTATACCTGGTGCATATTCTTTTTTTACTGCAGCCACAAATTTGTCTCCCATTTTAATTACTTTTTCAAGTAATGATTCTCTAATACTTGCAGGGGTATGACCTACTTCGATGTTTTGTAAATCTATGTCCATTTCTAATTGTTCTTTTGCTGGTAATGCATTGTAATCATGTATATTTGTTTGAAGTCTTCTTTCAATTCCAATAAAATCAACTTGTTTTGAAATAGGTGTATGAAAGAAATTAAAATTCATGTATGTGCCAATTGCTAATTCTTCTATGCTTGCTTTTTCTAAATCCTTTTTTGCAATTACCCCCTGCTTGATTTTTGCTTCTGATTTTTCTTTATAGTCCTTGTATGATGATACTGTGAAGAATGCTCTTTCTAATGGTCTTTTTTTCTCTTGAACTTTTACAATACATGGTTTATTGATTCTTTTAGGATCTTTGAATAATTTAGGATATTTGATTCTGGCTTTTTCTAACAGATAATACTGTCCTTTTTTTGCAGTTCTTTCTTCAGCTTGAAATAATTTTCTATTTCCAAAAATTGGAACTTTAAATGTATCTTCAATTGTTTTGTATCCTAAATAGACTGTAAGGGATCTATGCGGAACAACTATTGTATTTGAATCTCTTAACATTTTTTGGTTTTTGGCAGATGCCATATCTTTGAATTTATTTAAAATTACTATTTGATCTGCAATTCTACTAAATCTTTGATATGGCCCTTCTCTACCTTTTTGACAAAAAACAGTTGTTTTAAAATCTTCATCCTTTGCACCATCCATTACCTCTAAAGCAGAATGACTTCCTAGTACTCCTATTTTTACATCTGAATAATCATTAACTATCTTTTTAATTTCAGAACTTTTGATCATGTCATGCCTAAATATTGGTATCTAATATATGTAAAATTTTTAATTTGATAGATCGTAATTGACCACAATGCTTTTTTCAATTGTTATCTACAGAAAATCATGTTTTACTCTTTTGAGCTTCAAATGGCAGGTATGATTTTATTTACTGCTATGGCTGCAGGTGGTATTTCATTATGGCTAAAACGAAGAAAATTAGAAAAGGAATCTACAGAATCTATTGAACAAGATGTATCTGAAAGTCTATGATTTTTATCTAAAAAATTTATTTTTGAAACAGGCTAGGATTTTTCTTGTTGATAATTAATACACATCGTCTTTGATACAATTTTAAACCATGTAAAATTATGGACATATCCTTTTTTACAACTTATAGAATTAATCATTATTAAAAAAATTATTCAATGTGATTGGTCAAATCCCGTATCGATCTAAGACTAAGATAAAATTGATTTATTTAAAAAAAACTTAATTTATAAAATTTATGACTACAAATCATACTATTTATCTGATAATTGTTCTACATATCATGAGGAGGTACTGGAAAAATGTTAAAGCATAATTTTAAAAATAATCTTTTACAAAAGTCTACTGTAAATACTACTTTTTTCCAGAATAATCAATGAAATTAATTATTGGAATTACTGGCAGCACTGGTGTAATTTATGGAATTAGAATGCTTGAGATATTAAAAAAATTAAACATTGAAACCCATTTGGTAATGTCTGAGTGGGGTCAAAAATGTATTTCTATGGAAACTGAATATACTCTAGAATATGTTAAATCTCTTGCTACAAATGTTTCTGATGAAAAAAATATGGCTTCAAGTGTTTCTAGTGGAACTCATAGAATTAACGGTATGATCGTTGCTCCATGTAGTATGAAGACATTAGCTGCAATTGCAAATGGATATGATGATACTCTTGTTGCAAGATCTGCTGGTGTTACAATTAAAGAAGATAGAAAATTAATTTTAATGGTTAGAGAAACTCCTTTATCTGCAATTCATTTAGAAAATATGCTGAAGCTCTCTAGATTGGGTGTGATTATTTTACCCCCTGTTACAGAATTTTATACAAAACCAAAAACAATAGATGATATTGTAAATCATGGAGTTGGAAAATGTTTAGACCAATTTGATATAGATCATGATTTATACCCTCGTTGGGGTAGTTTCTAAAATACCATTGACTGCATTTTCTTTAGAAATAATAATTCATGCAAAACGAAAAGATGTTTTTAAGATTTTTTCAAATTATGAGGATTATGAAAAATTAATTCCTCAATATTTTCCGTCCATTCGAATTCGCTCAGTTAGGGGTAACACTGCCGTAGTTGAAGAACATCTGAAATTAGGTGATTTAGAATTACTACTAATGTCTAAACATGTTGCAACCCCATTTGTTTTACATGAGGTTTATGTAATTGGTGGAAAATCTAAGGGCAGTTACATCAAACAGGAGTTTGTTGAAATTCCTGAAGGCACTAAAATTTTGATTGATGTGGATTTGAAATTAACTGGATTGATGAAAATTCCAAAAGTACTTGACAAATCAAAATTAATTGAAAATTATTCTAATTTATTGAATGATTTGACTATTTTATGTGAAAATTAATCTGATTTTGCTTCTTTGGTAACGTTGTCTTTCTCAGCATTATCTTTGGTAACGTTGTCTTTCTCAGCATTATCTTTGTTTACGGTATCTTTGGCAGCATTATCTATTTCGCCTTTAAAGTCTTTGAGTTCTTTATCTCCTTGAATTTTTCCTTTCTCAAATTCTCCCTTGGCTTTACCAAATGTTTTGGCAAGTTCTGGAATTTTTTTTGCACCAAAAATTAGTACACCAATTACTACCACTAATACGATAATCTCAGTACTTCCTAACATTATACTCACACTTGTCTGATTTCAGATTTAAATGTTCAACTTTTTTCGTTGTTTGCGCTCGATGAATAACATGCCTACAAAATACAATCCTATCATTGGACCTGCAATTAACATCATTGTTACACCTGTTCCATCTGGGGTGATGATTGCACCAAAAATTATAATGATCACAATTGCATATCTGGCATTTTTTCTCCAAAAATCATTGTCTACCATTTCTGACATTGATATTGCATACATTACTAGTGGAAGTTGAAATGAAAAACCAAATGCCAATAAAAATTGTAATACAAAAGTTACAAACTCCATTACATTTAGGAATGTAACTAATCCAGCTGATTCCCCGTATCTATATAAAAATTCTAAAATAAATGGAATTACAAAATTATATGAAAATATACAACCTGCAATAAATAATCCTAAAGCTGGCAATGAAATATTTCTACTAACATTAATTTCATTCTCCTTTAATGCTGGTTTGATAAACCCTACAAACTCTCTGATAATAACTGGCATTCCAATTACCATTCCTACAAGAGCTGAAACATACAATTGAGCAAAGAAAGCTTGACCTGGAGCTGTTTGAATTAATTGGACTCCTTCTGGTACTAAATTTTGTTTCATATGGTTAGTAATTTGAGCTGCAATATTGTTTTGAGGTTCTAGCAGTGGGTAGTATAATGTAACTTCTCCTATTTCTATTGGTTCTGCATGACAAGTTAGAAGAACCATTGTAATTACCCCAATTACTAAAACAATTCGAAGTAACCTTTTTCTTAATTCTTCAAGATGTTTGTTGACACTTTCTAAATCTGCCATCTGGTATCGTTTTATCTGATGATATATGAAAATGTATATTTTTTGGAAGAATTTTTCTACTTTGGAATTGGTAATAGTTTTGCTTCTGGCAAGCCTAATTCTTTAAGTGCTTCAGCTGAAATATCTTCAAATTCTAAAGATATGATTGCTTTTGTGTTAAATTCAGTTTCCATTTCTTTTGCTAATGCTCCTATTTCTTTGCTTGAGAATATTTGTTTTGAATCTTTTAGAATTATTCTGTCTCCCTTTTCCATTTCTTTACCTCCAAATCTACTTTGAAGAAATTTGGTAATTTTTGGAAGTTCATTTCTATCTATGTTGTTGTAAAAATAACATATTCCTTTTACTGATTCATAATCATATGCTGTTCCCTTTCTATACATGAAAACTCCAATAAAATGTGCTTCCTCTTCAGGCTCTCTGATACATTTGATTTCCCAATTTAGTAATTTGCTTTCATCATAATCAAAATTATCTGTTTCCTCTGCAGTAACTTTCCAATATCTCATTCTTTCTTTTCTTGCCATGTTATATTCAGTTCAATTATTCTGATATAACTATCTAACCCTAATTTTGTACTCTAGAAATCTAAATTACTGACCTAATCAAATACTTTAGAATGGATATACGAAAATCTGTTCGTGCACAATATTTGAAGTTTTTAGACAGAGAACCTAATTTAGATGATTTGGATTATTATTCTAATGAATTAGAAACTAATCGAATAGAATTAAATGATCTAATTCTCATTCTCAGAAATTCCAACGAATCTAAAGAATTACTAAAACATCAAAAAATTCCTGAACTTGAAACCTGTTCTATTGATACTTACAATGATATCAGAATAAAAGGAAAAATAATTTCATCTGGATATAGAAATTCTGAAAAAAGATATAATGAAATATTCAAGTTTTGTAAAAAATTTAATCGCCCCATTTCTGTTTTAGATTTGGGGGCAGCTGAAGGTTATTTTACATTTAGATTATCTGAGGACTTTTCTGGAGTTTTTATCGCTGTAGAAAGTAATCCAGAACGAAAATTATTGGAATTATGTATAAAAAACGATAATCGTAAAGTACTTCTTTTAGACAAACAAATGAATTTAAAAAATTTAAAAAATCTCAAAGAAGTTCAACATTTTGATGTTGTCTTAGCCTTGAATATCATTCATCATTTTGATGAACCTTTTCAAGATGTCCTTGATACTCTGGTTTCAATGAGTTCATTTTGTTTTCTAGAGCATCCAAATCCTTTGGAAAATAAGTCTACAAAAAATTCTCAACGACTTGAAACAGAAAAATTGAATCTTGGTTCTTTTGACCCTATTTTATTAACCCAAAATAAATCTGGTCTGGGTAATTCTTTTAATCAAAAATTAGAACGAAATCTTTGGTTACTACAGAATCTGCAATCCAAAACAATTGATCGTGGCTGGAGAGGTGCTAGTAAATATGATGAAGAGTTTGGTCCTGGTAATCACATAAGTATAAAATCCAATTTTGATAAAATTGACATTGATTATGGTTTGAGAGATGAAACAAGAACTTGGATTCAAGGTATTGATTTAAGAACTTTCTTAGAAAATAATGGCGTGTATCCTACAAATAATGAAATAATTAATTTAATTGATAATTTAAAAATTGAAAATGCTAAAGATCTTGGACCTCATAATTTAATATTGAATGGAGCGCGTCTTTTTGTTATTGATCAAGATGATAAATTTGATGATGTGAATACTAAAGAAAAATTAAAAGATTTTTTGAAACAAAGTGGATTATTGTGATATACAATAAAATTATTCGGAAGATAGATTAACCACTATTCTAATTTATTGATCATAATGGTTGATTATTGTGTCCATGTTACGATAGAAAATAAACCTGGAATTAGTGATCCTGAAGGAAAAACAATTTTGAATGATTTAGTGTTAAAGGGAACTCACCAAAATGTATCTAAAATTAATACTGCAAAAATGTTAAAATTTACAATTACTGAAAACAATAAAGAATCGGCACAATCAAAGGTTCGGGAAATTTGTGATGAATTACGTATTTACAATCCCATGGTCAGTGTAGTTACAATAGATGCATTTGATGCTTAACTTGACTGACAATTCTAATAAAATTTGTATCTGACTGGCTCAAATTAAATAACTCTGAATCTAAAAACAATTGTGAATGTTGGAGTTGTAGTTTTTCCAGGAAGTAACTGTGATCGCGATATGTTTCATGTATTATCTGATGTCTTTAATCTAAATACTCATTATTGTTGGCATGCTAAGCCTCTTCCTGAAAATCTTGATGCTGTGGTTTTACCTGGGGGATTCTCCTATGGTGATAGACTTAGAGCCGGGGTAATAGCTGCCCACAGTCCAATCATTCAAGATATTAAAAAAATATCTGAAAAAGGAATTCCTATTTTGGGTGTATGTAATGGATTTCAAATTCTTGTAGAATCTGGATTACTTCCAGGTGTTTTACTCAAAAATGATTCTCTTAATTTTATGTGTGAGTGGACTAATCTAACAGTTGAAAATAATAAAACTCCATTTACAAATCAATTTGAATTAAATCAAAAAATTCCAATTCCTATTGCAAATGGTGAAGGACGTTATTTTGTAGATGATGAAACTTTAGACCAACTTGAAAGAAAAAATCAAATTGTTTTCAAATATGATCAAGTTGTAAATGGCTCTTCCAATCAAATTGCTGGTGTTTGTAACGATGATGGAAATATTGTTGGCATGATGCCTCATCCTGAAAGAGCTGTTGAATCCGAAATAAATCCTCACGATAATAAACCCTCATCATTAATTTTTGAATCACTACTAAAAAAAATGGGTGTTAATAATTGAGTCTAGAATCCCATGAATTAGAGGAATTAAAATCAAAAATTGGTAGAGAACCCACTTCTACTGAATTACAAATTGTAGCTGCTGAATGGTCTGAACACTGCTCTTACAAATCATCTAAAAAACATCTCAAAATGTTGCCTATGGATGGTCCTTTAGTAATAAAGGAAAAAGGATATGATTCTGGAGTTTTAGATGTGGGTGATGGATATGTCATAACTGCACACATTGAAAGCCATAATCATCCTTCTGCTGTCGAACCATATGGTGGAGCTGCAACTGGAGTTGGTGGCGTAATTAGAGATATTTTATCTGCTGGCACTCGTCCTATTGCACTTTTAGATGGATTACGTTTTGGTGATATTGAAAAAGATCAACATGCAAAATGGCTTTTTAAAAATGCTGTTACTGGAATTGCAGATTATGGTAATTGTTTGGGTATCCCCACTGTTGGAGGGGAAGTAGAATTTGATGAGTGCTATACAAATTATGCAATGGTAGATGTTGCAGCGATTGGATTTGGTAAAAAAGAAAATCTAATTAAAAATCATGCAAAAAAAGGTGATTTGGTGGTGTTACTGGGAGGAGCAACAGGTAGAGATGGAATTGGAGGTTCTCAATTTGCTTCTGATTCTTTAGAATCTGAAGATCGTTCTGCAGTTCAAATTCCTGATCCTTTTATTGAAAAATTAATCATTGAAGCAATTTTGGAAGCTAGAAATGAAAAATTAATTCATGCTATGAAAGATCTTGGTGGTGGTGGATTGTCTTGTGCAGTATCTGAAACTGCCGATTCTTTGGATATTGGAATTGAAATGGATGTTGATAAAGTTCACACTCGTGAATCTGATATGCATTCTGATGAAATAATGATATCTGAATCTCAAGAAAGAATGTTGATTGTTACTGATAGTGAGAAATTAATTAAATTACAAGATATTTGTAAAAAATTTAGAATTGATTGCTCTGTAATTGGTCATGTTACATTTGATAATAAAATGCATGTTAAAAAAAGTGGAAAAACAATTGCAAATATTTCTACAGACATTGTTGCAAATGCTACTCTTCTTGATTTACCTTCAAAAAAACCAATTTATTTAGAAAATATTGAAAATACAAAATCTTTCCCCTTGCTATCTGATTATTCTGAAGTAATGCTAATACTACTTGCTTCTCCTAATATTGCAAGCAAAATTTGGGTTTATAGTCAATATGATCATGAAGTTGGAATTAGAACTGTAATTAAACCCGGTTACGATGCATCCGTTTTAAGACTAGATAATGGAAAATTCCTTTCAATTAAGATTGATGGAAATCCTAAACAATGTTACATCAATCCACGTGAAGGTGCAATTGGTTGTTTTGAGGAAGCCTGTCGAAATGTTGTGTGTACAGGAGCAAAACCTATTGGAATGCTTGATCATCTTCAATTTGGAAATCCCAAAGACCCTGAAATTTTCTGGACCTTTTTAGAATCATTGAAGGGTTTAACTGATTTTGCAAAAGACTTTGACATTCCTTGTATTGGTGGTAAAGTTAGTTTGTATAATGAAACTCCAAAAGGCTCGATTAAACCAACACCTGTAATTGGAGTACTTGGATTAATTGATAAGACACCTTTGAGGATTCAAAAAATTAATTCTGGTGATTGTTTAATCATGATTGGTAATACTAAAGATGAGTTGGGTGGTTCTGAATATTCTGAATATATTCATAAATTCATTGGAGGTAAATGTCCTGTTGTTGATTTTTCAGACTCTAAGAAAAATATGAATGCTGTATTGGAAATTATTAAAACTGAATTAATTAAATCTGCACATGATTGTTCAAAAGGTGGATTGGCAATTGCAATATCTGAACTTTGCATGACTAATCTAATTGGCTGTACTGTATCTTTGGAGAATATCCCTGGTGATAAATTAGACAATGACAAAATTTTATTTTCTGAAAGTCATTCTAGATATCTGGTAACTTTTGAAAAGAAAAATATTCAAAATTTAGAGGAATTATTAAAAAAACATAATGTTACATTCAAAATTATTGGTGAGTTTGGTGGAGAGTCAATACAATTCACTACTGATTCTAAGCCCCTAATTGATCTAAGCGTTGATAAGGCACAAAAAACTTGGTTAAATTCGTTAAAGGAGATGGTAATGCATGCCTAAAGTAAAAGAAAATTGTGGTGTTGTTGGGATTTACAGTCTTTCTGGAAAGAATGTTGTTCCAATGGTTTTTGATGCATTACGTGCTTTACAACATAGAGGCCAAGAAGCTTGGGGATTTGCAGTTCCAAATAAACCTCCATTTAAGAAAATGGGATTAGTTTCACATTCATCATCTGAATTTAAAAAAATTTCACAGGAATATGCTTCTCCTTGTGTTATAGGTCATGTAAGATATTCTACTATGGGAACTAGTACATTGGAAAATGCACAACCACTTAAGGTGAAAGATCTTTGTATTGCTCATAATGGAACAATTGCAAATGCTCAAGAATTATCTAATTTAGTTGGTGGATGTTCTTTTACGCCTCAAAGTGCAAGTGACACATTGGTTGCTGCACAACGATTGGTATCTTTAATTTCTGAAAATGGCGACATGGGAAAGGCTCTTTCAATTTTAAAAAATGAAATGGTCGGGTCATATTGTTTTACTTTTATCTCTGATGATAATTCTGTATATGCTGCACGAGATCCTAAAGGATTCCGTCCTATGGTTTTAGGACATAAAGAATCTGATGATACCTATATTGTAACTTCTGAGTCTGCTGCTGTAACTGCAGTAGGTGCAACTCTTCAAAGAGATGTAGTTCCAGGTGAATTAATTAAATTAAGTAAAACAGGTATAGAGTCTGAAATATTTTCACATGATACTTCTCGTGCACATTGTTCTTTTGAATTTACTTACTTTGCACACCCATCAAGTAACATGGAGGGACACAACATTTACATTTCAAGAAAAAATATTGGTAGATTTATGGCAAAGAAATTTCCTATTTTAGATGCTGATTTAGTAATACCCGTGCCTGATTCTGCAAGACCTGCAGCACTAGGATATGCACAAGAATTAGGTATTTCATTTGATGAGGGATTGCTAAAAGATAGGTATAGCAAGAAAGGCCCGTTGAGAAGTTTTATTGAACCACATCAAAGTGACAGGGTAGAAATTAATCGTTGGATAATTCCAATTAGTGAAATAATTAAAGGCAAACATGTTGTAGTTATTGATGATAGTTTAGTTAGGGGGACTAGTTCTAAAGCCATAATCAAAGCACTTCGAAGATCAGGAGCTAAAAAAATTAGCATGTTGATTACATATCCACAAATCAACTATCCTTGTTATGCCGGAATTGATTTTCCATCTCAAGAAGAACTTGCAACATTTACTGATGGCAAAGAAATGACTACTGAAGAAATAACTGAAATGGTTAGAAAAAGTATCGGTGTTGACTTTTTGGGGTACAATGATGCGGATAATCTTGCTGATGCTGTAGGCATGCCAAAGGATTCTATGTGCTTTACATGTTCATCTGGAAATTATGATTCACTAGGAATTAAACCCGATTTTAGTAAACGTGAACAAGTACGAGCAAAAATCTAGTTTAAGATTTCATTAAATATGGTTTGAATTAACAAGATTGTATGAAAGCTATGTGGAATAATATGGTAATTGCTGAAAGCAACAATACTGAAATTGTTGATGGTAATCACTATTTTCCGTTTGATTCAATAAAATCAGAATATTTTGTAAAAGCTGAACTAACTACAGTTTGTGGTTGGAAAGGAAAAGCTAATTATTATTCTGTAACTGTAGATGGAAAAACCAACAAAGACTGTGCATGGTATTATGCTGAACCAAATGATGCTGCTTCTAAACTAAAAGGAATGGTTGCTTTTTGGAATGGTATTGTTATCCAATAGAAGTCATATTTCTTACCCTTTTATTTTCCTATCAGTTAAATCCTATTGAAATTTAATATAATTAATTGAAGTTTCTGACTAGTGGAAAGGTAAAGGATCTTTACGATGTGGATACACATTCACTACTTTTCCAATTCTCTGATAGAGTTTCTGCTTATGATGTAAAATTTAGTCAGGATATTCCAAAAAAAGGCCAAGTTTTGTGTCATTTTGCAGAATTTTGGTTCAATAAACTAAATGTAGCAAATCATTTCATAGCACGTAAATCTAAAACTGAAATTTTAGTTAAAAAAATGAAAATGATTCCTATGGAATGTGTAGTTAGAGGTTATTTTTATGGAAGTTTGATTAGTAGATGGAACAATGGTTCTATACAATTACCTAAAAATACTGATACTACTCTTGCAGCAAAATTAACTAAGCCGTTATTTGATCCTACTACTAAATCTGAACATGATATTCCAGTTGATAAAATAAAAGCTTTGGAGATGAATTTAGTTTCTGAAGAACAATACATTTTGTTGGAAAAAACATCTGTTGATATCTATAATCAAATGGCTTCGATTGCTAATGATGCTGGTTTCATCTTGGCTGATTTAAAATTAGAATTTGGAATTTTAGATGGTGAAATTGTCTTGGGTGATTCAATTGGCCCTGATGAATATAGACTATGGCCAAAAGACTCGTTTGCTGTTGGAAAAATTCAAGAATCTTACGATAAACAAATTTTACGTGATTGGTTGACTGCTAATGGTTATCAAAAACAATTTGAGGATGAAAGAAATGATGGTAAGGAACCAACTGCTCCTCAAATTCCTTCTGAAATAATTAAAACAATTACTGAACGATATGTTATTGCATATGAGAAATTAACTGGACTAACTCTTTAATCTAAATTCTATGCCCGCTGTTGACTATTAGTTAACTTTCAACTCGAATCATACTATCTATGTTTTGAATAATTACATACATTATGGTGCATTTGACAACATATGTTTTAAAAATTTGATTTTTTATACCGTTACAATTATTTTATAATTGCTCTTACTTCTATTGTATCTAAACTATATTTATAATACCATTACTACTTTTATTAGATATGTTACGAAACTTATTGTAGCTTATTGTATGTTTTTGATAGTGCTACTATGTTTATTAAAGTAAACAAAAATTAATGCGATTAGACAAAAAAATATGATACACGGATCTTTTAGATCAGTTTGAAATCAAGTCTTATATGTCTACATTATTAGAAAAGGAAATTAAAGTAAATCGTACCGTTACTACAAGTATTGGACACGCACGCGCAATTGAAGACCCTGCACGCGCAAAAATTGTTGAAATCTTATACCATCAATCATTATCTGCTGATCAAATTTGTACGGCACTAAAGAAACATGGTTACAAAAAAGCACTAACTACAGTTAGACATCATTTAGAAATTCTAAAAAATTCTGGATTGATTGAAATCGCAAGAATTGAAGAATCTAGAGGTGCAATAACTAAATTCTATAGTACTTCAATAAAACTATTAGATTTTCAAACTCCTGAAAACTTTGATTCGACATATTCAAAAATCATTGATAATACATCTGTAAAAATTGAAAAAATTCTCAAATCATTGGGCCCTAAAACTAGCAAATCTAAGGGTAAGAAATCTGCAGAATATTCTCAATACTTAGTAATGGAGATTATGAATAGGGCAATGACACACGTTCTTGAAAAATCTAGCACAAAATAATTTATTTTTTTGTATTGGTTTTTTCTTACATTGCGATCAATTAGTAATTGTTATTTTGAATTAAAATCAGTGAAAAATATGGTAAAAATACAATTAAAACTCTTTTGTAAAAATTTGTTATTCTCAAAACATGGTGAATATAAAATTGATTGATGATAAAGTAATAAAATTATTTTCAGCAAAAAATCTTGTTTTTATTGCAACTCTTATGAAAGATGGGTCGCCTCAACTATCTCCAGTTTGGGCAAATTATGAATCTGGATTCATTTTAGTAAATACTGCAGAAGGTAGAATAAAACATAAAAATATTTTACGTGATCCTCGTGTGGCTGTATCTGTCACTTCTAATGATAATCCTCTTGATATGACAACTATTCGTGGAACTGTAGTGGCAATAATTTCTGATAGTGAATATAATCATGCTGATAAATTAACTCAGCAATACATGGGTCGCAATCATTATCCGTTTAAACGTGATAATGAGAAAAGAATTATTTTAAAAATTAAACCCCACAAAGTTTTTGTTTTACCTGAATTGAAAATGAATGACTAACTTACGTGTAAAGATTAACTATGTTTCTAAATTCGAATTTAGAAATATAATAAATTTAGTATGGTAAATTAGAAAAAAGGTGCATAGGCAGCTTAACGTTTACGTTTAGCTGCCTTTCTCTTTGGAGCGGCTTTGCGTTTAGGAGCAGCTTTACGTTTAGGTGCTGCTTT
>CAJQSE010000005.1 GCA_905612485.1 uncultured Candidatus Nitrosopumilus sp.
TTTTATCCAAATTCCAATACATTCTTGTGAATTTAAAAACGATAAAGCAAAATGTTCTGTCATAAAAAATGGTGGAGACGATCCAGATGTAACTCATGGTGCTGAAATTATTGTTGAATTATCATTTACAGAAAAAATAAATGAAATTGATATTGACGGGGGTGAAGGTGTGGGGGTTGTTACAAAACCAGGTTTGGGTTTAGAAATTGGAAAACCTGCAATTAATCCTGTACCTAAAAAAATGATTAATGAAAATTTGAGAGATACTGGAAAAGAAATTCTTGAGAAAAAAGGAATTAAAATTGTAATTTCAGTTCCCAAAGGAAAAGAATTAGCACCAAAAACTGACAATCCTAGATTAGGTATTAAAGATGGAATTTCAATTTTAGGAACTAGTGGAATTGTAATTCCATTTTCTACAGCATCATATGCAGCATCAATTAGACAAAATTTGGATGTTGCAATTGCAGCAGGAAATGAAACTGTAGTATTAACAACGGGTGGAAGAAGTGAGGAATATGCAAAAAAAATTGTTGATTTACCAGTACATTGTTTTATACAAATGGGAGATTTTTCAGGATATACAATACAGCAATGTGGTAGAAAAAATATCAAAAAAGCATATGTGGTTGGATTTATTGGAAAACTTGCAAAAATGGCTGCAGGTGTTAAACAAACTCATGTTAAAGGATCAAAAGTCGATATGAACTTTTTATCAAAGTTAGCTAAAAAAGCAAATGCAAATGAAAAAGTTATTGAAAATATTAAGAAAGCAAATACAGCTAGACATGTTTCAGAAATTATTAAAGAAAATGGCATAACTGGATTTTTTGAACTAATTTGTAGTGAAACTTACAAACATATGAGAAAACATTCTGAAGAAAAAGTTCCAATAGATGTAATATTATTTGATTTTGAAGGAGAAATTCTTGCTAGAAAATCATAAGAGTAAGGTATTTTATTAAAGTTAGAAAGTTTTGATTATGGAAAATGTATCAGTTCTTGCAATTACTAAAAATGGCATCAATATTGGAGAGAGATTAAAAGAATTATTTCCTAATTGGGATATTTTTGTACCAAGTAAATTATCAAATGAAAATAAGAATATTACATGGTATTCTGAGCCTACATCAGATAAAATTATTGAACTTTTTAAAAATTCCAGTGCATTAATTTGCCTATTTTCTTTAGGTGCAGTAATTAGATTAATTGCACCTTATTTGAAAGATAAGAAAACAGATCCTGCAGTAATTGTTATTGACGATAAAACAAATTTTGTTATCAGTGTATTATCAGGACACATTGGTGGAGCAAATGAATTAACTCAAGAAATTTCTGAAAAATTGAATGCATTGCCAGTAATAACAACTGCAGCAGATGTAAACAAAACAATTGCAGTAGATTTGGTAGGTAGAGAATTTGGCTGGAAAATTGATGACGAAACAACTGTAACTAAGATTAGTGCACATATGGTGAATGCAGAACCGATTGGTGTTTTCCAACAAACTGGTAATAAAAAATGGTATAAAGAATTACCAAAAAATGTTACAATCTATAATAGTTTAGAAGAATTAAAAAAATCAAATTCTAAAGCACATCTTATAATTTCTGATACAATTATCGATAACGGGTTAGCTCAAGAATCTGTAATATATCGTCCTCAAAGTTTAGTTATTGGTATTGGGTTACATTGGGATACAACAAAAGATACAATCAAAGATGGAATAGAACATTGTTTAAAAAAATTCAATCTAAGTTCAAAATGTATTGCAAAATTAGTTTCAATAAAAAAACCTAAAGATGTTCAAGGATTAATAGATCTTGGAAAAGAGATGCAAATACCTGTAGAATATGTAAACAGAGAAGAACTTGCAGAAATAATTACTCCAAATCCTTCTAGTACAGTTAAAGCATTTGAAGGAACAGCAAGTGTTTCTGAAGCTGCTGCAATTAAAATATCAAATGGAGAATTAATTGTAGAAAAGCAAAAATTCCCTCCAAATTTAACAGTAGCAATTGCGAGAAAAATATAATGAAACGAGGATTATTAATAATTGATAGAGGAAGTCGACAAAGAGAAGCATCTGAAGAATTAGAGGTGATATGTGAAGGAATTAAGGCTAAAGGAGATTATAATTTTGTAGATTTTTGCTTTTTAGAAGTTGAACCACCATATATTGAAGATGGGATTGAGAAATGTCTAAAACAAGATATTGATTCACTTACAATAGTTCCATATTTTCTTTATCCAGGTAAAAAAGTAAAAAATGCAGTTACGGATGTAATGAAATTTCAAAAGGATACTAAAATTAAATTTCTTGTTACTAAACCAATGTTGATGCATAAAACTTTGGTAGAAATAGTTCAAAGTAGAATAGACTTAACATTAAAAGAAAATCAAATTACCCTTAAAAATAAAGATGTAGATGTAATGATTATTGGTCATGGAAGTGTGGATCCTAATGCACAAAGATCATTAAATTACATTGTAGATAAATTAAAAGATAATTATAGAAATGTAAGTAGAGTATGGTTGGAGATAGAACAACCAGATATTTTTGAAGGAATTAAAAGTTGTGAAAAAAATAATCCCAAGGTACTAGTAAATGTATTTTATTTTCTTCATGAAGGGGCACATGTAAAAACGGATATCAATAATGACTTAATACCTGCATTAGAAAAATCTACTATTGAAAAAAGCTATATTACAAAACATATTGGAACAGATCAAAAAATGGTAGATTTAATATTAGAAAGAGCAAAGGAAGTAGAGAATGCAAACTAAGAAAGGTCAATCAATTGAAGATGCAAGTATGAAAATGATTGAAGATGAAATTGGATCACATAATTATAATGAAAAAGAATGGCCAATTGTAAGAAGGATTATTCATTCTACTGCTGATTTTGATTTTGCTGATAAAAATAGGCTTATTTTCCAAAAAGATGCAATTGAAAGTGGCATGAATGCTTTAAAAAATGGATGTAGTATTGTAGTAGATGTAAATGGAGTCATAGGTGGTCTCAATAAACAAAATCCAAAAGATTTTGATAATGATATAGTTTGCAACATATCAAAACCAGAAATTATGCAACAAGCAAAAGATGAAGGTAAAACACGTTCTCAAGTTTCCATGAGAATTGCAAAAAATGACATTGATGGAGGGATAGTTGTCATAGGAAATGCACCAACTGCATTAATGGAAGTAATTGAAATGGTAAAAGAAGGAATAGTAAAACCAGCATTAATCATAGGAATTCCAGTTGGATTCATCTGTGCACCAGAATCAAAAGAAGAGTTATCAAAGTTGGAAGGAACTCCATTTATCACTAATTTAGGAAGAAAAGGTGGAAGTTCTTCAGCTTCAGCAATAATTAATGCAATTTTTAAATTAATTAGAGCAGAATCATCTACGTGATTCATTCAAACAATTTTTTACAAAAATTTCAGCATAATTAGAACTATCAAAATAAAGATGACCATATGATGCAAGTGTATTATTTTGAATTAATCCATCTTGGTGATTTTTTATTCCTTCTCCAATTTCTAAATTAAAAGCAAATTGGGAATCAGATGATACAGATTCTAATTGAGAATAATGAAATTCATGACCATGAAATACATGGAGAGTATCAGATAAAATATTTTTACTAGATAATTTTCCTTTTGTATAATTTAATCTCATTTTCTTAGTCATTACTGTTTCAGCATCAAACAAACCAACCATTTTGTATTTTTTTCCATTATTAGTAATAGATTTAGTTAGATACATCAATCCTCCACATTCTGCATAAATAGGAAAATTATCTTCAGATAATTTTTTAATTGATTTTTTCATGATTTGATTTTTTGCAAGATCATTTCCTAAAATTTCAGGAAATCCACCTCCAATGTATAATCCATCACATTTTGGAATTTTTTTATCTTTTATTGGACTAAAAAATGTTAATGATGCACCTTGACGTCGTAATGCATTCAAATTATCATCATAATAAAAATTAAAAGAATTATCTAAAGCAATAGCAATTTTTACTTTAGTTTTTTTAATAAGATTTTGTTTATTTTTTGGAAGAGGAATAGGATTTTTAATAATTTTAAGAATTTTATCAACATCCAATGATTCTGAAATTATTTTTGAAGTTTTTTCAAGTTTATTTTTCAAAATTTTATTATCATATGTAGAAATTAATCCAAGATGCCTTGATTCTAAATTTAAGATAGGATTTTTTGGGATTACTCCAATAATAGGTAGTTTTGTTTTTTCTAAAGCATCCCTACAAAGAATTTCATGCTTTTTACTTCCAATTTTATTTAAAATAATTCCTATAATTCTTGAATTTCTATGAAATTTTTGAAATCCTAAAGCAATTGCACCAATAGAGCGAGCAGTTTTACTTGCATCTAATACTAAAACTACAGGAGATTTGGTAATAGATGCCACATGATGAGTACTAGCATAATTAGAATTTCCTTCAAATCCGTCATAATATCCCATTACACCCTCAATAATTGAAATATCAGAATTTGAATGCGAAACAAAACTATCTAAAACTTGTTTTTGACCCATTAACCATACATCAAGATTGTATGTTTCATTTTTTGAAATAGTTGTTAGATAGCTGGGATCAATATAGTCAGGACCTACTTTGAAAGGTTGTACAGAAAAACCTCTTTTTTGTAAAGCATAGATGATTGAGCATGTGATCGATGTTTTACCAACACTACTAGTTGCCCCTGCTAAAACAATTCTTGGTATTTTCAATGTATGTTTAGAATTTTTTTTTTATTTAAATTGATACCTTGAAAAAATAACGAATGTTTTTACTGATAAAAATTAATGAGTAATTATGGCAGAAAAAGGGTTAACTATTGTTTATACAGGTAAAGGTAAAGGTAAGACAACTGCTGCATTAGGAATTGCATTAAGAGCTACAGGATATAAAAAGAAAATATGTATGATTCAATTTATCAAGGGTTCATGGCATTATGGTGAAATGGATTCATCAAAGAGATTAGAACCAGAATTTGAAATGGTTGCAATAGGTAAAGGATTTGTTGGTATTATAGATGATAAAAGTCCAAAAACAGATCATCAAAAAGTTGCAAAAGAAGCAATTAGAATTAGTAATGAAAAAATTCAATCAGGCATATATGACATAGTAATTTTAGATGAGATAAATTATGCAGTAAATCTTAATTTAATTGAACTTGAAGATGTTTTAGACTTGATTAATTCAAAACCTCAAAACGTAGATTTAGTATTAACAGGTAATTATGCTAAAGAAGAAGTAATTGAAGTTGCAGATTTAGTAACAGAAATGAGAGAAATTAAGCATCCATTTCAACATGGTATTAAAGCAAAAAAAGGGATTGATTTCTAACGAGCAACATTAATTTACACATTAGAAAGTTTTAGAAGAATTGTCCACTGAAATTCAAGAAATACCTGAACAGGGTGAAATTATTCTAGCTACAGTAACTAAAGTGATGGATCATGGAGCCTACGTTACATTAGATGAATATGATGATATTCAAGGATTTTTACATATTTCAGAAATAGCACCAGGGTGGATTAGATCAGTTAATAGATTTGTAAAAGATGGAGAAAAGAAAGTTTTACTTGTCAAAAAAGTAAAATCAAACGATATAGACTTGTCACTAAAACAAGTTTCAAAAGATCAAAAAAAGCAGAAACTAAAAGAAGTTAAAAAATATGAAAAAGGTAAAACATTATTAGAAAATCTTCAAGAAAAAGTAAACTTAACAGATGAAGAAGTTGAAAAATTAGAAGATAAATTCTATACAAAATTTGATTCTGTTTATGATGGATTCATGGAAATTGCAAGAAATGGAGTTAGTATAGTTACAGATCTTAAACTTACAAAAAAAATTACAATATCAATTGAAGAAATTTGTTCAAAAATTAAACTACCTTCAGTAGAAATTAGAGGCATAATGGAAATAACTAGTGATAAATCAAATGGAGTTGAAATAATTAAAAAAACGTTATTGGATGTAATCAAAAAAGATTCAACAATGGATATCACATATTTAGGTGCACCAAAATATAGAATATCAATAACTTCTAAAGATTTTAAATCTGCTGAAAAATCATTAAAACCAATTATTGAAGAAATTCAAACTAATATAGAAAAGAAAAAAGGCTTATTCAAATTTACAAGAGAAGATTCAAAGAAAACTAGAGAAAATTAAAATGAGATTTCAATTACGAAAATGCTCAGAGTGTAATCATTATACATTAAAAGAAAAATGTCCAAAGTGTAGTGGAGAAACAAAATCAGTACATCCAGCTAAATTTTCACCAGATGACAAATATATGAGATATAGATTAGCGGAAAGATATTCCTAGAAAATTAAGACGTAAAAGTTCCAGTTAATTTTGCTTCTGCAAGAATATGACCTTTCATTGTATCTTCTAATTCTTGCTTAGAGTAACCTTCTTTCAAATCTAATTTTACATCAAGTGCATAACCTTTGAAGATGTATGTATGACGTCCATTAGGTGGTGCAGGTCCACCATATCCAATTTCACCAAAATCTGTCTTTCCTTGTGAACACTTAGAATGTGGAAAATCTTGATGAGCAGATCCATATTCTAACCAATGAACCCAAATTTTTCCAACTGCAGCCATTGCATCAGGATCATCCATAATTAATGCAAAAGTTTTAGTATTTTGAGGAGGATTTGCATAGTAAATATTTGGAATTTTATTTTCAAATTTATAACCAAATTTCTTTGGAATTTCTTCCCCCTCTTTAAAATCTTCAGAAGTAATAGAAAATTTAGACATACATACTCAATAAATTATTTTTAAAATAAAGTTTACTAACTTTCAAGAATAATCTTATCATTATGTATAGATAAAATAGAACTTCCTAATTTTTTAATTTTCTTTTTTAATTGTTTATCCATAGTTCCAATAATACTTGGATTATTTTTTACATAATTAATTAATTCTTGATCAGCATAAGTTCCATTAATAGAAATTATTTTAAATTTTTTAATAAAATTCAATGTGATAATTATTTCTTGATTTTTTTCTGGAATTTCTTGTAATTTTATTAATTCATTTCTAACAACTTCTGGAACAATAAAAGAAATTGAACCTATTTCCATATCTAAATTATCAATATTTTTGATTCGTCTAGTTGCTAAATGAATTAAAAAATTGGTATCACAGAGTACCTCAACCAACTATACCTGCACCAATTAATCTCCATCTTTCAGCAATTCTTCTACTTATTGCCACATGTCCATTCTTAAAGATGCAAGCAGGTCGTCTAAGTTCAATTTCAACATTAGATGATTTCACTTTAATGACTTTACCTAAAACTGGAGCAGTTCCAATGTTTAATCTAAGTAATTCACCTATTTTTATTGGATCAACTTTAATGTCTTCAGTAGTACCTACAGCAGAATCAAACAAATTAACATCAAGTTTTAGCAAAGTAGAATTATCAGGAAGTGTTCCAGGTTTTCCAATTACTGAACCAATGAATGAATCACTTCTAGTCATAGACGGATCTAATTTTGTACCAATTGCAACTAATCCTCCAGGTTTTACAGATTCAACTATTCCTGCAGCTGTTCCTAATGAAATAATTTCTGTAAGAATAGGTTCATAGGATTTCTTTTTTTCATTCAACAGACCAGGTTTAATTTCAATTTCATCACCTACGTTAAAAATTCCTTGAGTTAAACTACCACCAATTACACCTCCTTTGATATCTTTCAATTTGATACCAGGTTTGTTTACATCAAAAGAACGTAAAACATGCATTACAGGATCAGCTTTTTCATCTCGTTCAGGAGTCTTTATTGCAGATTCTATAGCACCAATTAATGCATCAATATTTAATCCAGATTGAGCAGAAATTGGAATGATAGGAGATTTTGCTGCGTTGGTTCCCTTAACAAATTTTGTAATATCTTTATAATTTCCTAATACCTCATCATAAGAAAGTAAATCTACTTTATTTTGAAGTACAATTATTTGTTGAATTCCAAGAGTTTGAAGAGCCAAAAGATGCTCTTTTGTTTGTGGTTTAGGAACTTGTTCATTTGCTGCAACTAGTAATAGTGCACCATCCATTAATGCAGAACCAGAAAGCATATTTGCCATTAAACTTTCGTGTCCAGGACTATCTACAAAACTTACAACTCTAGATAATTCACTTTCGTCTCCACAATTATTACATTTTGGAGTTGTAGAATATCCTAAAGGTTCTTCACATTTTTTACATTTGTAAAAAGCAGCATCAGAATAACCAACACGTATTGTAATTCCACGTTTTAATTCTTGACTATGTACACTTGTCCATGAACCTGATAATGCTTGAATAAGACTAGTTTTCCCATGATCGACGTGACCAGCAGTTCCAATGTTAATACATGGTTGATAACCATATTTTTTGATATACCAATCAGGAAGTGTATCTCGCCAGTGCATGAGTCAAAATATAGAATCGGTATATGTTAAGTTATTCTTTCTTATCTTCAGTTTTTGCAGCTGGCTCTTCAGTAGGTGCTTCAACTGGTAATTCTCCATCAAATCTACAATTTATTTGAAAAATTTCTTCAGAGATTGTATTTCCACGAATTAATTTTCTAACTCTATCTCCATGTCCTGCATCTTGTAATCCAACTCCTTTAGAAAGTAAAACACGTTTTCTTGCAGAACCATGAACATCATCCCTCATAGGAACTCCAGATTTGTCGCTGCCTCCAGTGAGTTTTAATTTTCCACTTAAACCAACAACTGTAGCATCTGTTTCATTTCCTAATTGTAATCCTAACAATGGATTTGCATCACTATCTTTGAGTTCTTTGGATAGAGATTTTCCTTTAATATCAGATATTGTAAGCTTGAAGTTTGCCAATTATTCAAAAAAAAAGTTCAAGTACTAATTAACCTTTGGACATTATTTTTAAATCAAGATTTCCATAGATACTCATGAAAGAAGAAATTACATGTCCAAGATGTGAAAATAAAATGGTGGACATGCAAGCATGTCATATGTTTTGTCCAAATTGTGGTGCTCATTTAGATTGTTCAGATAAAGGAAATTATTGGTAATTACATACCAGATCGATCTGGAATATAATCAGATGCCATATTCATTGCATGATCTTTCATTATCTCAAGATAAGTGTCATAATCTGCTTCAAAATTACAGTGAGGACATTTTACACTAGTAACATCATCATCTAAAACTGCAACTCTTTCACATTCGGGACATTTTGCATCCATGATATACATAGTCAATGAAGATATTTAATCATAATTATTGAAATAATATTTCAAACAGAGTTAGTTTAGTCAAATATGACGTCAGATTCCCAAGCTGAAGGTCATCGGTTCAAATTATATATTCTGTATTAAATCTCTCTAATTGCTTGTTCTATAATTCCTCTATCATGTGCTTTTGGAAAATATTTTAAATATGATTTAAGATCCTTTTTAGCATCAGAATTTTTATTTAATTTTTCTCTAAGATAAGCACGATTTTTATATATTTTAGCAGATCTTTTTGGATTAATTTCAATAGCTTTACTGTAATAATTTTCTGCTTTTTCAAATTGATTTGTTTTCAAATAAAAATTACCTAATCCGTTAAATGTCAAATAGGATTTATTATTAATTTCTAAACTTTTTTCATAAAATGAAACACATTCTGGTGAATTTTGCTGATTTAGCATTGTAGCATACAAGTGTAAAGCAGTTGAATTATTGGAATCAAGTTCAATAGCCTCTTTTAATGCTGTAATTGCATCATTAGAATTTTTTAAAATGTTTAATTTTTCAGAATTAAAACATAATCTGTTGGATTTATCTTGAGAATTATTTTCAAGAGTAATATCAGACAAAGTTTCTACTGGTGCAATAATTATCAATAATCTTCCTTCCTCAGACCATTCTCTATCAAAAACATCTTGTGGAATTGCTCCTTCTTGTTGTTCTCCGTCTTGATTACCCTTTTGAATATAATGAAGAATTGTTTTTTCTTCCTCATTATAACCAGTAATTACTGAAGCATGCTGTGTAATTTCAGGAATACCTGGAAGAATTACAATTGGAGGAATACCAGCATCAATAATTTTTTTTAATTCAATTAAAGAAGAATGAACTATTTTACATGATAATTCATGTCTTTCAGCAAGTTCTATTCCTTCAATGATGATACTTCCATTAAACTCAGAATATTTTTTAGCAGATTCTATAGCTTCAGCCATAGGTAATTCAATATTCCAATATCTAGATACAACATTAATTGGTAAAGGAAGACAGATGTTTTCATCCTCAACTAGAGGTAAAAGTAATTGATGATCTTCTTGTCCCATAAAATAAAGAAATTTTGAGAGTTATTAATATCAATCAGAGAGAACAAAATTTCTCAAGTAAATCATTACCATCAGAAGTCATTTCTGGATGAAATTGAGTTCCAAAAATTAATTTTTTCTCATATTGAATAATTTCATAGTTACAATTATCAGATTTTCCAATTGGGATTAGTACATTAGGTAATTTAGAAATTTCAAATGCATGACTTTCAAATACATTAATTAAATTATTTGTAATTAAATTATTTTGTAAAAGATCAATTGTTTCATTTCCTTTTTGAATAGATTTTGTTTTTCTAATTGTGCCTCCTAATGTAAGGGCCAATATTTCTGCACCATAACATATTCCAAGTAATTTTTTATCATTTTTAATTGAAAAATTAATAATTTTAGAATTTACTTCATTTATTTTCTTATCATTTTTTCTTCTTCCAGACAAAATAATAGATTCATATTTTTCTAATGAATTTAAGTCTAAAATATGAGGAATGTATTTTTCAAATGAAATATTTTTTTTAGTTAAAAAATCAATTAATTGTTTTGTATAGATAGAACCGTTATCAACAACAAGAAGCAATTAGTTGCCTACCTCAATTGATACATAGTGTATCTCAGGTAATCCATCTCTTACATATACAGTTCCAATATTGAAAATGGTGTCTTCTTCCCACATGAATACTCTATCACCATGTGATTTTACAAATTTAACAATGAATTCTGATAAGAATTCCTCGGTATCTGCAAGATCATCTTCAGTAAAGAAGAATAATTCTCCTTCATTAAATGACAATGGTATTTGAATTGATGTTGGTTCAGAAATTGTAATCTGTTCCTTTTCAAATAGCGATTTTATAATGTCAATTCTATCAGGTTTAAGTAATTCAACATAATTATCATCAGCAGTAGTTGTAGTTGATGCTACACCAGAAACCTTTTTCAAATATTGCTCAAATGCTTCCTCTTGAGTAGCACCTAATCCAACAAAGTATTCACCATTAAATGCTGCACCAACTGCTGCAATAGTACCCAATTGTGCAACTACGCCACCAGCACCTGCAGTATAAACTGGAATAAAGTATACATCATGATCACCTACACGATACAAAATATTATCACCAATTCTTGGATTCCTCAATAATGTCTTTAATTGAGCAAATTCAGGATCTCTATCTAATGCTTCTCTAACTGCAGTAGGTCCGATTAATTTAGTTTCAGAATCTAATGGAACTTCATAAAATTGTAAATTACCTAAATTGGCAAGATCATTTTCAACTATCATATATCCGGCAAGGTTTCTTCCTTGTGATCCTTTTAATTCCAATGAAAGTAATCCTAAGAAAGAAGTTTGTTCAAATCCTGGTGGCTTTGCTTCAACATAGTAAGTATCAAGACCACGAGGAATTTCATAAAATTCATTTGCTTGGATGAATGTTTCAGGATTAGTTACATGGTAAATATTATACATCTCTGTTTTCCAATTAAATAATTCAACTGGATATCGAATTTGTTCTTCTAACCAAGGTGGCATTGGTTCAAAATATTCAGCGTATTGACTAGCAAACATGTCAGTAAAGAAATCATCACCAGTTTTCAATAATTGAATATCACCATTATACGAATCAACAAGTGCATAACCTACCAAACGTAAGTATGGATTACCAACAGACCAAGGAACATCACGTGTGTCAAAACCAATAATTAATGGAATTAACCAATAGGAATTTTCTCCATCAGTTACAGGTAGTGAATCTAATTCTTTTCCAAACAAGTCATACAAGAAATAAGGATACAATGTTTCCATTCTATCATGTACATCCTTGTATCTCATAATATGGACAGATTCACCAGGAAATGAAAGCAAGAAGTTTGGTTCAAATATCCAACTGAGTGGTGGTGGAACATCCAAACCACCTGTACCAGAATAAGATATACCTCCAAGTTCTGCACTGGTTTCACCTCTTCCAGTTGGATAACCAGACCAAGTTTGTTCAAATAATCCACCTTCACCATAGTAAATTTCTCTTTGTTTGAAAAATTCTCCACTGTCAACTATCTGACCATCTGTTGCTCCCAAAGTCAAAAATCCATCTGGAACATGTGTATAAACAAGATGCTCATTGTACCATCTATTATCAAGACTAACAGATGATGGCAAAATTGGTTTCATTGAAGCAGTCCAATACAAAGTATTGTTAAATCTTAGAATATCATTATCTTCAAAGTCAACATATGGAATTAATCCTATTTCAGGCTTTAATTTAGCAAATGCAGCTTCCCAATCCCAAACTCGAATAACATCAAGAACATCACTATTTTGTTTAACATAATTTTTAATATTATTTGCTGAAACTGATGTTAATTGTGGATCATGAGTATTTTCCTGAACATCATTTAATTCTCCAAGATATCTATTAACTCCAATTTGTTGAGCTGTATATGGTCCTAAAAATTCAATTTTCTTTGCATCAGCAATACTATTGTTTACCGCTACTACACCACCAACCATAATTGCAATTACAAGAATTGTTGCAAATCGTATTATTACATCGCGTTTAAACATATGAGTTAGAACACGTGCTCTAATTCTATCAACTAATGAAAATGCAATTAAAGCAAAACCAATTACAAGTGTACCTCCAATAATATATCTTGTGTTATAATCAATTTGATCAGTAAAGAAAAGATTAACACCAACCCAAAGTATAGTAATTCCTAAAATACCCTCAATAGTTGAAACATAATTTAGATAACGAGGTTTTCCTTCTTGAGAGTCTTGTAAATATGATGTAACAACATTGATAGTTCGATGAACACCAACATACAAAATTAAACGTAAGCCAATTGCTGCAAGCATGGGTGGAATTAGTATTACTAATGCAGGAATCATTGGAACTACTTGTTCAGATGCATATGCTGGATTACTATCAGGAGTTACAAATGGTAAAGAGAATAAATTTGGTAAGTGTTCAACACCCAAAGTATTTCCATCAATAAATGACATTGCTGCAAATCCAAACATAATATTTGCAAAGAATGCACCAAATAACAGAATCTTAGTAATTTGCCAAAGAATGAATTGTGGAGATGTTAGTTTGTAATCTTTAAAACTTTGAATATCTGTTGAAATAGATTGCTGAGGACCTCTGGCAATAAATCCAATTGCAGTATTAATCCCATACCAGAAAATAGAAGATCTATGAACAATGTTTACACGGACAAGAGCAATGGCTGATAGAATTAGAGCTGAAAGAAGTGTATAGTAAAGAGGTTTAGTGAATTGATCTCCAAATTCAGTGAAATTCATTGATAAAATAACTGCTTGATTACCAATCATAACAAAAATTACAATTCCTATAATGGCAACAATGGCTAATCTGATGAATTTACCAGTATCAGGTGGTGGAGTTTGCTTATCAGTAGAGGCGCTATACAAAATCACATTTATTCCTAATTCACTAAATTAAAGCCTTACCAGTAAAATTAAGCAATTATTGCTAGTTTTTTACAAATCAAGTATACTGCGGCATATGTTGGAAGTGATATTTTCTCATTAATGTATGGACCAAATTTTTTATTTTTTAATTTAAATTCAATTGGACAATTAGCTAAAACTTCAACAGAATCATCATTAAGAAAACATGCATCAGTATATGGATCAAATTTTGTTAAATCAGTACAAAGAATTTTGGTAAGACCACTCTTGCTGTTAATAGAACCAGGTAATCTAAAAATTCTATGAATATCCATAGTTACATTAGGATCAATTTTAACTCCAATATTTTCAGATACATTATCAAGTAATTTTTGAAAAGAAGAATATCCATTATCAAGTAATTCTGAAATAATTTTTGAACGTTTTGATTTTGAACCAAAAACTTGTTTTGAAAATCTTCCATTCCAACCTTTTTGATTGAAATCTGGAAATAATGATCGATTAGGTTTAAATTTTTTCATTCCAAATGTTTCAGGAATAACACCACGGAACATAATATAATCAACAAGTTCTGATCTTTCTTTAGAACCTATTTTTTGAAATTGTGAATTAAAAACATAAACATGAAATCCTTCATTACCTGAAAAATAAACATAGATATTTTCTTTATCAATTCCTAAATCATCAATTAAAACATTAGATAATTTATTGACTTCAATTTTTGATGCATCAATACAATTTTTACAAGGTAATGATTTTTTTTCTAATTTAGTTGAATTACATTTTTCACATTGATTAACATCTTTTGAAACTTCATTACATTCATTACAAATAGATATTGTATGATTTTTTCTGCAAGATAAATCAAGATCTTTTGCATCAATATCAAAAATCAAATCAGCTTCTTTCCAATCTTTTTCACTCATTGGGGAATTAGGAAATGAGTAATATGCATTTGAGCAATAAACATCAGATGGAATATTTTGCATAAATAATAGATGCAATTCTTTATCATCCTTAAGCGAAATATGTCTAAACATTCCAGAATTGAATTTTTGATAGCCAAATTCCCTTTCAGGTGTACGTTGAGGACTAGAAATAAGATCAAAATGATTAAAATAATATTTTTTAAAAGAATCTTCTAAAAATTTAATATCAGTTTCATTCATTGTTTTCTCTTTTTTCCAAATTGTAATGGATTAATGATGTTATCACATTCTTTTGTTATAAAACAAAGATCCTGTGTTTTTAATTTTTCACAAGAAGGACAAGTGTATTTTGTTGCACTACCTGAAGTTCCAGCAAGATGATTAAGTTGGTAAAATGTAACTCGAGGATTATAATCAGGTGCATTTTTGAATAATGGTGCAATTTGTTGAACTGTTTGGCCTCTTGATAAAAGAAAAGTTGCAAGCATAAATCTTCCAGAATGTGGCAGATTTTCACCCTTCTCAAGTACATCAATTGCATGTTTTATGCATGGAGGGTATTCACCAGTAATAATCGTATAAGTTGGTGTAAGTTTTTTAGAAATTAAAATTAATTCATCAACAATATTTTCAAGTCCAGGAATCATAGATGGTTTAGGAGCATTGATAATTTTTGAACTAATATAATTTCCCAATTCTTTCCGAATTAATCTAACTGTTTTATCAGGAGTAAGGAAAACTTTACCATTTTCAACATGTCTATTGATTAATTTCCATTCACGTTCATGAAAAGTAACAGAATGTTTTAGATAGTCAGATACAGGTATTACAAAAAAATCATTTTCTTTAATTATTTCAATATTAAATAAATCATAAATAATTCTAGTTGCTAAATCAATTTTTGATTTATTAGAAGCATTTCCTAAATCTTTTTCTAAATAATTTTCTGCTCTTCGAGCTTCAGCTAAAGCAAATCTTTTGATGAGTGTAGACATTCCAGTTAATTTAATCAGTACTATAGCTAAAAGAAATGAAAATACTTCCCTTTCAAGAACATAATCTTTTGATGCCTGACCATCTATCAAATCTGATTTGTAGACTTCACCTGCCGCTGCAACTTTGATTCTATGTAGTGCTTTTTCAACTGATAATTTTAAAACTGGATCGCTACCAAATTGAACTAAAGAAAAGCCCTTATCCTTCAAATATTCACCAGCATCAGCCAAAAAGGGATATTTTGCTTTTTCATCTTGTCCAAGAACTAGCATAATAGTTAGTTGAATAATTTACATAAAAATCTGATTCCCAAGATTTGAGCGCTGGTTTAAATTATGTTTTAAGAAATTAATAAGATATGCAAATTGGTTGTCATGTCTCAGCATCAGGTTCAATTGATAAATCAGTAGATAATGCAGTTGAAAGAGATTGTTCTGCATTTCAAATATTTACAAGAAGCCCAAGAGCATGGCATGCAAAAGATCTAACAAAAGAAGTCATTGATGCTTTTAAATCTAAATTAAAATCAAGTAAAATTGATAGATTTGCAACTTGTGCACATATGCCATATTTACCAAATTTAGCTACTCCAAAAAATGATGCATTTGAAAAATCAGTTAACACATTGATAAGTGAAGTTGAAAGATGTGCACAATTGGGAATACCATATTTAGTTACACATCTAGGTAGTCATCTAGGAACTGGAGAAGAAGCAGGAATTAAAAAATTAGTAGAAGGTCTAACAAAAGCTGGCCAAACAAAAAATGATGTAATGATTTTATTAGAGAATACTGCAGGACAAAAAAATTCTGTTGGTTCAGATTTTAAACAACTTGGTGAAATTTTCAAGCAATTAAAACCTGGAAAAAAATTTGGTGTTTGTCTTGATACATGTCATGCATTTGTTGCAGGATATGATTTACGAACAGCAGATAAAGTCAAAGAAACTTTTAAAGAATTTGATAAACATGTTGGAATAGAAAATTTGAAAATTCTTCATCTAAATGATGCAAGAGGGGAACTTGGTTGTAATCTTGATAGACATTATCATTTAGGATTAGGTGGAATTGGAGAAGAAGGTATAACATCTGTTGTAAAATTTGCAAATAAGAAAAAAATTCCTATAATTTTGGAAACTCCAATTGATGATGATAGAAATGATTTTCAAAATATCAAAATAGCAAAAGGATATGCATAGAAATGTTTACGATTATTGAGGAAATTAAATAATGAATTATGAAGAAGTAATGAAATTGGCGCTTGAACGTGGATTTTATTTTCCTAGTTGTGAAGTTTATTCAGATGCAAGTGCAGGTTTTTGGGAATATGGGCCATCAGGTGTTGGTTTAAAAAATAAATTTCTTGAGTTATGGAGAAGAGAGTTAATCAGAAGAGATGGAATGATGGAAATTGATGGTTCTCAGATTATGTCTAAGTCAGTTTTTGAGGCATCAGGTCATTTAGGTAATTTTGCAGATCCAATAATAAAATGTACAAAATGTAATTCAACATTTAGAGCAGATAGAACAATTGCAGAGATTACAAATATTGAAATTCCTGAAAGTGCAGATTTGATTGAATTTGATAATGCAATTAAAGAAAATAAAATACAATGTCCCAAATGTAAAGGCGATTTTGGAACAACAAAAAAATTCAATATGATGTTTAAAGTTGGAATTGGTCCTCAAGAAGAAGAAGCATATCTTAGACCAGAAACATGTCAATCAATATTTGTTGATTTCCCTAGACTTTTCAAGACTATGAGAGGTAAACTCCCATTAGGAATAGCTCAAGTAGGAAAAAGTTTTAGAAATGAGATAGCACCAAGACAAAGTTTACTTCGTCTTAGAGAATTTTATCAAGCTGAAATTGAAGTATTTTGTAATCCTGGTAGATTAAATGAAGTTGAAAAATTTGCTGAGATAGAAAATACGGTAATCAGAGTTCAAACAAATGCTGAACCAGTTTCTATGACATGTAAAGAAGCATTAGAAACAGGAACTGTTCCAAACAAGTTTGTAGCATATTATTTAGGAATTTTAACAGAATTTTATGAAAAAACAGGTATTGATATTTCAAAAAGTAGATTTAGGAAGCTAGGAAATAAGGAAAAAGCATTCTATGCAGAAATTGCATTTGATTTTGAAGTAGAAACTACAATTGGTTGGCTTGAGCTTGTAGCATGTAATTATAGAGCAGATTATGATTTATCTAGTCATGCAAAGATGAGTAAAGAAAAATTTGAAGTGATGGATAATGATGAAAAAGTTTTACCGCATGTTTTTGAAATTTCAATGGGAATTGATAGAAGTCTATATACAATTTTAGAACATTCATTAAAAAAAGATGAAGAACATGAAAGAATGGTTTTATCACTAAAACCATATTTGTCACCAATTCATGTAGGGATTTTATCATTAGTTAAAAAAGATGGATTAAAAGAAAAAACTGATGAAATTTTTCTAAATATTAAACGAAAATTTGATGCATTTTTAGATCATTCAGGTGCAATCGGTAGAAGATATAGAAGATTAGACGAAATTGGAGCTCCATTTGCAATAACAGTGGATCATCAAACATTAGAAGATAATACAGTAACAATTAGAAAAAGAGATTCTATGGAACAAAGTAGAGTAGATATTTCTAAAATTGATTCTATTTTATTAGAATCTGTTGCATTTCCATAACTAAAAAATTATTTTTAATATTTTAGCTTAGTAATTTTTTAAAAAATTAAATAAAAATAATAACTATCGTCTAATCTCAACTAGCTACTCAAAGGAAGAAGTAGAAGAGGTTTGTGACGAAAGTCCTGTTGAAGATGGTACAGATGGGAATTTGTCTCCTATCTGTTGCTCAGCTACTGCAGATGCTTCTTGAAGAATTTTATCTGTTTCTTCATTTGAAACATCAGACTCCATGTTGAATGAGTCTCCTGCAAGTGAATCCACCATTAGTCCATTAAGTGTCTGGGTCATACTATTCAATTCTGAATCAGCTTCTGGCATGAATTTTCCGAGTGATGACTTCAATCCCTTCATTGTAGACATCGCAGGTCCAATTGCTACCATAGCATCACCAAGATCATGAATTGTTGTCAGTCTTAGTTGAACTTGTTCTAATGACATTCTTGCATTGCCAAGCATCTTTGTAACTTTACGAATTTCAGCTAATTCGTTAGACAAAACTTTACTTGTGCTAGTATCATGTTGCTGCATTGCAGTCACGACTCTTTGAAAGATTTGCGCATCTCTTTCTTGCAGTTTACTTAACATTGAATCCATTTTTGATATTTGGATTTGTAGTTTGTTTACTGCAGTTTGAATACGTGGTTTTAATGCACCTTGAGGTTTTACTGCATCGCGTAGTTTGCCAGTTACACTTTGGGTCTCTTGTCGAGCCCATGTACTGTCGAAGTTTGCCATGATAATAAATTTAGAAATTTAGTCTTAATCAACAGTGTAAATTTAGATCAGCTTTTGACTAAATTTAGCTAACAAACTATTATGGATGATAAATGAAAATGATTTATTGGCAAAAATTGTTGTTTTTGATTCAGGATTAGGCTCACTTTCAATAATTAAGGAAATTCAAAAAATTGTAAAAACAGATATTGTTTATTTTGCTGATCAAAAAAATTATCCATATGGAACAAAATCACAGGCTCAATTAGCCATAATAATTAAAAAAACAATCAATATATTAGAAAAAAAATTTAAGCCTGACATTATTGTTGTTGCATCAAATACACCAAGTTTAATGCTAAATTTATCTACAAAAAAAATTATAGATGTTAAACCTCCTTTAAAATTAGCACAAAAAAAATCTGAGTCAAAAAAAATAGGAATTTTGGCAACTAAATCTGCAATAGAGAGTAAAGGACTTAAAAATTATATTAAAGAAAATAATATTCCAAAATCTTATAAAATTTTTAAAATAAATGGTTCTAATTTAGTAGATTTAGTTGAATCAGGAAAATTTCTTAATAAAAAAAGTTATTGTAAAAAAATAATTAAAGAAAGTTTAGAAGATATTATAATTTCAGAAAAAATTGATGTAATTACATTATCTAGTACTCACTTATTATTTTTGAAAAAATTATTAAAAAAAGAATTTCCAAAAATACAATTTATTGATCCAGGAAATATTGTTGCGACAAAAGTTTTTTCAAAAATTAAAAATAAACAATCAAAAAGAAATTCATTAAAAATTTTTACTTCTAGTGATGTAATTAATTTTAAAAGTAAATTAAATAAAATTGGTATTAAGAATAAAGTAAATTTTTTATCTACTTGACTTTAGCTTTTCTAAAACCATGACTAAATGTTTTATCATAGAGTTTTGAATATTCATATGATTTTGGTTTTATCACATCACCAATTATTACAATAGCAGTCATTGTAATTTTTTCAGCTTTAACTTTATTTGTTATATCTGTAAGTGTTCCAATAATTATTTTTTGATCCTTTCTACTTGCTCTATAAACTACTGCTACAGGAGTAGTTTTTTTATACCCACCTTCAATTGCTTCTTTTGTAATTTTAGTTAAGAGATGAACACTGAGATAAAAAATTAAAGTTGCTTGATGTTTTGCAAGTTCAGAAATTTGTTCTCTTTTAGGAACTTTAGTTCTTGATTCTGCCCTAGTAATTATCATTGTTTGAGTTACTCCAGGTAATGTTAACTGGGTTCCAAGTGCTGCAGCTGAGGCTAGAAAAGATGTAACACCAGGCACAACTGTAGACTCAATTCCTCTTTTTTCTAAATTATCAATTTGTTCTCTAATTGCACCATATATTGCAGGATCACCATCATGTAATCTAATAACAAGTTTGTCTTTTTTTGCATTTTTATATAATAAATCAAAAATTTCTTCTCTAACTAATTTTGCAGCATCATAAATTTTTCCCTTTTTACATAATTTCAATATTGGATCAGGAATTAATGAACCAGAATAAACTACAACATCAGCTTTTTGAATTAATTTTTTTGCTTTTACTGTAATTAATTCAGGATCACCAGGACCACAACCAACAAAAAATACGTTAGACACGTTTTACCACCAAAATTGAAAAATATTTTGTAGTTAATGAATCATCATTTACTTCACCTAAAGTCATTGTTCTTATAATTTCATTTTCTGTTCCCAAATCTTGTCCAATTGCAAATAGAGAATTATCAGGGAAACCAGATTCTTTTAGAACTTCAATTACTTTATCAAAATATCTACCATCTTTAAGAAATATCATTGATTCAGAATGTTTTGCAATTTCTTTTACACTAGATAAATCATAACAAGATGGAATAATTGCAACTTTTTCTGCACCCTCTGCAACACTAATACCAACTTTTGAAGCAAATGAAAATATTGAAACAATTCCTGGAACTACAGTGATATTCATATCAGGATATTTTTCTTTTAAATCTCTGTGCATGTAAATCCAAGTACTATACAGATATGGATCACCTACTGTAAGATATACAACATTTTTTCCTTTCAAAACAGTTTCAGCCATTATTTTGGCATTTTTTTTCCAAGATGCTTCTAGAATATCTTTATCTTTAGTCATTGGAAAAATTAATTTTATAATTTCTTGGTTTAATGATTTATCAATTATAGGTGAAACAACAGATAGAGCTATACTAGGTCTATTTTCATTGGAGGCGGGACACATGATGATATCGGCCTTTTGAATTGCTTTTACTGCTTTAACTGTAAGAAGTTCTACATCTCCAGGACCTACTCCAATTCCAATTAATCCAGGCATATTTTGATGTCTTTTTACCCAATTAAAAATCTAGATTAAACTTTGGTAGCAGATATTATGGTTACTGGATTTCTTGCCAACATCATAGTACCAGTAGTAGTTTTTCTACTCTTAGAAATAGTTACTTGAGTAATATCAATAGAATCAAAATCTAGTTTATCAAGAATTTGTAGTACAGAATAAAGCGTTTCAATGAGTATAGTTCCAATTACAATTCTACCTCCAGTTTTTAATTTATTTTCAGAAAGCTTAACTATTTCTGCAGTATCACCACCTGTTCCTCCAATAAAAATAACATCAGCTTCTTCAAGATCTAATATTTTTTCTTTAGCATTACCAAAAATTACAGAAACATTTGAAATATTAAATTTCTTTAGATTTTTTTTAGTTAATTCAACAGCATTTTCATCATAATCAATTGCTAAAACTTTACCATTTGATTCAATTTGAAATGCTGCTTCAACAGAAATTGATCCACTACCACAACCAATATCATAAACAGTTTGACCTACATTTAATCTTGCTTTACTAAGTTGTATTGTTCTTACTTCTTCTTTAGTAATTGGAACTTTTTCTGCTCGTTCAAAATATTCGTTTGGAATTCCAGGTGTTTTATAATTCCACATAATTTATCGTCCTAATGTATAATTAAATTATAAATTGATTCCTATAGGAGTATCGCCAAGATGAGTTAATGTATAACTGACAATCCATGAAAATAAATACAAAAATACATAGCTACCAATCCCTTGAGTAACAAGTTTCTTTCTATCTGAATGCGGTAATTGCATTTTCATTCCTTTGGCAACTATAATTGATGCAAAAAATAGAATTATCATAAATCCAATTGATGCCCATCTTCTTTCTTCACCTTCAATATCTTCAAAAATAAAAGTCGTAACAACACCTGCAATAATTGCTAAAGCAATACGCATCCAAAATAATTGAGACAATTTTTTATCTTTTGCACTTTTTTTTGCTTGATCAATTGGAGAATCTTTTGCTGGATCATTTGAAGAATCCAAAATAGATGTAGATTTCTCTATTTCAGGAGTACTAATATCATCTGCAATTTTAGGCTTAGAATCAGTAGATTCAGGCGTAGGTGCAGATTTTTTCTTTTTAAATTTGGCCAAAGTAAATTTCTAGCGTAAATCAAGCAAGCCATGTTTAATATCTTTGGTAAAAAATTGAGCACAACATAGCAAGAGTATAATTTTAGACATAAAATACGATAATTATGGCATTAGCTGGTATAGAGTTAAGATATTTAGTAAATCAAATTTCTGAACAAGTTCAAGGATATTATATCAGCAATATTTATGGAATCAACAAAGATAGTATTCTCTTCAAACTTCACCATACTGAAAAAAGTGATCTGTTTATGATGATTTCAACATCAGGTGTTTGGTTAACTAAAGTAAAAATTGATCAAATGGAACCAAATAGATTGCTTAAGAGGTTAAGAAGTGATTTACTACGATTAAAATTGACAAAAATTGAACAAATAGGTGCAGAAAGAATTGCATATTTTACTTTTGAAGGGTTTGGAAAAGAATTCACTCTAGTAGGTGAATTTTTTGGAGATGGAAATATTTTACTTTGTAGTAAAGAAATGAAAATTTTAGCATTACAACATTCTATAGAAGTTAGACATAGAAAACTTAATGTGGGATTAGATTATGCACAACCACCAGAAAATAATTTAGATATTTTTAATATAACAGAATCAAATTTTGATGATTTAAAAACGACTGATTTAATTTCTGCAAAATGGTTTGGAAGAACTTTAGGTTTACCAAAAAAATATGTTGAATCTATATTTGAAATAACAAATGTTGATCCAAAAAAAATTGGGAATTTATTAACATCAGAAGAAGTAACTAAAATTTATGAAACAACAAAAAAAATTGTTTTAGATGTAGTATCAGGTAATCATGATCCCATAATAGTTAAAAATGAAAAAATAGAAGTTTTGCCTGTAAAATTAGGAAAACTAAAGGGTGAAATAACTAACATTCCTAGCTTCATTGAAGGATTAGATTCAGTATTTACAAAAAATATAGTTGAAAAAGGTAAATCAATTCAATCAAGTGGTGCTGATAAAAAAATTAAAGATTTAGAAACTCAAATTTTTGAACAAAAAAAAGCAATTCAGACTGTCAAAGAAAAATCAAAAAATATTACAAATGTAGCAAACTCACTTTTTGAAATGGTTTCAAAAGGAATAATTTCAATAAAAGATACTTTTGCACAAGAAATTTTAGCAACTAACAATGCAAAATTAATCAATGAAAAAGGAATATCAATAATTATTGTAGAAGATGAAAAAATTAAGATAAACATAGATTCTCCACTTCAATCAATTGCATCTGTTTTATTCAATCAAGCAAAAAAACAATCAGGTGCTATTAATTCAATTCAAGCAATTAAAGAAAAGACAGAAAAGAAATTAGAAAAATTCCAAAATCAAACAGAAGCTGAAAGAAATTTAATTGTTGTTTCAGAAATTAGAAAGAAAAATTGGTATGAAAGATATAGATGGTTTATGACTAGTGATGGATACCTCGCAATCGGAGGTAGAGATGCAGCATCAAATTCAGCTGTAATTAGAAAACATTTAGATAAAAATGATAAAGTGTTCCACGGGGATATTTTTGGTTCACCTTTTTTAATTATAAAAGATGCAGAAAATGCACCAGATAAAACAATGAATGAAGTTGCTCATGCAACTGTTTGTTTTAGTAGAGCATGGAGAGAAGGATTGTATGGAGTTAGTGCCTACTGGGTGCATCCAGAACAAGTAAAAAAATCAGCTCCAAGTGGAGAATTCCTGCCTAAAGGTTCCTTTACAATAGAAGGAACACGAAATTTTATCAAATCAGAGACTCTAAAATTGGCTGTTGGAATCATGATAGATGAAGATAAGAATTATGTTTTAACATGTGGCCCTCCAGAACCAATTAAAAAAAATTCAATATGCTATGCAATAATTGAACCAGGGGGAGGAGAAATGGCCGAGTGTGCAAAAAAAGTAAGATTAGAATTTTTAAAAATATTTGAAGACATTACAAAAAAATTCAATATTGATGAATTCGTTCGTGCATTACCTCCAGGTAAAAGTCAAATTAAAGAAGTTAGCATGGGAGATTTAGAAAAACAGAGTATTATTGATGAACAGATAGAGTAGATGAATCAGTATCAAGTGACATTTTAATTCCATTTTTAATTGATAAAAATTCTTCATCACTAATAGTAATTAATGGAATATTAGCTAATGCACATCCAGTAGCAACTGTAAGATCTGCTTTTTTACAAATCATTGCAAGTGGTGCCGCATTATTTGATTTTATAGAATAGATAGTGTATGCACCTACACTACTGCCAACACCTGATGGAAATACAAGAATGATATCTTTAATTGCTTTTCCAAAAAGAGGGTGTTTTTTATCACTAATAATTCCAGTTTTTTTATCAACTGTTCCCAAAAAATTAATTGGATCATTTGATTTTAAAACAATACCTTCTACCTTTCCTGAAACTAAAATTTTATTCATCTTGTTTCATCTTCGACAATTTGTTTTAATGATTTTAAATTAACATCCACACCATTAGAATTTTTAAGATAAAATGCACCTTTGATACTATTAGTAGTAACTGCATCAACATCATCTTTAGATATCAATGGAGTTAGACATGTACAACAATCAGCAAGAATTTCACATCCAGCACGCTCAAGTTCTGTTATGTAACCAATTTTTTGTGCCTGTTCCTTTACAGTTCGAGGTAAGAAAACCATGCATCTTTTTTGAAATGAACGACCTTTTAGTTTAGCAGTAAGATCAGAAATTTCATCTAAACCTAGTTGAGGACTACCCAGTGTAATTAAATCGCCTTTTTCTGCAGTGTTGAGCTCATCATGAACATTTTGCATTTCTTTTTCATCAAAATCTATTTTTTCAGTATTTGAGTCACCTTCACCAAAAATAAATTTAGCACAAGTTCCAGATGTTCCCATTCCACCACACATTGCTTTAGATTGTCTTTGATCCATTTCACCAAGGCCAGAAATATTTACAGATGTATCACCTAATTTTCCAGCATAAAATCCCAACATCCCATATGTTAATTCATTTGGATTTTTAACTTTCATTCGTATTGTAATATTTGGGGTATCTTCTTTTCTTAATGAGGAATAAGGGCTTTTACCAACAATAGCACTAGCTAGTGCACTAAATGCACTTTCTTTGTTTGTTTTTAAATTATCATATGAATTTGCATGGATGGCAGCATTACTTTCTGCAAATGCAACTTGTGTTCCATTTTTAGGAATATCAAAAATTTCATAAGGAATACAAGAAAAGGATGGAATAACTCCCATTGTTTCATATGAATTTTTAATGGATAATTGCTTTGAAATAAAATTTTCATCTAATTTGTAATTAGATACATTATCAATATCAAACCCCATTGGATTCAAAGTTGTTTTTACTGTAACACGAGCATCTTTACTAACGCTAGATAGAAGTTCTTCTCCAGCATCACCAATTGTGTTATAATTTACACCAGAAAGATGAGCCCATTCAATAGGAATTAATTTTTCAGCATCAGTTGCTTCACCAGTTGCAACCAAAATTCTATATGCCATTTGCATAGTTTCTCCTTGTTCGCCTTTTAGTGCAGATTCTTCATCTCTAGTTAATTCCAATGGTCAATTATCATTATTACAGTTATAATACTTGTGCGTAAATTTCAATTGAAAATGAAAAGAATTCTTACGGGTATGACAAATACCATGAATGCTGTAAAACCACCAAGAATTACAGCATTAAGAGATCTACATAATGCAGAAACAGGTCCATTTAGTATTTTAATTGGAACTATACTTTCCGCAAGAACTAAAGATGAAACAACTACAAAAGCAGTAAAAGCATTATTTTTAAAATATAAAAATCCTGAAGATTTAGCAAATGCAAAAATAAAAGATGTAGAAAAAATAATTAGATCAATTGGATTTTTTCATGTTAAATCTAAAAGAATTATAGAAGTTGCAAAAATAATTCATGAAAGATATAAAGATAAAGTTCCAGAAGATCTGGATACGCTAGTACAGTTACCAGGTGTTGGAAGGAAAACTGCTAATTGTGTTTTAGTGTATGCATTTGAAAAACCAGCTATCCCAGTTGATATTCATGTTCATAGAATTTCAAATAGATTAGGTTTAGTGAATACAAAAAATCCTGAAGAAACAGAACAAGAGTTAATGAAAAAAATAGATAAAAAATATTGGATTGACATAAATGATACATTTGTAATGTATGGTCAAAATATTTGTAAGCCTATTTCTCCAATGTGTGATGTTTGTAAAATTAAAAAAAGTTGTAAATATTATAAAACTAAGAACGTTTCTTAGTAAAATATAATGTTGCACCTAAAAGTCCAATCCCTGCTGCAACATAAAATGGGAAAAATGCAAACATATTTTTTCCAGGATCACCAGACAATATGTCTATAATCATAACTCCAGAATTTATTGCAGGTGGATCAGTACTTCCTTGCATTCCATAAACTGAATACGACTCAATTTCAAATTGTCCAATATCCAAATTTGTTACAACTATTCTTGCTCCATTGTTTACAGTTAATCCTGCTCTATCAGTATATGACACAATAGATTTTGCTTGAGGATACCACCCTCTATCTAAATCACTATGAACAACAATGTATCCCTCATCAGGAGTTTGTACCGCAACCCAAAATTTATTGTCAGGTTTTGGACCCATACCAACTTCAATAAATTCACTATTATCCAGTTTATCATATACTCTAAAAACGGCATTACCATCTGGATTTGCATAAAGTAAATTGTTATCAATAGTAATTTGCCAGCTTACACTGTGAATATTATCTAGTGGAATTATTGGTGCATTACGCAATACGGTGTTAAATTTTTCTGCAGGAATTTCCATATTTTCAATAATTAAAGAAGGGTTTACTTCTTGAGCAAATGCAGGAGTAATTATGAATCCAAGAAATATAATTATTAAAAATAAATATTTCATGAGCTAATCTAAATTTGTTTGAATAAATATCTAATCAACAAAAGGTTTTGGATTATCCAAAATTACTTTTGCTACTTCAGGTCTTAAAATAAATTCAGATGGTGCTTGTCCATTTTGAATCATTTCTCTAAGTGCAGTTCCACTAATTTGCTCTTTTACATCATTATCATGTGGACATGCCTTTGGAGTTGTATAAGTTAGACATTTTTTACAGTAGAAGAATGGTGGGAAAAATACTGGAGAAATTTCTAACTCAGGATAATCATCAAAGATTTTTTGTGCTGCCATTGGATCATAAAATTTTCCAACACCAGCATGATCACGTCCTATAATGATATGAGTACAACCATAATTTTGTCTCATAATTGCGTGATGTATTGCTTCTTTTGGACCAGCATACTTCATTTGTGTATGTAATGTTCCAAGTTGACATCTATTTTCAGGATAGTATAATTTTATCATAGTTTCATAACATTTTACAATCACTTCATCTACAAAATCACCAGATTTTTTCTTACCAATTACAGGATTTACAAATACACCATCACGAGTTGTTATGGCTGTTTTTTGTAACATTTCATGTGCTACATGTGGTGGATTTCTTGTTTGAAAGGCACAAATTGTTTTCCAACCAGCTTTTACAAAAGATTCTCGAGTTTGAATTGGTGTTAATCTATTTTTTCTAATTTCAGTATCATTTGGTCTTTGGAGATAATCAATTTTTCCACTAACCAAGAAATCTTTCATTGACATTGTATATGCAACACCAGGATGTGATGAATCAGTAGTACCATAGATTCCCTGAGCAGTTTTCTCTTTATCAAAAGTAAATGTCTCATCAACATGTAATATTGCAATTCCAATACCATCTGGATTTTGTAATAAAACATCTCCTGCTTCTTTCATTTTAGATGCAGTATTATCATCAACATCAAGTACAATTGGAATAGTCCATGCTAAATCATTGGAAAGTCTTCCACGAGATACAACACTTTCAAAGTCTTGTTGTCCCAAAAATCCTTCTAAAGGACTAAAAATACCATCTGCAATATTTTCAACATCATTTGCTAAATCTTCAGTAATAGTAATTGAAAATAATTCCGTAGCATCAACTTTAGTAATTCTGTTAACTAGAATTCCACCATGAGGTACTATTGAATTATTCTCTGACATGTTTAGCTCTCTATTTATGGTCTATATGAAGGCCACATTCTTTGTTACCATCTTGTTCCCACCACCATCTACCTGCACGAAGATCCTCACCTGGTTTTATTGCTCGAGTGCAAGGTTCACATCCAATACTTGTAAAACCTTTGTCAAGAAGACTGTTGTATGGTAAATTATTTTTTTTAATATATTCTTGAATTTGATCCCAAGTCCAATCAACTATTGGATTAATTTTTAAGATTTCACCATGTCCATGATCTAATTGAAACATTGTAACATCTTCACGATTTTTTGTCTGATCACGTCTTAATCCTGTTATCCAACCATCTAAAGTATTCAACATTTTATTCATTGGATGGACTTTCCGAATTTCACAACAAAGTTTTCTGTTATCTACACTTTCATAGAAAAGATCTAATCCTTTTTCTTTGACCATTTCTTCAACTTCTTTTGTATTAGGAAGTAGAACTTCAACTGAAATATTGTACTTTTTTTCAACAATTTCCATAATATCATAGGTTTCTTGTGGAAGTCTTCCAGTACCAAGAGTAAAAAATCGAAAATTAGGATTAATTTTTAACATAATATCCATAACAACGGTATCTTCAGCACCAAAACTTGATGCTTTAGCAACTTTAGGATGTAAATTATTTGATACCCACTGCAAAGCTTCATCAGTAGTTTTGATTGTAGAATTCAGATTATCTACTTGTTCCTGTGTAAATTTTGTCACATATTCATATAAAATATTTCTTTTATATTGATTACCCAAAAATTTATGCTAAATTATAAACAAGTGAAATTCAAAATAGAAAAGATGAATAAAATATCATATGTAGTAGTTTTCCCCAGTATATTTTCTAAAAATAAAATTCCACAATTAATTAAAAATATTAAAAAAATTCTTAAAATAAAAAATCAAGAATATAATTCTGTAAAACGTGATGGAGATATTATTTTAGTTGATGCAAATGATCCTGTATTTGCATCATCAGTTATCAATTTACTTTTTGGTATTGAAAAAATTATTATTGCAAGACAAATAAAAAATGATTTTCAAAGTATTATTTCAGAAATTACAACAATTGGAGGTAATTTATTATTAAAAGGAGAAAAATTTTTAGTTAAAGTAGAAGGAATGTCAAAAGGATTTCTTGTTAAAGATATAGAGATAGCATCTACTTCTAACATAATAGAAAAAAAATCAAATTTAGGAGCTCATCCAGGTACTGATGAAAATTTTGATAAATTGCTTTACACTTATTTAACAAAAAATAATGCATACATTTGCATTTTTTTAGATAAAGGTAAAGGTGGAATTCCATATCAATCACAAAATCAACAAACAATTTGTGCGATATATGATGAAATTTCCGCAGTATCTTGTTATGAAACAATTAAGCAAGGATATGATACAAAGATCATAGTTTGTTATAGACAAAAATCTGAATTAATGAATTTAGCTAAAATAATTAATCAAATAATTCCAAGATTAGTACAAGAAAAAATTGAATTGGAATTTTATTTTTTAAAAATAAAACCAAATGGAATCAAAAATTATTTAATTTATATAAATTCAATATTAGAAATTATGTTAAATCATTCAAACAATAGAATATCTTTAGCCTTATCACCATTGATATTTCCTGCAAATTTTATTGATAATGCATTAAATTATGTATTCAGTAAAAACAAAATTCCAATTATTCCTCTAACAGGTGTAGATAATGAACTATTTACAGAAGCAAAAGAAATTGGTTTAGAACGAAATATTAAGAAATTAGAAAAAATGATCAATATTAGTTCAAATGATGTTCCCAAATTTTCTAAAACAAGTGTAGAGTATGCTCTTAAAACAAAACAAAAAATTTTTGTTAAAGTAGGAGTAAATAATGTTCATGATATTTTAGACTCATTAAATGAAAATCATTGAAAATTTAAACAGTATATTTAATTAGAAATTATGTTCAAAATAGGGGAATTTATCTATCCGTGGGGAAGTGGTCATTATTCTCGAATGATGAGACTAAATGATGCATTATCAAATGAAATTAAAGATGAATTAGAAGTTCATTTTTCAAGTAAAGATCATGTTTATCAAAAATTATTAAAAAAATTCCCTGATAAAAAAGATAAAATTCATGAAATTTTAATGCCAACTCCAATTGATGGAAAATTTGGTCCTAGTATTTCAAAATCATTGATGAATATACTATTACCAATCCAAAATAATCCTTCATTAATAAAACAGATTATGAATTATTTAAGAGAAGAAAGAAAACTATACAATAAAGAAAAATTTGATTTAGTAATAAATGATGGAGATATGGGTTCAAATATTTTAGCAAATAATAGAAACATCCCAAGTTTATTTGTAACAAATCAATTTAGACCAAAATTATATAATTCAAGATCATATCTTTATCCATCACTAATTTTTATAGCAAAACAAATCAATAAAGCATCAAAAATTCTTGTTGCAGATTCTCCTCCTCCATATACTATGTGTGAATATAATCTAAATTTTATCAAAGAATCTGAACATAAAGTAGTTTATGTTGGCCATTTTACAAATAGTAAAAAAATTAAAAATCAGACTAAAACTGATCTAGAAAAATTGGTAAAAAATAATGAATTTGGTTATTGGATGAGAACGGGAAATAAATCAGCTAATGATGCAACTGGTGAAAGATATAATGAAGTCTTCAGCAAAAATGAAATGATAAAAGAAAAAAGAATTATTTCACATGCTAGAAATGAATCAAGTATTGATTCAGTAATTGGAAAAGATGGTAAAAAATATTCGATTTCAGATGCTTTAGAAAAGAAAATAGATTGGATACAAATTGATATTGGTTTTCTTTCAGAACAAGAAAAAAACACAGTCTTAGATTTATGTAAATATGCAGTTGTAAACGGTTCCCATACAGTAATGGGTGAGATAATGGGTGAAAAGGCAAAACCGATAATTGGAATTCCAATTCATGATGAAAATACAAATAATATCAAATGGGCTGATGAGAAAAAATTAGGAATTTTAGTTTCAAAAACAGAACAAGTTGTAGGTGCTATTTCTAAAATTAAAGAAAATTATGAAATATTTGAAGGGAATTTGAATGAATTTTCAAAGAATTTTGTGCCTAATGGTGCTGAAAATTCAGCAAAAATTGCATCTGAACTGTTAGAAGAAAAGAGATAATAGATTATTTTAGAAATTTTTATCATCTGGCACGCGGGATTTCGATGGGCGAACGGACCGCAAGGGATGATGAAAAAATCTGCGTGCCAGATAAAATATCGATCAATAAAGAACGTGCGAACGCTTTTATGGAAAAAATTAATGTAAATTTCATTGGTTGTTTGTCCTGAATGTACAGCAAGAGCAAAAAAGAAAATTTTAACTAAATATGAAGAAGAAGTAGAAGAAGAGGATAGAGATAGACAAGATCTTTACAAATTATACGATGAAGTTGAAATTCCAATGGAAATGGATAAAAATACAAAAAATTTTATTTGTAAAAAATGTGGATTATATGCATCAAGAGAGCAGGTTTCAGATATTAGATTCAAATTAAATCAAAAAGAAAGAACACGTGATGATAAACATGATGACTATCTTGAATGGTGGTCAAAAAGTAAAAAAGATAAAAATTTAGATAATTAGTAATGAATTAACAATGGTAAAGAAAGATAGTATTCCTGATTTGGTTACTAATGAAATTCAAAATGCTAAATTTGAAAAACCAAAGAAATTGAAAATATCAGAATATGTTTTAGAAATGAATTAAGAAGACAATAAAACATACACTCAATTGTATGAACCATTAGAAGATAGAAGACAAATTATCACAATGGATTTACCAAAAAAAATTAAAATTTTAGAATTAGAAAAAGGATTAGTATACAAATTTACTTTTGAACAGTACAAAGCACCATTAAGTAAAAAAATTCCAGAGTTTTTGTAGAAAGAAAAAGAAATAAATATAATTTATGATTTTAAATTAAAATCAATTAAATTAATAGATGAAGGAGGTTCTAATCAAGCCTCAGAAAATAAGATTAATCAATTTTTGTAGAATCTAATTGTTTTTTAAAAGATTTTCCTAAAATTGGATTAATGAAATAAGGAAATGTGTGTTTTAACCATACTGCAATACGAACTATGGAAGGTGTAATGATTTCAAGTCTAGATGAATTTGAAGCTTTTACAATTGCTTTTGCAACTGTTTTAGAATTAAGAGATGTTGGTGAGTATTTTGGCATTTTTTCAAAAGATGGATGATCAAAAAAAGTAGTTTTTACCATTATTGGACTAACAACTGTGATTCCAACTCCAGTACCACTAAGTTCATGCTTAAGACCTTCAGAAAATCCTAACATTGCAAATTTTGATGCACAGTATGAAGCAATTCCAGGTAAACCAAAGCTTGCAGCAACAGATGCTACATTCACTATATGACCTGATTTTTTCTCTAGCATTGATGGAAGAAAATTTTTGGTGCAATAAATCATACCAAAATAATTAGTTTCCATTTGAGATTCTATATCATTTATTGAAAGATCATATACAGAACCATAAATTGCAAAACCAGCATTATTTACCAAAATATCAATAGAATTAAATTTTTTAAGAACAATTTTTGACATTTTCTCTACTTGATCTTTTTTTGAAACATCACATGTACAAACTAATGTATTTACATTGAATTGTTTTAATTCATTTTCTACTTGTTCAAGCTTATTTTTTCTTCTTGCAACTAAAATAATACTTGAACCTAATTTTGCAAATTCTATTGCAGTTTGTTTACCAATTCCTGATGATGCTCCAGTGATTAAAACTACTTTATTTTTAAAATCCATAAATAAAAAAAATCAATTAATGATAAAGTGCTTTCTATTCATTTTGATTTTTTGGAATTTTACTCAAGGCTAATTTTACTAATAATAGCCATGTAATGGCTATTGGAATATAATATGTTGCAATTCTCCAACCAATTACTGCATCCCATGCAAGAATTCCTTCAATGATGGTAAAGTCAAATGGATTTAAATTATTTAGATAAGCCACAATACCAAATTCAGCTAAACCTGAACCACCAATTGTAATAGGTAAATTTCCAATTGCATTTGCACCCATAACTGCCATTATTGAATCAAACATACTAATTATGTATCCAGTTCCCATTGCTATAATCATAAAAGAGATTCCATAAAATGACCAGGATACAAGTGAAAGTAAGAAAGAAACTGTAAAGATTTTTTTAGATTCTGATGTTTGTATATTTTCTCTAATCATAGTACATGTTTCTTCCATCCAAGAATTTGTTTGATCAATAATTTTAATTCCTTTTTCTTTTCCTAATTTTTTAACAACTATTTCTAAAATATTTGGAACTTGAAATGTATGTTTAGAAGATAAAAAGAACATAACCATCCATAAAAATGTTATAGAAATACTAGTAGCTAAAATAACTATCCCAACAACATATGCTCCATTCAATAATGCAATTATTCCTGCTAACATAGATAACAAACCTGCTGCAAGTACCTCAGTTACAATATCAACAAGTGCAATCCATGTGGCTTTTGACAGTGCAATTCCCTTTTTCTTCAAATAATAAATTACAACAAATTCTGCTCCAATAAACATTGGAGTTGTAAATTTAATAAATTCACTACCAACTCTAACACCAACTAATTTAAAAAATGAATCAGTATTACCAAGATATTTTCTTGTAATATATGCAAATTTAATTCCCTGTAAACCCAGTTTAATCATCATTGCAATAATTGCACCCACAAATGGGAAAATCCCAATTGCAAGAATATCTTCTATCTTAATATCAAATTGAATAGCAATTAGAATAATTGGAATTAATGTAACAGGTATAGCTACTATTCTCCAGTTCATTTGATATTTTATTCAAAGAATCAAATATGAAAGTTGATAAAATTTTAGTTGATGAATTCTCATGCCTAAAAATAGGCATGAAAAAGACGATTAAATTGAAATTAAGATAAATTTCTAACTAATTCTAAATTTAAAATAATTATAAAATAAATTTCAGTAAAAAATTTCTTAAATTATCATCTAGTTTGAAATATAAGCAAAGAAAAGTAATCTAGACAAGATTGAAAACAATTTTTATTACTGGAACAGCAGGAGCAGGAAAATCATCGCTTACATCAAAATTACAGGAATATTATACAAGAAATGGAGCATTTGCTGCAGTTTTAAATTTAGATCCTGGTGTTGAAAGTATGCCATACAATTGTGATGTAGATGTTAGAGATTATGTAGATTATGTTTCAATAATGCAACAATATAGTCTTGGACCAAATGGTGCATTAGTAATGGCAAATGATTTGATTGCATCAAAAATTGATGAAATACAAAATGAAGTTGATAACATAAACCCAGATTATCTAATTGTGGATACACCAGGTCAAATTGAATTATTTGCATATCGTTCTAGTGGTCGTTTTATTATAGATAATTTAACATCTGATGAAAAGACAAGTATTTTTCTTTTTGATGGTTCAATAGTTACTACACCTACAAATTTTGTTTCAATTGCATTACTTGCAACATCAATTAGATTACGGCTTAATTTACCAACAATAAATGCAATAACAAAAACAGATGTAATAGATACTAAACTAAAAGACATATTGGAATGGTCAACAAATTTGAATACATTAGAAAATGCAATTTCTAAAGATACAGATGGTGAAACTTACACACTAACTACAAGTATTTTACGAGGATTAAATCTTAGTGGGTTTGCACAAGGATTAATTCCAATTTCAAATTCAACTGGTGAAGGAATTGTTAATCTTGAAAGTGCCCTAAGTAGAATTCTTAATTTGGGTGAAGAGGTAGAAGGGTAGTTGGTATCAAAAATAACAGTTAGAGCACCATCATCTACGGCTAATTTAGGACCTGGATTTGATATATTTGGACTAGCAATAGATGCATTTTATGATGAAATTACATTAACAAAAACAAAAAGTGGAATTACAATAATTACAGATGATAATATTCCTACAAATCCAGAAAATAATACTGCTGGATTAGTAATAAAAAATATGAAAAAAGAATTAAAAATAAAAGACGGAATTGAAATTAAGATAAAAAAAGGGATACCTACTGGATTTGGTATGGGTAGTAGTGCTGGATCTGCAGCTGCTGCTGCAGTAGCATTTGATAAATTATTTAAATTAAAATTAAATCCCAATGCACTAGTAGAATTTGCAGGGTTTGGTGAAAAAGCAAGTGCAGGAACAATTCATTATGATAATGTTGCAGCATCAGTTTTGGGGGGATTTGTTATTGTTAAAACAAATCCACTAAATGTAGTTACAATAGAACCTCCTATGAATCTAAGAATGTGTATTGCAGTTCCAAAAATAGAAGTTCCAAAAAAGAAAACAAAAGTTTCAAGAGGAGTAATTCCTAAAAAAGTAAAATTAACGGATGCCGTGTTGAATATATCAAATGCAGCAGTAATTGTTGCAGGATTTATGAAAAAAGATCCTGAATTAATTGGAAATTCAATTAAGGATGTAATTGTAGAACCTGCAAGACAACATATGATTCCAGGATATCAAAAAGTAAAACAAAATGCCCTAAAAGCAGGAGCATATGGTGTTACAATTAGTGGTGCAGGTCCATCAGTAATTGCATTTTCAAAAAATTCATTTGATTTAAAAAAAATTAGTAGTGCAATGTCAAAGGGATTTAAAACTGTAAATATTGAATGTCAGACAATAATTTGTAAACCAAGTAAAGGTGCAATAAATACACAAAAATAATTAAATGATGAATATGAAAAAAGCAGTAATTGTATTTAGTGGAGGAGTAGATTCTGTATGTGCAGTATCATTTTTAAAATCAAAATATGAATTATATGGGATCACATTTTCCTATGGTCAAAAAGCAGGTATGGAAATTAATGCAGCAAAATCTTTTGCAAAAAAACTGGGATTAAAAGAACATAAAATTATTGATATTGGTTTTATGAAAAATCTCTATGGAAATTCAAATGTTTTAACAAGTTCAAAAAGAAAAATTCCAACTAAATTTGAATATTCAATTGTGGTTCCAATTAGAAATGCAGTATTTCTTTCAATAGCATCGGCATGGGCTTTTACACTTAATGCATCTCTTGTTGCATATGGTGCACATACAGGAGATACAAATTATCCAGATTGTAGACCAAAATTTGCAAAAAAATTAGAAAATGCATTTAATGAAGGAGAAATTGATGGAATTAATTTAAAATTAAGAAAAAATATTGAGATTTGGTCACCATATCGTAAGGGATTATCTAAAAGTGATTTATTAAAATCAGGAATGAAAAATCTAGGTGATTCAATTTTTAAAACTTGGAGTTGTTATGCAAATAAAAAACATCACTGTGGAATTTGTGAGTCTTGTAATAATAGAAAAATTGCATTTAACAAAGCTGGAATTATAGACAAAACAAAGTATCTAAAATAATTAAATTATTTATCTAAGAATTTTCTTTTTTAGAATTATACTTCTAATTAATACATACCAAACTAAAAAGAATGATGCAAAAATTCCTGTAATTACATAATTATGTTGTTCAGTAGTTAATCCTTCAAATGTATCAGTAATTAGAACTGCTGAGAAAAAAGCAATTACAATAAGAGCTACACATTCTACTGCATACCATATCCAACCTGGAAATGATTCTTTTGGAATGTGAACATATGGATTTGCTTTTCCCATATTGATGATGAAAAATATTGATTATTTAATTTTTGAGTATTATTAGAACAATGAATTTGAAGCACGTTTTCTAATTAGTGCTATAATACTCTCTTTTTCGTCTTTATTCTCATAGATTCCTCTAAATGCAGATGAGGAAAGAGTTGCATCGTTTCTCACACCACGCATTTTCATACAAAGATGTTCTGCATCAGCAAAAACTACTACACCTTTTACTCCTTGAGAGTATAATTCATCAGCAATATTTTTGGTTAAACGTTCTTGAATTTGGAGTCTTTTTGAATATTTTTCAACTAATCTGACTAGTTTTGATATTCCAAAAACTCTCCCATTTGGAGAATAAGCAATGTGAATTTTTCCATAAAATGGCAACATATGATGTTCGCACATAGAATAAAATTGTATATCACGTGCAATTACTACATCAGAATCTTCTGAAAATTGTACAGACAATTCTGAATCTGAGTCATATCCTCCAAAAATTTCTCTATACATACTTGCAATTCGTTTAGGAGTTTCTCTCAGTCCTTCACGAGTTGGATCCTCACCAATTTCAATAATTAATTCTCTCACAAGTTTTTTTACGCGTTCTTCATTCATTTTATATTTTTACTCATTTTTTCTAGTATTTGAACGTAATCTGATTTTTAGACTAATGTCAAGGTTATGGAGCCCCGATAAATTTGTGTAATTGTGGAACTACCTTGACATCAATATAATATGGAAATACCACATCATACAAATTTAATAAAAGATCCAAAGAAGGTTCAGAAATTCCATATGTTGGTTGAATTACAAATCCATTGATATTTTCTTTTAAAATATTATTAAAAATCTCATCAATTAATTTTTTAAATTCATCTAATTGAGTTTTAGAACTTACGACAATTTTGATATATGTTGTTTTTTTAGATTTTACAGATGATTCAAGACATTTCATAGTATGGCCAATTAATTTCTCATAATGTTCAGAATCTACAAAATCAGAATCTTTTGTTTTAAATTCAATTTTAACAATATCCATAAATGGTAAAACATGATTAAATCGATCAATATCAAAACATGATGATTCCAAATAAGTAGGGATATTTTTATTTTGGATGTGTTTTGCAAGTTGTGCAACTGCTTCATGTTGAATTAACGGATCACCTCCAGTAAAATTCACTTTGTAAGTTTGATCTTGTAAATTAGTGTCAATTAACTCATTTGCTTCTTCAATTGTATATTCTGTTCCAGAATTAAGTGGTAAAGATTCCTTAGTATCACAATAAAAACATGTGAAAGGACATCCTGCAAGTCTAACAAAAAGAGTTTTTGTACCATAAAGAATACCTTCTCCTTCTACAGATGTAAATATCTCAAATAATCTTACTTTCAAGTAATAATGCTAATTTTTTTCATTATTTATTTAATGAGTTTGTACTAATGCATTACAGGTTCTTTTGTATAAAATAGTCCTGAAATAAAGAATACAACGCCTAAAATTCCAATAGTACTTCCAATCAATTCTACTTGATTTTGTAATTCTCCTCCCATTGGAGACCATAACCAAACCATTAAAGCGCCAACTATAATCATTGGAATTCCTACACCTATTGTAATTGATTTAGAAGTCATATTGAAATTCTTTAGAAAATGTATATGAAGCTTATGTTATTCGTATTGAATATCCAATATTTTGCATTAATTCCTTTAATTCACCGTATACTAGTTTAGCATCATGAATTTGATTTTTTGAAAGTAATTCTCTTATTTCGAGAATTAATGTATGACCTTTATCAATTTGAAATTGATCAATGCCATCATCTTGGGCTTTTGTTAATTGTTTATCAATTCTATCAAGTAACCTATCAAAAAATCGCTTGATAAAATCAGATCTGTGTTTTATAGCAGATTCACGTATATCATTTTTAATAGAATCAAGAATAATCTTTATTTCATTAATAACATCATTATATGATCCATATCCATTATTAATTTGAATACGTAATTCCTGAATTAAATCATAAATTTTAATAAAATCAGATTCTACGTCAGCATTATATTTTTTAGAAATTTTTTCTAAAGTTTTAACATATTTTTCTAATCTATCAATTTCACTGGTTAAATTCCTATTAGATTTATCAGATACAGTTACTACTACAACTTTTTCTGAAGATTGGGAAATTATTCTAGAAATTTGCATAAATGAATTCATTGCTAAAAGAAAATCTTGCTTTGCTTTTTCAATATCATCAGGTAAAGATTCATCTAATGAATATACAGCTCTATGACCTTTATCATATAAAATTTGTAGATTATTTGGAATTTGATCCCCATATACTCTATCTAATTGATTTACAATTTGTTTATCTGCTTGTACAGCAATACGCAACAAAATACTTGGATCATTTTGTCCATATGCACGATCAACTAATGACGGAGATACTGTACCAAAAATTAAGACAATTATTGCAAATACGGCTAATTTTTTCATTCTTCCTCCTCCATATTCTTGCGTAATTTTACCAAATTTTGTAAATCTTTCTTTTCAATTTCAATTACTCCTTCACGTTCTAGTCTTTTTACTGCACGCCACATAGTAGTTCTTGGTTGCAAGAATTTTTTACGTAATTCACTTTCAAGTGCTTTTCCTCCATTATTAAAAATAAATTTCACTAATTCTCTATCATCCTCACGGAGATCTGGTTTTAATTTAAAAATTGTTTCAATATCTAAAATATTATTTTTTTCAGTTATTGGATTATGGTTTACTGGTTTAGGATTTTTTTGTTTTGTACGAATAATTATTACAGCTCCAATTAGAATAATTATTAATACTCCCCCAATTATTGCATATGAAAAGTAATTTGTTTCAGTTTTTGGATCCGGTATTGGATTAGAAATAGTATTACTAAACAAATAATCAATTTCAGTTTTCCCTGAAGGTAGTGTTAATTTATTTTGATCATTAATTATTTCCATATTAATTGGAAGATTAGTCATTCCAACAATTACAGAATTTTGTGGTAATAGTAATGTAAAATTAGAAGGAGAATCTAAAGAAAATGTCCAAAGTTTACTTTGTTTGGATACTAAATCATGAATATCATATTCGATACTAATAACAGATGAACCAAAAGTTTGAATTAAAGCAAAATTATCTAATACATCCGTATCTAATAGAAATTCATTATCACCAATTACAACTAGATTATCAATACTACTTCCAAATAGATTTAATTCATAATCAGTAAGAAAGGAATCAACATCAATTTCTGTAGAAACATGTGTAGAACCATCAGGATAAATAATAAGATCAAGATCTCTAGGAGAACTAAATGAAGATTGGATTGGAAGTAAAGCTGCTACAATAATCATACTAGCTACCAAAAGAGGTGTTTTGACCATTGTATCAAAGATACCTTCATTCCTTACAAAAAGTATTCCATCGTCTCCTAGAGATTGGTTCGATTGAGTTGGTTCGATTAATGAGTACATTTGATCAATACCTTAGATTCATGCTTTCTACTAGTCGTTGAAATCTTTTGAATTCCTGGAAAAAGCCTAGGCCTTTTTCAGTAATTTGAAAGACCCTATTTCTATCATTTCTGACTGATTCTACCAAGCCAGCTTCTATCAGTTTCTCACATTTGTCTAACACTGCATAGTGAGATAGGTTGGCTTTTCTAGAAATTGCAGATACAATGATTCCATCACGACCACCGTCAGCGGTTACGTCTAAGATATCACCCATTATGCCCATTTCGGACCTGTATTGTTGTTTTGACATGCAATAGTATAGAATGTAGTAGTTTATGAGGAACATTCTGAAACATTACAGCGGAACACAAAGCGGAACACCCATTTCTTCAAAAAAATCCTCAGATTTTGGTAAAAATAAGTTTACAATGAAAAATTTTAGAAAAACAAGCCTAGAAAATACAATTAAAATTCATTCACAAGGTCAGTTTTGAGATTTATAATAACTTTTTATTCCCATTTTCAATAGAAAATCATAAAATGTTTGATAAGTTCAAAGAAGATAATGGAGGAGAGATGATGGAAGAAAAAATCAATGTATCTGAATCAGTAGAAGCATCTCCAAGTGCTGAATCTACCATCGGAATTGGTGAATTAATGGGAAAGCGTGCAAAATTAGAGGAAGCAATTGACTATGTCGGTTTAATGATAAAAAATCTTAAAGATAAAAGAACTATGCTTGAAAAAGATATAGAGGAAGAATCAGTAGATATTAAAAATCTTAAAGAAAAATTACAAAAAGTTAGTGAATACATTAATGAAGAAAATAGAGGAATTCAAGAACTTACAGATAAAAGAATGAAAGTAGAAAATGAAGCTGATGAAGTGGGAATAATAATTAATAATTTAAGAGATAAACTGGCAAATATCGATACAATTGTTGGCGAAGAAGGAAATAGAGTTAAACAAATTAAAGAAAGTAGAGATAATCTAGAAAGTTAAAAATTAGAAAAATTTAGTACTAGTTTTTTCTTGACTACTTGATGGAACTGATGGAAACATTTCACCAGTTGAATTTTCTGCAACAGCAGATGCTTCTCTTAAAATTTTCTCAGATTCTGCATTAGTAGTTTCATCCATTCCAAATGCTGCATCACCTGTAAAACTTTCAGTCATAAATCCTCCAAGCATCTCTGCCATTTGACCAATTTCTTGTTCAGCACCAGGCATTATTTTTCCAAGTGATGATTTCAAATTCTTCATTAGACCCATTGTTGGCATCATAGCTACTACAGTATCTCCAAGATCATTACAAGTAGATAATCGTAATTCAATTTGTTCTAATGCAATTCTAGCACTGCTTAAAATTTTTGTAACTTTACGAACTTCAGCTAATTCATTTCCTAAAACCTTACTAGTTTGAACATCATGATTTTGTGTTGCAGTTACAATTCGTTGAAATAATTTAGCATCACGCTCTTGTAACCTAGTTAACATTGAATCTAATTTTTTGATTTGTGATTGTAATTTTTTGATTCCATCTTGAACTCGTGGTTTTAATGGACCTTTAGGCTTGATTGTATCATTTATTTTATCACTAATGCTTATTTTTGGTTGTTTTGACCATTTAGTTTCAAGACCAGACATATGTTTGATTTTTAAATTAATACTTAATTTCAAGTGTAAAAATTGCTTAACAGTACGTAAACTTTAGTTAGCTAAACTTGAAAACGGAACCAAAAAGTGAATCTGACTAGATAGACGTCCCTTCGGATCCATTGAACAATTTTAATACAAATTAATCTCTCCAAATTTATGAATAAAAAAAGTATTGGAATTTTAATGATTTTGGGTGTAGTAATTTTAGGTGTATCTATTTCAATGAACTCTGAAGAAAAAGATGATAGTGTGATATTTCATGTAACTTTAGCAGATCCTGAACTGTATACTAATGGAATTTACACAAATAATTTTACAATGGAACCTGGCACATATTTTTTTAGATTTGTCCCAAATGGAAGTAGTCCTGAAATCTTATCAATAAAATTAAGTGGTCAAAATTATAGTTTTATAGAAAATTTTAATCTGAAAGGTATACCATATGAATCAGAAACTTCAAAATATTTTACATGGGAATATGAAGGAGTCAAAAACATCACGATTGATTCAATGAAAGAAATTACAATTGTAATTAATCCAAATGATAATGTAATGGGTTCAGTATCTATAGATATTATTAAGGAAAAAAGTGACGAATCTACAAAATAGATTCCCATGAATTTAATACAACCCAAAATTACAAAATATTATGAAAGATAAAAAATTTAGAGCTAAATTAATAATTCTCTTAGGTTCAATTTGGATAGTTATCACATTACCATTACCATGGATTATAAATAATCCAGCAGTTTCAGAGGCTCAATTTAACACCATACTTGGAATAATAGGAGTTATGTCAATTCCATTTATTATGCTAGGAGTTGCATGGTCATTAAAGCCAGAATTAACAACATAAGGAAATCATAATTGAAGAATATTCCAATTCCTGATAAAATTCCTGAATTAGATATTGCAATTAAGGCTGCACAAGAAGCAAGTAATGTAATTTTAGAGATTTATCAAAAAGATTACAATACATTCACAAAAACTGATAATTCACCAGTTACAGATGCAGATTTAAAAAGTAATAAAATAATTAATGAAATTTTATCAAATACAAAATATTCAATACTTTCTGAAGAAGATATTGATGATCAAAGTAGATTATCAAAAGATATGATTTGGATTGTTGATCCCCTTGATGGGACTTCTGATTTTATTGATAAAACTGGAGAGTTTACTGTAATGATTGCATTAATACAAAATAAAAAACCAATTCTTGGAGTTATTGCATGGCCAACAGAAAAAACATTATTTGTTGCACAAAAGAATTGTGGTGCTTTTAGATATTCAGATAACAAATGGGATAAAATTTCAGTCACTAAAATAGATAAACTACCTAAATGTAGAACAGTAGGATCTAGGCACCATTTATCAGAAAAAGAAAAGGAATTCATTAAAAAAATTGGAATTGAAGATTTTACAAGTATAGGTAGTTCATTAAAAGTTGGGAAAATTAGTTCTGGTCAAGCTGAAGCTTATATCACTACAACAAACAAAATGAAAGAATGGGATACAGCTGCATCTTATTGTATTGTTTCAGAAGCTGGTGGGAAAATGACAGATATGTTAGGAAATGAATTAACATACAATAACAAAAATGTGTATCATCAAAATGGGATTTTAGTTACTAACGGATTAATTCATGATAAAATAGTAGAAGAATTTAAAAAATTAGAGTAGGTTTCTTTCATTAAGAAAGTCCTTTACTTTATTTGCACTGTCTGAAAGTGGATCATGCTCAGTATCAATTACTAAATCTGCTTTTTCTGGAGCTTCATAAGGATCATCAATTCCTGTAAATCCTTTAATCTCGCCTTTTCGTGCCTTGGCATACATGCCTTTGACATCTCTTTCTTCACATTTAGCTAATGAACACTTTACATACACTTCTGCAAATTGATCACCTGCAGCAATAATATCTCTAGCATTTTCTCTATTCTCAACATATGGTGAAACTAGAGATACTATACTTGGAACACCATGATTCAACAAAAGCTTAGCTAGATGAGCAACTTTTTTGTTATGTTCATCACGTCCTGCTTTTGAAAAATCTTTAGGTGAAAACCATTCTCTTAGTTCATCACCATCAAGCATTGCCAAATTTGGGATATCTTTCTGCAAATCTTTTACAATGGTAGTCTTTCCTGAACAAGGAAGACCAGTCATCCAAAGAATGAAAGGTTTCATGTACAAAAATGTTGAAATAACCAATAAAGAGCTTACGCTAATTTTGAACCCAATCTTGATTCTCTAAATATTCAATTTCTTTAATCATTTCTTCCATTTTTTTTGAAACTGTCATAACTGATTTGAATTGTTCATACATTTCAAATTCTTCTTCTTTTGAAATAATTTCAGCCTCTGCTTTATCAAAGAAAGTTTCTTCTTTTTTCATGTGATCCATCAGATAAATTGAATATGTTTTCAAAAATCTTGCAACAGGTTCTCGTGAATCCTCACCATTTTTCCATCTTTTTACATGTTTTTTGATCTGTATTGCAATTCTCCTTGAAAATTCATGTTCAATTAGTAATGCATGTATTTCTTGCTTCAAATGATCGTAACTTGCAACACATGGAAAATAGGAGTCTTCTTCTCGTGAATAATGAATTGAATCAAAAAATTCCTCAATAATTATTGTAATTTTTTCTAAATCAGAAATTGGAATATTTTTGCCTGCATAAAGATCTGTATAACATTTTACGATAACCTTATCTAAACGTCTAATTTGTTTATGATCTTCGCGTAATGAATTAGTTGCACTCAATAACAAAAATTATTGTTACTATAGATTTAATGTTTTTCTAAAAATTGATTAATTTTTTCAAGATATTTATTATTATACTCATTAAACATCTCAATTTTGCTCTGATTCAAAGCCATTGCACCAGGTCTCGTGTTGACATGTTTTTCACAAATTTTTTGTTGTTTTAAAATATTATCTAAGTTTTCTTGGGAAATTGATTCTAAGTTTTCAACTAAAATTGAAAGTTCTTTTTCAAAAATAGTTTTTATTTCAATAACAGATGGCTCTGAACCAATAATTTCTTGAGTCATAATATTACCAAATACTTTTTTGTTTAATTCTAACAATATTTTAGCACTAAATTAGTAATATAAATTCAATTTGGTTTATCTCATTATTGAAAATAAAAATTAAGCTGATTCTCCTAGAAAATGTATAATATCATTAGTTACAACAACTGTTCTATCTTTTGGAACATGGTATAATTTTTTTGAACCATTTAGTGATTGTACAATAAGTTTTGAAAATGGATCTTTAAGAGATTTGTAAAGAATTCCCTTATCACCAACTGATTGAGACCAATGAACTCCTTGAACAAAGGAAATGGTTTGAAATTTAATTACTTGATATGAATAGACCATTTTCAATTAATTATTAATAATTGCACTCATTAAGGATTTACCTCCAATCAAAGCTACAATAGATAATCCTACATTTGCTAAAATATTTACGATTAATGACACATATTGATTATTTTCAAGTAAATTACTAGAATCAAGTGCAAATGCAGACATAGTAGTTAATGAACCACAAAAACCTACAGCAGCAAATAAAGAGTATTTTCCATCAAGATGCCATTGTTGGGAAAGTACAACAAATATTCCAAGAATAAACGCTCCAATAACATTAACCACCAAAACGTTAACAGGTATTATATTGAAAAGTAATGGAGATTCAGTAATCTTGTATCTCAAATAAGCTCCAAGTACAGAACCTACACCAAGAAAAATAAATTCTAGTCCTTTCATTTACTATCAAATTATCATTAGAGGTTATTAGTGATATTATAAAAAACTGATGTCCACAGTTTTTATATCTTAACTTAACTTTCAAATTTATGACAATTAAACTACGATGTAATGATTATGGTTATGACTGTGATTTAGTTTTAGATGAAGAATTAACTGTAGGTTTAATTAAAAAATTAAGAGATCATTTTGAAGAAGAACATGGACTTGACTATACAATGGGAGCAGTTACACAAATGATTACTAATCGTGGACATTCTTTAGAATCAATCAAAAAAGAATAAATTTTTAATTAAAAATTCTATGTAAAATTAACTAGTACAATAATTGCAGTGCATATACCCATTAAAGCAAACATGTATTTTCTATACTTTGGATCACTTGTTCTCATAGTATTATTTTAAAAGTAATAGGATTTAAAAATTAATGCTATTTTTAAGAATTTGATAGTTTACCTAATACAATATTTCTAACTTTAACCATCTTTCTTGCCAGCATAAATCCACCACCAGTCATAGAACTTCCAACAATAATGTGTAATATGTTAGCCTCTTGTGTTGGTGCAACAAGTACAACATATGCAAGTCCAATAATCATTAACAATACACCAAAACCTGCAAAAATAGCCATCATTATTGGAACTCTAGATGGTACTGGAGGCAAATAAGGTTCTTCTGCATATTTATCAGTAGTTGCTTGAATATCTACAAGATCTTTACAAACATTACAACAACGATGACGTTTTTTATTTTGCCATGTAGTAGTTAAGAAAAAGAAATCCTGATGACATGAATCACATGATCTCTTAGGTAGAGTAATTCTACCATGATCATCAAAGTCCTGACCAATTTCTTTCATACATTCTTTACAAAAATATCCAGGAACTCGCCATTGCTTTTGAAAATTGTACTTCTTAAAGCCCAGTGCTACATTGCACCCAGTACAAGAGGTCATTATGCTCCTTGTGTTTTCTTTCCACTAAAGACTTTTGCGATTCCTTCTCTTGCTTCAATTAATGGCAAGAATATGATAATTGCTGATGCAATTGATACCCATATGACTGATATTGCTACCCAGACAGTGTAGGAACCAAGTTCAAATATATATCCTGATGCAATTAATGGCATTGGCCATACAATGATTAGTATCAAAGCCATAATACCTCCACCTCTAACACTGAACTTGAAGGCTTTCTTCAATGTCTCTTCATCTTCTTCCTGTTGTGTTGCAGTGATTTCGACAAGAGTAATCTTGGTTTTAAGTTCATTCCAATCAAATGTCTTTCCTGCTGCAAGACTTCCAACTATTGCAATTATACCACCGGAAATAATTGCTGTAATATTTGCAAATAGCATAGCGTAATTGTTACCAAGACTAGCTAAGTCAATAACACCACCTGATTCGACAAAACCACCTGCACCAGATGCGACTATTACCCATACAGTTGTGGAACATAACAATCCAATAACCGCTCCACCTGTCGCGGCAACTTTGTTGGTTTTGGACCATAATATCGTAAGTGCGATTGGAACTACTGCTGAACCAATCAAGATACCCATTGCTAGGTAGACGAATCCAAGACTTAGACCCATTCCAAGTAGTACTACAGCTAGACCACCCATACCAATCCCAAACGCAACAATTGTCGCCCTGGATACTTTAACGAGTTGCTTACCTGTAGCATTCGGATTTCTGTACGTCCTATACAGATCATAAGTTACAATTGAGGATACTGCGATTAATTCTGCAGATCCTGCAGAAGTTACTGCCATGAATAACATTGTTAATACCAAAATTGCTCCAACTTCACCCATTAGTGCAGTTGCTGCTGCTGGAACTACTAAGCCCATTTGAGCTTGTTGCATTGTAATATCTACATCGAGCGCAACCGCCGTCAGCCCCATCGTAGTTGCAAGTGTAAATGGAATTGCAAACCAACAAAGTCCACCAAGTAAGAAACCTTTTACAGTTGATGATGGTTTGGCAGCAATTGCTCGTTGCCAATATGCTTGATCCACAAAGACAGTTCCAAAGTTACCAACTATGTTAATAATACCAAACATCAAACCACCGGCTGATGCCATAGTCAAGAATGCTCCTCCAGCATTACCTTCAATCGGTCTTATTTCGGCTGCTTGTACTAATTTATCATACATTCCTTCAATACCACCAGTAATGTCAGTATTGATGTAGACTGCTGAAACAAATGTCAATATTGTAACGAATATGATAATAGTGTGCATGTAATCTGCAACGAAAGTTGCTTTTAATCCTCCAACTAAAGTGTAAATCATAACACCGACTGGAATTAAGAATGCGGCTAGTGAAATATCCATTCCAGTTAAACCATTGACAACTGCTGATCCACCAAGTAGGAGCATTGCAGTTACAATCATGTTAGTCATTAATGCAAATACCAAGAATACCTTGTGAGAACCGTTACCATATCTTGCACGAATAATTTCTAAGAAAGTGTGTGCGTTTGGTGCTTTTCGTTTTAATTCAATAGCTAAAATTCCGAATAATAGAACCTGAATTGATGCGCCTGCTGCGTACCAAAATGGACCACTGATACCATATTGATATGCTACAGTGGATGATTGCAGTAATGTTGCCGCCCATGTCCATGCTGAAACAATTGCTGCTGCAGTAAGACCAGTTTTGATAGTTCTTCCTGCTGTGTTAAACATTTCAGAGGTTTGACTAACACCTAGATATTTTTCTTCAATTTTTACTTCAATTGTAATAATTACAGCAAATACCATTCCTAGACCAACAACAATAGCCCAACCAATCCATTCTGGCAAGGCCTCTCCAATGGCAAAACCTTCAGATATTGCACCTGCTGCATAAACAGATTGAGGAATACCAGAAACAGTAATGATCGCAAGTATAGCTAAAAGTGAAAACCCGTAAATAGATCTCGATTGCAACACTAAAAAAACTAATGCCAATATCTATTTAAGGATTTTAAGGTCATTAACTGTTAAATACATCAAATTTCAGGCTCAGATAAAAATACAGAATAGTCAACATAAAATTATTTTGGAGTAATCAAACATGTATTTTTGGTCATATTTTTGAAATAAATGATAAAATATTTTTAAAATAAATGATAAAATATTTTTAAAATAAATGATATAGTCGTCCTAAAGATAATTTTGTTGCAGGATCAGTTGTAGTAATTTTTCCATCAACTTTTACTTCATATGTTTCTGGATTTACATCAATGTCAGGTGTTGCATCATTATACAACATATCTTTTTTCCCAATAGAGCGACAATTTTTTACAGCAACTAATTTTTTACCACAATTAATTTTTTCCTGCATGCCATTATCTAATGCTAATTGAGATGTAAAAATTATAGATGTAGATTGTACTGCTTTACCAAGTGATCCAAACATAGGTCGATACAATACAGGTTCTGTTGTTGGGATGGATGCATTTGGATCACCCATTAAAGAATAAGCAATGAACCCACCTTTGATAATCATTTTAGGTTTTACACCAAAAAATTGTGGAGACCAAATTACAATATCAGCTAATCTTCCAGGCTGCAAGCTTCCAACATGATCAGAAATTCCATGTGCAATAGCAGGATTAATAGTAATTTTTGCAAGATATCTTTTTACTCTAAAATTATCATTTTGAGAATTATCTTCAGATAAACTTCCAGTCATTTTTTTCATCTTATCTGCAGTTTGCCAATTTCTTGTAGTAACTTCTCCAACTCTTCCCATTGCTTGACTATCTGAAGACATCATACTAAGAACTCCAATGTCATGCAAAACATCTTCTGCAGCAATTGTTTCTCCTCTTATTCGAGATTCAGCAAATGAAATATCTTCAGGTACTGATGAATTAAGATGATGACAAACCATCATCATGTCAAGATGTTCTGCTAAAGTGTTTACAGTAAATGGACGTGTTGGATTTGTTGAAGATGGAAGAACATTAGATAAACTTGCAACTTTTAAAATATCAGGAGCATGTCCACCACCTGCACCTTCAGTATGATAAGTATGAATTGTTCTACCTGCAATTGCTGCAATTGTATCATCTACAAATCCACATTCATTTAGAGTATCAGTGTGAATAGCAACTTGAGTATCAGTTTTGTCAGCTACATTCAATGCAGAATTAATTGTTGCAGGAGTTGTTCCCCAATCTTCATGTAATTTTAATCCACAAGCTCCAGCTTCAATTTGTTCAAATAATGCAGGTTCAAGAGAATCATTTCCCTTTGCAAGAAAACCAAAATTCATTGGAAAATTATCTACAGATTCAATCATTCTATGAATATTCCATTTTCCAGGTGTGCATGTTGTAGCATTAGTCCCATCAGCAGGACCAGTTCCACCACCAATCATAGTTGTAGTTCCATTACAAATTGCATGTGTTGCTTGTTGTGGAGAAATAAAATGAATATGAGAATCAATTGTACCAGGAGTACAAATCGTATTTTCTCCAGCAATGATTTCAGTGTTAGATGAAATTATCATATCTACATCATCTGCAATATTTGGATTTCCAGCATTTCCTACACCTACAATTCTTCCGTCTTTTACACCAATGTCAGCTTTGATAATTCCTAAAACAGGATCTAAAATTATTGCATTTGTGATAACGAGATCAAGTGAATCAGCTCTAGATACTCCACTAGCTTGTCCCATTCCATCTCGAATACTTTTTCCACCTCCAAAAACAGATTCATCACCATGTTTGATCAAATCTTTTTCAATTTCAATAATTAAATCAGTATCAGCAAGACGAACCCTATCACCTGTTGTAGGACCAAACAAATCAACATAATTTTTTCTAGAAATATTTAGAGTCATAATTCCATACCTCGAAATCCTTGTTCTTTTGCTTTAGAAAATGCTTCATCTTGTTTTTCAGATAATGAACCATTTACTAATCCACTAAATCCATAAACAATTCTTTTTCCAGAAAATTCTGTTAACTCTACTTTTTTATTATCTCCTGGTTCAAATCTTATAGAAGTTCCAGCAGCAATGTTAAGATGAAATCCATAAGATTTTCTTCTTGAAAATTCTAACGCCTTGTTCACTTCAAAAAAATGTGCATGAGATCCAACTTGAATTGGTCTATCACCAGTATTTGTAACATCCAAAGTTATTGTAATTTTTTCAGCATTTGCAATTATTGGTTCTTCAGATAGAAAATATTCTCCAGGAATCATTTTAGTTTTCACCTATAGGATCATGAACAGTAACTAATTTTGTACCATCATCAAAAGTAGCTTCAACTTGTATTGAATGAATTAATTCTGGAACTCCTGGCAATACTTGATCTCTTTTTAAAACTTGTTTTCCAGAACTCATTAATTCTGGAACAGATCTTCCATCTCTTGCACCTTCCAATATATGATCAGAAAGAATAGCTACAGATTCTGGATGATTTAATTTTAATCCCCTCCCTTGTCTTTTACGTGCTAATTCTGCTGCAACAAAAATATTTAATTTCTCTAATTCTCTAGGTGTAAGCATCAATAATTATCATATTCAATTACCGTATATAATAATTCAAAAAGTAATTACAAAACTATAACTTTATCAAAATAAGAAAATAATCATGATAATCATCAATTCAATTTTAGGGAATATCTTCAAAGGAGAAAATTTAGAGAAAGAAAAGTTTGAGGAAATAAAAATTTCCCGAATTGATTTAGAAAAAAGAATTCTGAGGAAAAAAACAAATTTAGGCACAGATATTGGAATTAATTTAGATTCAAGCATTAAGCTTCAACATGGAGATGTTATTGGTAATAATGAAATAAAAATTATTGTTAAACAAATTCCTGAAAAAGTAATTTTAGTAAAATTAAAAGAAAATAATCAAAATATAGCCATAATTTTAGGTCATATTATCGGAAATAGGCACAGACCAATTTCAATTGAAGATAAAATGATATTATTTCCAATCCAAGAAGATTCAGAATTAGAAATATTTCAAAGACTATTCAAAGATATAATTGATCATGTTGAATTAAAAATAGAAGAAAAAATATTTTTGCCACATACTAGTGCTGATGTACATGAACACTGATGAAATTCATGAAGAGCTTGCAATTATGCAGCTTTCTGATTCATTTTTTCCCACCGGACTTTATGCAACATCAAATGGATTAGAATTTCTTTTTTCTAAAAATGAAATCAAAGGAGTAGAAGATATTAAAAATATGATTAAAGTAAATATTGAACAACAAATAGGACCTTCAGATTGTGTTGCACTTGAAAATTCACTTGAAAATGCTGAAAAGAAAAATTTTGAGGAAATAATACAAGCAGATGAAATGGCATTTATTATGAAACCAATAAAAGAAATAAGAAAGGCATCAGTCAATTCAGGAATTCAATTAATCAAATGTGTTTCAGAATTTGTAAAAGATGATAATATTTTTAATAAATATCAAAAAGCAATTAAAGAAAAAAAAGTACATGGGGTATTTCCAGTAGCATTTGGAATATGTTGTAGTGCATTAAAAATAAAAAAAGAAAAAAGTCTTACAATGCTACTATATGGTTTTACAGTTAGTGTTGTAGGAGCAGCTTTAAGATTAGGATTAATTCAACATTTAGAAGGACAAAAAATAATTCATGAAATTAAACCAATAATTGTTAAAACTCTAAAAGAAAATTCTAATAAATCACTTTTTGATATGTGGCAATTTGCACCACAATTTGATATAATTCAAATGTCGCATGAAAAAATGGATTCTAAAATGTTTATTACGTAAAAATTGATTTTTGCTTTATGACTCACATACCAAGGATAGGCATTGGAGGACCTGTAGGTTCTGGAAAAAGTATGTTAATCGAATGTCTTGTACCTATACTAGCTGAAATTGGTTATAGTATTAGCATCATTTCAAATGATGTTATCTCAAAAGAAGATGCTGATCGAATAAGGAAAAATTTAGCTACAGAAAGAGGATTGTTACCAGAAAATATGGTAATTGGACTTGCTACAGGAGGATGTCCACATACGGCAGTTAGAGAAGATCCTTCAATGAATTTAGCAATAATAGAAGAAATGGAAGATAATCATCCAGAATTAGATTTAATTATAATTGAAAGTGGTGGAGATAACATTACCACAACATTTAGTCCAATTCTTGCAGATTATTTTATTTACATAATTGATGTTGCTGGTGGAGATAAATATCCAAGAAAGGGAGGATTAGGAATTACAAATTGTGATCTTTTGTTAATAAATAAAATAGATCTTGCAGAATTAGTAGGTGCAAATTTAGAAATTATGAAAACAGATGCTGAAAGAATAAGAAAAGAAAAACCATTTGAATTTATTAATTGTAAAACAGATCAAGGTATTAAAAAAATTGCAGAGCATATTATTCATGATTTGTTATTAGATTCTCAACCTAAATCAAATAATTTAAAAAAAGTGTAAGATTTGAACGACATAAAATTAATTTCAGATGAAATTCCGCAAGAGGTAAAAAAATATAATTTAAAAATAGAACAGTTAGAAGTTGGAAAATCAGGTAAAGTTGGAATTTTGGATGTAGAATTAAAACAAAATAATGAATTAAAAACAGTCATAACAAAACAATTTTCTCAAGTACCTTTACAAATTCAACGAGCCATATATCCTGAAAGTTCACTTCCAGGTATGGCATATTTGTATATTATTTCACCTTCAGGCGGGATTTTGCAAGGTGATAGGTACAAAACAGATATCGCTTTGAAAAATAATGCTGTTAGTCATATTACTACACAAGGTGCAACTAGAATCTATAGTATGAATTCAAATTCTGCATCACAAATGGTAAACATTACACTAGATGAAAATTGCTATTTAGAATATATTCCAGATCAAATAATTCCATATCAAAATTCTAGATATTATCAAAAAGTAAATTTGAATATACATGATAATGCAACTCTAATTTATTCAGAAGTTTTAACACCTGGACGAACAGCAATGAAAGAAACTTTCGATTATGATATTTGTTATCTTAGAACATATTGTAAAAATCAAAACAATGAATTTCGATGTCTAGAAAATATGAAAATAGAACCTAAAAAATATAATATGAAAATAAAAGGAATTTTAGGAAAATATAATATTGTTGGAACAGTATATGTCTTAACAAAGAAGAATCAGATAACAAAACTTGAAAATATTATTAATGAAAATATAGAAAAATCAGAATTAATTTCAATGGGTACATCAATTCTACCAAATGAATCAGGAATTATTATTAAAATTTTAGGAAATAATACCGAAGATATTTTTAATAAAATTTATGATGTGTTAAAAATTATTAGAAAAGAAATTTTAAAAGCTGAATTTACTAAAATAAGAAAAAACTAAATTATTGATAAAAATCAGGTTCTTGATCCTTTTTCTGTTTTGGAAGATCTTCCATTACAGCTTGAACAACTTCGTTATGATTATAGGTCAAATGTCTTAAAAATTTTGCAGATTCATCAGATCTTGTTTTTTCATCAGCAAAAAGCATTTCAGGACTACTTAATTCGCTCATCATTTCTTTACACTCTTTACAAGGTTCAAAATCAAGATAAAGTTTCAATATTTCATCTCATTTCCTTTAGTATTTAGACTATTTTATGACTTGAGGTATAGGATCTTCTCTCTTTCGAGGCTTTACCTTATCCACAGCATCAATTAGATCTTGTTGAGTGATCTTAATCTCCTTGACATTCTTTAACTTACCAGAAACATATCTCCTCAAAGCTGCAATAGCTGCTCTGTTTGCGACTGCTGCAATTTCAGCACCACTAAAGTTATCAGTTAACTTTACAATTTCTGAGATTTTTGCATCACTTGCAAGAGGCTTACTTTTTGTATGGATCTCAAAGATATGCTGTCTTCCTTTCTCATCAGGATTTGGAACTTTGATGATTCTATCAAATCTACCTGGTCTGAGAAATGCTTCATCAACAATATCTAATCGATTTGTTGCAGCAATTATTAACACATTGTTTAGCTCTTCTAGTCCATCAATTTCTGTTAGGATTTGAGACACTACATTTTCTGTAACATGTGAATTAGAACCTCCGCTTCCTCTTCTTGGAACAAGTGCATCAACTTCATCTAAGAAAATGATACATGGAGCAGCTTGTCGTGCTTTTCTGAATATTTCTCTGATTCCTTTTTCAGATTCTCCTACCCATTTTGAGAGTAGTTCAGGACCTTTGATACTGATAAAATTAGAATCTGTCATTTTGGCAAGAGCCTTTGCTATCAGTGTCTTTCCAGTTCCTGGAGGACCATCAAGTAAAATTCCCTTGGGAGATTCTACATTAACATAATCATATGCATCCTTGTATTTGATTGGCCATTCAACAGCTTCTTTGAGTTCTTCTTTTAGATTTTCTAAACCACCAACATCATCCCAACTTACATTTGGAACTTGAACTTGAACTTCTCTGAGTGCACTAGGACTTACTTCTTTTAGTGCATCTCTAAAGTCATCACTGGTGATTTGGATCTTTTCAAGTATCTCTGATGAAATTTTTTCTTCATCATAATCAATCTCAGGAAGAATTCTACGAAGGGATTTCATTGCTGCTTCTTTAGATAATATTTCTAAATCAGCTCCCACAAATCCATGTGTAGTTTTTGAGATTTGTTTTAGATCTACTTTTTCATCAATTGGCATACCACGTGTATGAATTGAAAGAATATCGAATCTTCCTTCATCATCAGGAATTCCAATTTCAATTTCTCTGTCAAATCTTCCTGGTCTTCTAAGTGCAGGATCTATTGAATCTGGTCTATTTGTTGCAGCAATTACTACAACATTACCTCTAGACTTCATACCATCCATCAATGTTAATAGTTGAGAAACTATTCTTTTCTCAAGTTCTCCTGATACTTCATCTCTTTTTGGAGCAATGGAATCTATTTCATCAATGAATACAATGCTAGGGGCGTTCTCTTCGGCTTGTGTAAAAATTTCTCTAATTCTTTCTTCACTTTCACCATAATGTTTACCCATTATTTCAGGACCACTTATAGAGATAAAATGAGCATTAGTTTCTCCAGCTACTGCTTTTGCAAGTAATGTCTTACCAGTTCCTGGTGGACCATAAAGTAAAACACCTTTTGGAGCTTCCACGCCTATTTTCTCAAATAATTCAGGATGACGCATTGGTAATTCTACCATTTCACGAATTTTTTGAACTTCGTTTTTTAGACCACCAAGTTCATCATATGTTATTCTTGGAACAGAAACATCAACTACTTTAGTTAATGAACCAAGTTTGAAAATTGTTTTTTCAGTAACAATTACTGGTTTGGATGGTTTTGTATTTGTTACAACAAATTGAACTCTACTTCCCATTTGTGTATTTAGTGATATTGAATCACCATTACTAAACACATGATTAAGATAGTTGTAAATCATATATTCTTGTAATCCATCAGTTGTAATTTTTTCAGTTGGAGACAAAATGATTTGTTCAGCTTCTACAGCTTCAACGGATTTAATAGAAATTTTATCATCTATTCCTGCTCCAATATTTTGTCTAGTAATACCATCTATTTTGATTATTCCTGCTCCATATTCTTGAGGTGTTGCAGGCCAAAGTTTAACATATGTTTTTTTGTTGTGTGTTAATTCTAAAATTTGACCAATATTCCAATTTTGATCCTCAATTATTTTTGGATCAATTATTGCTCTACCTTTCCCAATATGTTGTTGTGGAATTTCATTAATTTTTAAACTTATTTTTTCCATATTATTACCTCAAAAAAATGAGGGGGTTATTCAACCTCCACTCTTTTACTAGTTTGTTTTTCTACAACTAATTTGAAAATCAATTGTAAGATTCCATTTTTGTAGGTAGCTTTTGCAGAGTTTTCGTCAACTTTATGTTGTAGTGGAACTTTACAATGATATTTTTTTTCACCATGTTCTGCAGTAATATCTACAACATTTTTGTCAACTAAAATTTTGACATCAGTTTTTTCAACTCCTGGCATTTCAGCTATGAGTTTTACTACTTTCTCTTTTTCATCTACAATTGTATCAACAATTGCTTCTCTAGTATCAGAAATATGAGGACAGTCTGATTTTATGTTTCCATATTCCTGTACAGAAGGTTTTCCATCTGAACCAACAGTCATTGTATAACCGTAAAAAAGTGGACCAGAATTGGAATTACCTTTATCTTCTTCAAAAGTATCATTTACGTCAAAAAATGAAGTTGTCATACTTTTGAAAATTCTATCAATTTCGGTATCAAAGAAACTTGTCATATTAATCTACAATATGTAATATATATTACATTATATAAATATATTGAATAATAATTTATATTATTACATAATCCTATTATAACTGACATATTATAATAATTCTAATGAGATCAAACATGTCTATTCCCGAAGTTGTAAGAGAAATCATAACGAGAAATCGCTCAATTTATGATTGTATGAAAATGGATTTGATCAATTATACTGCATTAGCAGTAAAAATTCAACCAGAAATAGAAAAAATTTTAGGAAATTCTGTTAATCTCAATACTGTGGTAGTTGCAATCAAAAGATATGCAGATTCATTTGAAATTAAAGAAGAAATGAAAGAAGAACCAGTTTTAAAAAATGCTAGATTAGCTTTAACAGATGGAATCATGGATGTTAAATTTTCTATTAAGGATTCAAATGAAATGGATCCTATGTCAATTTTAGATAAATTCTCTAAGGTAACTAATAATTATGAATTTTTTAGATTATCAGATTCATTTAGATTTCTTACAGAGGATATGGAAGATATTAGACAAATTTTCAATAGTGTTTCAGAAAGAAAAGATATGTTTAGTACCGGTCTTGCAAAAATTAGAATTTCAATACCAAACTCTCAAAACCAATCAAATGTAGTATCATATGTTGCAGAAGTATTACATGCAAATGGAGTAGAATTAGTTAATGCATTTTTCAGTCAAGATAATATTACAATAATTCTTAATGAAAAAGATTCATCAAGAGCTTATGAGATTTTACATTCAGATATTATGAGAACATAAATTAGTAGTTTTTTTAAAATTATACTTATAGCATATATTCAGTCAATAAATGGATTAGATATAATTGGTCAAAAGTAAGAAAAAAATTGTAATTTTAGGTAGTGGTTTTGCAGCTGTAGAATGTGCTAGACAATTAGAATCAGAATTTGGAAAAGATCCTGGAATTGAATTAGTAATGATTGGAGAGGATAATTTTCTATTATTTACTCCAATGTTACCGCAAGTAGCCTCAGGCATGATTGAAACTAGGCATATAGTATTCCCAATTCGAACAATTTGTAAAAAAACAAAATTCTATGAGGGAAGAATCAAAAATGTGGATCCATATGGAAAATTAGTAACAATATGGGGAACTAGAGATAAAAGAAGTATTTCAATTCATTATGATTTTTTAGTAATTGCACTTGGTAGTGAAACCAATTTTTTTGGTATGGCTGATGTTGAAAAAAATGCTTACACAATGAAAACACTCAACGATGCTGTAATGTTAAGAAATAGAGTAATTGATATGCTTGAACAAGCAGAAAATGAAACAAATCCAATCCTTAGAAAAAGTTTTTTGAATTTTGTTGTAGTTGGTGGTGGTTTTGCAGGAATAGAAACTGCAGGGGAATTAATGGATTTACTTTTAGATGCACGAAAATATTATCCTACTATCCACAAAGAGGATCTTAAAGTAATTGTATTAGAAGCGATGGGGGAAATTTTACCTGGATTTAATAAAAAATTAGCAGACTTTGCAAAAAAGAAATTAATAGAAAGAGGAATTGATATTCAATTAAAAAAAGCTGTTACAAGTTTTGATGGGAATGAAGTAACAATAAAAACATTAGATGAAACCCCAAAAGATTCTATTGATCAATCTGAAGTTAAATCAATTATTACAAAAACTTTGATTTGGACTGCAGGAGTTACTCCAGTTAATACAATTAAAAGATCAATGTTCAAAACTGAAAAAGGAAAAATAATAATTAATAATTTTCTTGAAGTTCCTAAATTTCCAGGTGTATTTGCAATAGGTGATTGTGCTTTATTTATAGATCCAATAACAAATAGACCATTTCCTCCAACTGCACAAATTGCAGAATCCCAAGCAAAAATGGCTGCAAAAAATTTAATTTCTTTAATTCAAAATTCTGAACAAGAAAAATTTGTTTACCATTCTAAAGGACAAATGGCAATTATTGGAAAAAGATCTGGAATTGCAACATTTTTGGGAGTAAATATTTCAGGGTTTGTAGCTTGGTTAATTTGGAGAAATGTGTATCTATCAAAAATTCCAACATTTGATAAAAAAACACGTGTATTTCTTGATTGGGTAATAGATTTATTCTTTGATAGGGATATTTCCCGATTAAAATTAATGAAACGTGAGGCTGAATTAGAATACAAGTTACTTGATGAAGTAGATGATGTTTGGTAATTATAATTTTAAAATTTCTTTCTAATTCCAACAATCACTACAGCTGGAACTCCCAGATACATTCCAATGTTTAACATAATTACAGATAATCCCATACTCAAAACTTCTGATTCAGATTCAGTATTTTCCATTAGTGATAGTGATGAAATCATTGGAGTGATTGCAAGCTTGACTGCTTCCTTGAATAGTGGGTTTTCACGCTCATAATCTGCTATAATTGGTGAGAAAGAATAGTAAATGTCATTGAATGTTCCCATGAAGGCAGTTCCAGATTCTGTTTGTAACAATTGATTATCTCTTAGTTCCCTGAGTTGTTGAACTTGTGGGGCTAATTCACTACCGTATGTTGCAGTAGCAATTAGACAACCACCACCTTCTTCTTCAGTTAATTTTATTATAGTAGAATCTTGTGATGGAATTGTAAATGAATTAAGTGATTCATTAAATTTTGAAATTTCATCATTAAAATTATCTACAGTATTACTATATGCAAATGTGTATAATTTATCATTTGTAAGTATCATTGCCTCTATAAATTTAATTTTTAATGAAACATTATCAACTTCAAAAGAACCAATTGCTTCTGTTTGATAAACATTAGATTTAATTTTTTGTTGGGAAAGTATTTCTAATTGATTTTGATAAACTGCTTGTTCTAAAATATTATTTTTTGCAGTTATTAGATCATCTATAGTTTTTCCTTTTACATCTTTAATTGTTAATGAAATGTAAGGATTTATTCCATCAACTTTTGGACCAACTGCTACCACGTCAGGTGAATCTTCAGTAGTTTTTTCTGGTTGTTGTAATAACCATCCTACTGGGGCACTAAATTTTACATCAAGTTGTTGATTTTCAAAAGTTGTATAACCAGATTCTGTACCTGTAACTGTTGATCCGCTACGTTTAGGTTCTGATAATTCTAAAATATCTGAAATTTCAAAACGATCAACTACTGTAGTTGTAATGATTTTAACTTGTTCAGGATTAATTGGTCTGTCATTAGTACCAGTTTGAACTGCAGCTATTTTATCAAGTGTTTCAAAACTAGATTCAGTTACAATTCTTCCAAATACAGTATATTCACCATCAAGAAAAGTTGAATCTTGATGAACTATAAAAAATTGTGAGCCTGCACTGTTAGGATCAGATGATCTTGCCATTGAAACAATACCTCGATCATGTTGAATATTATTGAATTCTGCTTCGATTCTATCAGAAATTGCTGCATCCCCACCTTGACCCCATGTATTTGGATCTCCATCAATTGTATTTGGATCTCCAGATTGGATCATAAATCCTGGAATTATTCTATGAAATAATACTCCATCATAGTATCCTGTTTGAGATAATAAAAGAAAATTTTCAATATGTTTTGGTGCATCTAAATGAAAAAATTCTATTACAATATCTCCTTGATTTGTTTCTAAAACTACTAAAGGATCAGAATATTGTGCAAATGCATAGTTTGTAAAACTAATTAAAATTAAAGAAGTCAATATTAAAAGAAATTTATTCAATATTTGTAAAAAAAATATCTCACTTAAAAGGCAATTGTATTAGTTTTTAACAAAGTCATACAAATCTTCCGTTATGTATCCTGATGAGAAAATTCAGGCACATTTAGTTTCTGTATGGAGAGAATCTAAAAAATTCTTCTCAGTTGGAGGAAGAGAAGGAATGTTGGTTTTAACTGATAAGCATTTAACATTTGTTCATAAAACAGAATCAAAAATAAATTGGTGGAAAAACATTACACAAAGACAAGTAATTAATTTGTTAAGATCAAAAAATACAATGATTCATCATGATGGTTATGGTGAAAAAGATCTTTCAAATGATTTAGAAAATAGTAAAAATATTGAATTAACATTTAATGATATTGATAAAATTAGTTTTAAAGAAGAAATATGGGGTAGTGCTTTACATTTAGAATATGAAAAAGATGGTAAAAAAGAAAATTTTCAATATGCAATAGCTCAAGATTGGGTAAAATATCCTATGAAAGAGCCTACAAAATACTTGAAAGTGGATTGGGAACCATTTATCCAATATATTAAAGAAAGGCAAAATTTTACTAAATAAAATTGGGAAAAGTTTTTGCTGTTGGTGTTGGTCCAGGATCACCAAAATATGTAACAGAAATTGTAAAGGAAATTGTTCAAAATTGTGATATTGTGATTGGTTACAAATACACTCTAAAAACAATAGAGAGTCTTATTGAAGGAAAAGAAATCTATGAGATAACAATGAATAATCAAGAGAAATCCTATCAAAAAATACTTCCTGAACTTGGTGATAGAACATTAGTAATTCCGTTTACAGGAGATGTAAATTTTTCAGAATCTGAAGTTGTTGATAGATTAATAGAGATTTTTGGAGAAGTTGAAATTGTTCCTGGAATAAGTTCAATTCAAGTTGCCGCATCAAAGGCCAAAATTCCCTTAGATAAATCTAAAGTGATTACAATGCATGTAACAACCCCAATTGAAGATAAAAAATTAGAATTACAAAAAGCATTGATAGATGGTTTTAGTGTTGTATTAGTTCCAAGACCTTGGCCAAAACAACCAGACAAACATTTTATGCCATCAGAAATTGCAATTTATCTTCGAGAAAATGGTTTTAATACTGTTAAAATGAAAGTTCATATTTTTGAAGCAATTACAACTGAAAATGAAACTAATTTTGAAGGAACTGTAAAAGAATTAGAAGGAAAAGAATTTTCTGATTTATCTGTAATGGTATTTAATCAAGCAAGTTTAGACTCTTACATGAATTATAAATGGCAATGGGAAAATTAATTATTTAAATTATAATCCAGGCATCTCAATACTTTTATTTTGAATTAATTCAATCATATAAAATTCAATATATCCACCTATCAGAAGAAGTGTTATTACAATTCCAATTTCAATAACTATTGGTTTTATAAACTGAGATAGATTTGATTTTGTAATTATTGCTTTAATTAAAATAAAACTCCTAGAAATTGCTAATGAATATGAAAAAATTTCCATTAATCCAAATGGGGATAAAAATAAAATAGAAAGTGGAGAAATATTAGCTATTTCAGGCATAGAAGTTACAATTGCTGCAAAGGCGTATCCTGTAGACCATGAAGAAAATAATCCCCAAAAAACACCAAATCCAGGAATAAACATTGGTAATGCAATGGTTGTATTATGTACAAAGATACCAAATGCATCAATATCTAAAACTAATTTTTCAAATTCTTTTATGAATAAAGCTGCTTCTTCTTCACTAACAGTAGACATTGAACCAAGTTGAAAAATACCTGTAAAAATCCCCAAGAATACAAAAAATGTAATAATTCTAATTTTATTCATATTGCCTTGATTTAATGAACAATATTTGAGGGTTAGTTTAGAGCAGATTTAATTAAACCAAATGATATTTTTTGATATGAAAAAAGAGTTATCCTCTGCATTAAACTATGCATTAAACAAAGGATTTCAAATTCATCCAGATGCATTTAAAATTTTAGATGAAATTACAGATGTGAAACAATTAGAGAAAATAATAAAAGAAATTATTAAAGAAAAAACTAAACAGAAATTGTTTCAAATTAATCAAAATGATTTAGAAATATATCTTGGAATAAAAGATGATCTTAATCTTCAAAATGAAATGAAGATATTATCAGATCCCACTAGTAAAATCACATCAGGAGAGGGGGTTAAAGGATACAATGCCTTGTTTTCTAGTCGTTTTAACAAACTTAAACGAATTGTCTCTGATAGACCAGAATCAAAGATGATAAAATCCATATCAGTTGTTAAAACAACAAAATTAGAAAATGATGTGTATGTGTGTGGATTGCTTACCACACGAAATACTGAAAGAAACATCACAAAATTAGTTTTAGAAGACCTTTCAGGCTCACTTGAGGGTATTATTTTTGATGAGGAATTACAAAAAACTGCGGGAACTTTATTAATTGATCAATTTATTATGGCACGAGTAGCTACAGCTAAAAATTCAGGATTAATGATTAAAGATTTGATTTTGCCTGATATTCCAGATCAAAAAATTAACAAATCAGAAAGTGAAGTATATGCTGTATTTTTATCTGATTTACATATTGGAAGTAAATATTTCATGGAGGAGGAATTAATTGAATTTGTAACTTGGTTATCTAGTTCTGATCCTGTTGCTAGAAAAGTTCGTTTTGTCTTAATTGGTGGTGATATAGTTGATGGTGTTGGAATATATCCAAATCAGAATAAAGAGTTAGTTTGTCAAACAGTTGAAGAACAATTACAAAAAGCAGAAAATTTACTAGATAAAATTCCAAAAAATATCAAAATTATCATTATGCCTGGAAATCATGACCCAGGAAGAAGAGCCCTGCCTCAACCTGCAATACCACAAAAGTACAATTCAGGTTTATGGGAAAGAGAAAATATTGAAATGGTTGGAAATCCAGCTCTGGTCTCATTAAATGGAGTTAAGGTATTGATGTTTCATGGTCAAAGTATAGATGATATTGTAAAAACTACTCCTGGTCTAAGTTATGATAGACCTACAGATGTTATGAAAAATCTTCTTAGAGCTAGACATCTAAGTCCAGTTTATGGTAGTTCAACACCAATAGCACCAGAAGTAGAAGATCTTTTAGTAATTGAAGATATTCCAGATATTTTTCATGTAGGACATGTACATAAGGCTCAATTAGATATGTACAAGGGAATTTTATTAGTTAATTCGGGGTCTTGGCAAAAACAAACACCTTTCCAAGCAAGTGTTGGAATGGTTCCAAATCCAGGTCTTGCTATTATTGTAAATCTAAAAACTTTCCAAGTATTACATGAGAATTATAGTTCAAACTCAAATAATGTCTTGCAAAGTTAATTCATCTTTGAAAGATTTTTTAATCATTTCTGATGAAACTGTTAGTTTGTATTTTTTAGTTCTTCCATGAATTCCCTGATGAATTAATCTTCCAGAGATAATTCCAGATAATTCAATTTCACTTAACATTTGAGTAACTCGTCTTTGAGTTAATCCATCTTTTCCAACTACTTTACAGAGATTTTTGTAAGAAGAGTAAATCTCACCAGTAGATGACCCATTAGCCTTCATTATGGCTAAAAGTACTAATTTTTCATGTAGGGGGTATGATTTTAGAGAGGCTTCTTCTTTATTTTCTTCAATTTTTAGAGAGGCTTCTCTAACATGTTCAATTGTAACTTTATCAGATTGTTGTCTTTCAGCAAGTTCTCCAGCTACTCGAAGTAAATCAATTGCTCTTCTTGCATCACCATGTTCTCCTCCAGCAAGTGCAGCACAGAGATTTAACGCAGGGTCTTCTACAGCGTTTTCAATAAAAGATTCTTTGATTCTTTCTTCTAGAATCTTTTTAATTTGTTCAACATTATAATTAGTAAATACAATTTCTTCTTCACCTAAACTACTGATTACTCTAGGATCAAGTTTTTCTTTGAATGTTAAGTCGTTTGAAATTCCCACCATAGTTAAAGATCCAACCTCTAATTGCTCATTTGCTCTTGTTAATTGATATAGAATATCTTTACCAGTTTTTACAACTAGTTGAGCAAGATAATCAATTTCATCAATTACAAAAACTGCATTAAGTTTCTCTGTACTAATTCTATTTAGGAGTCTTTTGAAGACTTCACTAATAGCAAGCCCAGTTGTAGGTAATTCTTTCTCATTTAGGCCTAATTGCCTGCCTATACTAACTAATAATCCGTATAATGTTGTCTCGTTTTTAGAATTTGAATATATTAATTTTATTGGAAAATTTGATTTCTCAACTCTTTCTTGAATTTTTAAAAGAACTTTTTTAACAACTAAAGTTTTACCAGTTCCAGGTTTACCATAGACTAGTAAATTGGAAGGTCTAGATTGTTTTAGAATTGGTAATAATGATTGAGTAACTTGTTCTTGTTCAGAATCTCTATGAAAAATAATATTTGGAATATATGTAAAATGAAGAATTTCCCTATTTTTAATAATAGATTTTCCAGATTCTGCTGCATCAAGCATTCTATCAATAGGGTCAGACATACTCACACACCTTCATTTCTTCTCTGTTCCATCTTACTCATTTCCTAATAAAGAGAGTATAGAATATAATAGTAATTCTAGTTTAGTTTATGATTAGTTATTTTTAATTAGATTTAGATTTTCTAAAAAAATAAATTAAAAAAAAGATAGAGTGGAAATACTGGTGTGTGGGTCTTTATGTTGGAAAAAAGATTAGTTAACAAATTGTTAATTTTATATGAAGAAAATCAAAAAAAACCTCATTTTAACCCCTATATTTCCAATCCAGGCGTTAAGAAACCTATTAACATTGTGAATATCCCAAAACTACCCCTCTATTTCCACTCCAGGCATGATTATTTCATTATTAGGGGGTTTAAATTAGAAATTAAATGTTAATAATAGAAAATAGGCTAGGCGTAGGCTAGGCAGTCAATGTTAACAAACTACAATGTTAACAAAACTGATCAGATCACTTCAACCGTTAACATTAGATCAATTAGATCTCAAAGATGGCAAAAAAGAGAATTAGAATAGATATGGAGGATGCAGACGGTGCTCGTTATGATATTAAATTAGAAGGAAATGTGACTAGAGATAAGGTCCTCAAAATATTTGAAATGATGGATTTGATGAATATTGAAGAAGAGGAAGAAAAATCTATTAAAATGGATTCTATAGGCTCTAAAATTTGGCATATTACAGATAAATTCTTCCCAATGGGTAAATTCACTTCGACTAATATTCTTGAAAAATATGAAGATGAATTTAATGAGCCTGTAAAACTTAGTGTAATATCGACATATTTGTCACGATTTGCAGCAAAAGGTAGGGTGGATAGAATAAGAACTGGCCGAGAATGGACCTATCAATCAATTAGGATTGCTCAAAAACAACAATCTATCAAATAATAGTTACTTTCTTAACTATCAATTCATCCTTTCCAAGAATTATTTTCACATATTCTCCTTTTTGTATATCCATAAATCTTCGAAATTGTTTTGGAATTGAAATAGTACCTGCAGATGTTATTTTTACTAACACTTCATTTTCTTGTACTGACACACTATCATTATAATTTAATAATATATATAATTTAATATTTTAATATATTAATAAATATTAAGAAAATACGGTGATTTCCAATTAAAATAATTTATTTTATTAAAAAATTAACTTTGTAATAATCTATACAATAGTTGGATTGTATACAACATCTTCAACTTTCGATTTTCCTTTTTCTGTAATTGAATATATGTATGGTTTTGTTTCTGTATTTCTTTGTACTAAACCACTTTCAAATAATTTCTTCATTAATCTAGATGTATGCTCTCTACTTCTTTTTGTTGTGATTTGTATATCACGTGATGTCATAGCTTTATTCGTGATTAAATGCAACACATAATCAGTTGGACTCACATGTTCAATATTTGTTATATTAGGCGTAGAAATTTGCTTTTTAGGAACAGTTTGGGACTCTTTAATCACTTCAATTTTCTTTTCGGGCTCCTTAATTTCTACTAATTTTTGTATAAATTGTTTCAAATCTAGGTTTGGATCAATTGGATTTTCTTCAACTCCTTGAATATCTAATGCATCTAGGCGTATTTTCATATCAATTAACTGTCTTTCATAATATTCTAAACGCTCTGTTTGAGTAGGATCAGTAATATCACTATTGGATTTTATGAATGGACGAACTTTGAAGAATAGATACAAACCGCCCAAACCTATCAAAAATGCTAAAATCACACCTAAAATTACTTCAGGTTCAGGAATTTCTACTAACATCACAATTTTTATGCCTAAATTGTGATTTATTGTGATTGACCAATATTATTTCACACTTTAGATTAACAATCTCACACTAACAATCACATAATTAATATAATATCACAATTGATTATTCATTTTACTAATCACAACTATTACATATTTGATGCCTGTCTGATTAACTTCTCTATCACAACAATCACTTCATCTTCTCTTTCTGGAAAGATATCACTATCATTAATCACACTAATCTGTTCGGAAAGTTTTGATATCACATCAATATCATCAGGCAAAAGTATGCCTAAACCTCGTAAAAGTATGATTGAATAGAATAATGCAACCAATTTCTCTCTAGATTGACCTACTTGTCTGTAATACGCTCCTTTAGATATGGAAAAACTTGATTCTAAAAGATCCTTTTGATTTAAAATTATTTCAATTTGTCGCTCTGTAAACAGTGATTTTTTGATAATTTTACTCATAATATTGTTAAAATTAGATTCTTTAGACTCTGCCATAGCTATACAAAACTGTATACCACTATTCCAATTAAACTTTAAAGTGTCATATACAAACCACAATTATGGCAGGAAAAGTTGAATCGTTCCTAAAATCAGAATTAGAAAAGAAAAATGCATTGTTATTTGTTTTAATTGATTCTGAAGTTTCAAATTTAGAGGCTTCAAGTAAACTTGCTCAAGATGTTGAAAAAATTGGTGCTTCTGCTATCTTAGTTGGGGGCTCATCTGCTACTGATCAAATTGAAATGTCTCAAGTTGTTAAGGGCATTAAACAAGGCATTAAAATTCCATTAATTCTTTTTCCTGGTAATGTTACAGGTGTTGTACCTGATGCAGATGCTATTTTGTTTAGTTCATTAATGAATTCAGAAAATCCTTATTTTATTACACAAGCACAAGCATTAGCAGCTCCAAGCGTTGCTAAATTTGGTTTAGAACCTTTACCAACTGCTTACTTAGTGGTAGGTGATGGTACATCTGCTTGGTTTGTTGGTTCTGCAAGAGGAATTCCTTTTGAAAAACCTAAAATCGCTGCTGCATATGCACTGGCAGCACAATTTTTGGGTATGAGATTTGTGTATTTAGAAGCAGGTTCTGGTGCAAAAACCAACATAACTCCTGAAATGGTTAAAACTGTTAGACATACGTTTAATGGATTTTTGATAGTTGGAGGTGGAATCAAAGATGTTGGAACTGCTGAAAGTTTGGTTAAAGCAGGAGCAGATGCATTAGTAATTGGAACTTTCCTTGAACAAGGAGGAAGTATTACAAAACTTGAAGAAATAGCAAAAGCAATTCAAAGAAGCAAGTAATACTATTCTATAATGTCTGAAAACGATGCAATTTCTCGTATTCGTCATATTGACATGCCAGACTATTATTTGGATTATTACTCAAATCTCTCAACTGAGACATATTCAATATTTGAGCATGCAGCATTAGCAAAATCTACTTTAGTTGATTCTTCAGGCATAATTGAGCCTAAAATTGCATTTGATTTAGCAGATCGAGTTTCAAAAATGCACGATATTGATATTGCTGAATCATTAAGAGAAATTTTAAAAATTGAATCCAAAGAACTTTCTGCATTAATTTTAGCTAAAGACATTGCTTTAGGAAAATATTCACTTCCAGATGCTTCTTTAGAAGATAAACTAGATCTTGCAGTTCGTGTAGGTTTAGCAATAATTACTGAGGGTGTTACTATTGCACCTCTACAAGGAATTAGTGAAGTAAAAATAAAGAAAAATAAAGATGGAACTGATTATCTTTCAGTTTCAATTGCAGGACCTATGCGTGCAGCCGGTGGAACAGAATCTGCAGTCACTTTACTAATTGCAGATTATGTTAGAAAAATAGCAGGATTATCAAAATTCCAAGCAAATTCTTTTGATGATGAAACAGGTAGGTTTGTTGAAGAATTACGAATTTATGAAAGAGAAGCTAGTAGCTTTCAATTTCATATATTAGATGAGGATATTGAACATGTTATTTCTAATCTTCCAGTTGAATTGGCTGGTGTAGATACTGATCCATATGAAGTTGTAAATCATAAGGGAATGACTAGGATTAAAACTGATAGAGTTAGAGGTGGAGCTTTACGTGTTCTTAATGATGGTTTGATTGGAAGATCAAAAAAACTACTCAAAAGAGTGGAAATGTACAATTTAGATGGTTGGGAGTGGCTTGGTGACCTTAAAGGTGCAGTTCAAACAGGTGATAATCAGGAAGATGCTGCAACAAAAAGAATGCGTGAGGTGATTACAGGCAGATCCGTTTTATCTATGCCTAACAAATTAGGTGGATTTCGGCTTCGATATGGAAGGGCTTGTAATACTGGTTTTGCAGCAATAGGATTTCATCCAGTTGTTGCTGAAATTTTAGATCATACAATTGCTGTTGGGACTCAAGTCAAAACTGATATTCCTGGAAAGGGAGCAACTGTTGCATTTGTTGATTCGATTGAAACTCCAACTGTACGTCTTGATAATGGTGACGTTGTAAAAATTAAAGATGTTAAACATGGAATAGAAATTAAAAATAAAATTGAAAAAATATTACATTTAGGTGATGTTTTAATTACATTTGGAGATTTTCTTGAAAATAATGCTCAACTAATACCATCAGGATATGTTGAGGAAATTTGGATAGAAGAATTAAAGTTAATTATTTCAAAATTTGATACTGAAAATCAGTATCTAAAACAATTTTTAATTAAAATACCTACAATTGAAGAAGCATTAAAAATTTCAATTAATTTCCAGTTTTCATTACATCCACATTATCTTTATTTTTGGGATAAAGTTTCATCAGAAGAATTGGTTCAACTTTTAGAACCAAAAATTTTTAATGAAAATAATATTGAATATCCAATTAAAATAAAAAAAATTCTTGAGAAATTAGGAACTCCTCATAAAGTTAAAAATGAATATATAATTTTAGAAAATGAAGAAGCAAAAATTTTCTTTAATTTATTATTTATAACAAAACCAATAATTGATGATTCCTCAGTTCCTCAGATTTTAACAAAATCATCAAAAATTAAAATTAATAATAAATTTTCAACTTCTGTTGGAATTAGAATAGGAAGACCTGAAAAAGCATCAGCTCGACAAATGAAGCCTCCTACCCATGTATTATTTCCAATTTCTGATAAAGGCGGACCAACAAGAGATCTTCTTAAAGCATCACGAAATCAGCACTTTTTTGCAAATATTTACAATAGACATTGTTCACAATGTGATGAACCATCAATTGGAATAAAGTGCTCTAAATGTGGTGAAAAAACAATAATTACTTTTAGATGTAATAATTGTAGAGATACACTAACAGAACCATATTGTAAAAAATGTAAACGTAAAACTCCTGCACATTCTCATAAAGAATTTCCATTAAAATCACGATTACTTTTAGCTCAAGAAAAAATGGGTATTCGTGCAAAAGAACCTTTCAAAGGTCTCAAAGAATTAATCAGTAAGGATAAAATCGCAGAACCTCTTGAAAAGGGACTTGTACGTCAAAATCTAGGATTAACTACATTCAAAGATGGAACTATTCGATTTGATGCAACAAATTCTCCTTTAACCCAATTCAAACCATCATGGATTGGAACTTCTATTGAAAAATTAAAGGAATTAGGTTATTCTCATGACATTGATGGAAAACCACTTGAAAATATAGATCAAATTATTGAACTTCGAATGCAAGATGTAGTAATTCCTAATGAAAGTGGAAGATATTTGGTTTCTACTTGTAAATACATTGATACACTTTTAGTAAAATTTTATGGTAAATCTTCATTTTATAATGTAAAAAATACTGAAGAATTAATTGGCCATTTGATTATTGGTTTAGCACCTCATACCTCTGTTGGAATTGTAGGTCGAATAATTGGATACACTGAAACTCATGTTTGTTTTGCAACACCAAATTGGCATTCAGCAAAAAGACGAGATGCTGATGGTGATGCTGATTCTATTATGTTGTTGATGGACAGTTTACTTAATTTTTCACGACAATTTCTTTCTGATAGAATAGGAGGTTTAATGGATGCACCATTACTTATTCAACCCCTTGTTTTGCCTCACGAATCTCAACCTCAGGCACATAATCTTGAAGTAACAAAAATACTTCCTTTAGAATTTTTTGAATCAACAATTCAACAAAGTAAAGCATCAGATGTTACTTCAGTTGAAATTATTAAATCAAGATTAGAAACTAAGAGACAATTTTATGATTATCATTTTACTCATTCAACTTCATCATTAACAACTTCCAAATCTCGGAGTGCATATTCAACACTAGGTTCAATGCTTGATAAATTTGATATGCAAGTTAGAAATGCTGAATTAATTGATGTTGTTAATCCATCTGAACTTGTTTCAAATGTAATTTCAACACATCTTGTTCCAGATATTATGGGAAATCTTAGAGCATATGCAAGACAAAGTTTCAGATGTACTGCATGTGGAAAATCATATCGTCGAATGCCTCTTATTCAAACATGTGTGTGTGGTCATAAACTAATTGCTACAATTACAAGAGGTTCAGTTGAAAAATATCTCAAACTTGCAAAAAGACTAGTTGAAAAATATGATGTTGGTGAATATCAACGTGGACGAATTTATGCTTTATCTGATGAAATAGAATTAGTTTTTGGTAAAAGTCAGGGAGATCAATCCCTCCTTACAGATTATGCTTAAAATTATCTCAATTTGACGTATTCGTAGGCACCCAGTTTATTGTCAAAACAATATTTGACTTTTTGATATTCTTTTCTCCAAGATTTAATTTTGGAAAGAATTTTCTTTGGATCCTTTTTCTCAATAATTATTTGTTTCATGAATGTTGCAATCTCTTGCATTTCATTCTCTTTCATTCCCAATCTTGTAATTTCAGATACACCCAATCTAATACCACTTGGATGGAAATAATTTCTTCCAGCTTTAATATCCCCAGGAATAAGTTGCCTGTTTACAATTATGTTGGCTTTTTCTAATTGAGCTTCAACTTTACCACCATCAGAATAATCTAAAACATTAACTGCAATTTGATGCGACTCTGTGAATCCTCTACTTTCACCTAATACTTTGAATCCTGCATCACTTAATGCTTCAGCAAATGATTTAGCATTTTTAATTACATCAGATGCATAATCTTTTCCAAATTCTAAAGCTTCTGCAAAGGCAACTGCTTTTCCTGCCATATTGTTAATATGATGACTACTTGTAAGACCTGGGAATATTGCTTTTTTAATTGGTTCTGCATGTTCTTCAGAACCTAAAACTAATCCACCTTGAGGACCAAATAATGTTTTATGAGTACTCATTGTCATTGTATCTGCACCTTCACGTAATGGATCTTGGAATTTACCACCTGCAATTAATCCTGCAACATGAGCTGCATCATAATTGATGTGAATATCATATGTTTTAAGAAAATCAGATAGTTCCTTTACTGGATGTGGAAATAAGAATAATGATCCTCCAAACATTGCCATTTTAGGAAGGCGATTATTCTTTTTGAGTTCCTTTATTTTTTCTTTAGTTTTATCAACATCAATTGTCATTTCTTCAGCATTAAACGGATAAAATTCAATTTCTAATCCATGAACTAATCCTGCAGTTCCTGAATGTTCTCTTTTACCGTGTGAAATATGGCCACCAGCTGGAATAGATGGTGCAATCATTACATCACCTGGATTTGAATAAGCTGAATATACTGCTAAATTTGCAACTACACCCGAAATTGGTCTTACATCAGCAAATTTTGCTTTGTAAAGTTTTTTTGCTAATTTCATACATTCAAACTCTACCTCATCAATGTAGATACATCCTGCATAGACTCTTTCTCCAGGCCAGCCTTCTGCATATCTATTACCAAAATCAGAAATAATTGCTTCTCTAACTGCTGGACTTGGAATATTCTCACTAGCGATTAATGGTATTGAGTTCTCAAACCATTTATGATGTTCTTTTAATTTTGCAAATATTTTATTATAAGATTCTTTATTTTGGGATTTAACCATGATTTGTAATTTGGTTTTCCCAATTTAAAAACACCGATACTTAATTATTTTTTTATAATGATCTGGAAGGTATAAAAGGGGAATCTGGACTTTTTATGATTATGGGTATGCAAGCAACTTCAAAGGGAAATATGCCTGTTGTACTGCTAAAAGAAGGCGGTACAGAAACTAAAGGTAGAGATGCTCAAAAAAACAACATTGCAGCAGCCAAAATTGTTGCTGAAATTGTTCATACTAGTTTAGGTCCACGGGGAATGGATAAAATGTTAGTTGATTCCTTAGGCGACGTTACAATTACAAATGATGGTGCTACTATTCTCAAAGAAATTGATGTTCAACATCCAGCAGCAAAAATGCTAGTTGAAATTTCTAAAACTACCGATAATGAAGTAGGTGATGGAACAACTTCAGCTGTTGTTTTAGCTGGTGCATTACTTGAACAAGCTGAATCATTACTTGATCAAGACGTTCATCCAACAATTATTGTTGATGGATATAAAAAAGCAGCAAGAAAAACTAAAGAATATCTTGAAGAAATTGCAGATTCAATTTCTCCAGTTGATAAAAATATGTTAACTAAAATTGCAAAAACTTCAATGCAAACTAAACTAGTTAGAAAAGATTCTGATTTACTTGCTAATATTGTTGTAAAATCTGTAATGGCTATTACTGAAAAAGATGGTGAAAATTATGAAGCTGATATTGATGATATTAAAGTAGAAAAGAAAGCAGGAGGATCCATTAAAGATTCTATTATTATTGAAGGCATTGTTCTTGACAAAGAAGTTGTTCATGGTGGTATGCCTAGACAAATCACTGATGCAAAAATTGCATTAATTAATACTGCATTAGAAATTAGTAAAACTGAAACTGATGCAAAAATTAACATTTCAAATCCCCAACAACTAAAATCATTTTTAGATGAAGAAAATAGAATGCTAAAGACAATGGTTGACAAAGTTATTGGTTCTGGTGCAAATGTAGTACTATGTCAAAAAGGACTTGATGATATGGCACAACACTATCTAGCTAAAGCAGGAATTATCGCAGTTAGAAGAATTAAAGAAAGTGATCTTACTAAACTTGCAAAAGCAACAGGTGCTAGAATTGTTACAAATCTAGATGACTTATTTGAAAAAGATTTAGGCAGTGCAGAAAATGTTGAAGAAAGAAAGATTGAAGAAGATAAATGGGTATTTGTTGAAGGTTGTAAACATCCAAAATCTGTAACTTTACTTTTACGTGGTGGTTCTCAAAGAGTAGTAGATGAAGTTGAACGATCTGTTCATGATGCATTAATGGTAGTAAAAGATGTAATTTTAAAACCACAAATTGTTGCAGGTGGAGGTGCTCCTGAAACGTTTGCTTCAACAAAACTTAGAGGTTGGGCAAAATCATTAGAAGGAAGAGAGCAATTAGCTGCAGAGAAATTTGCAGATGCTTTAGAAGTAATTCCATTAACCCTTTCTGAAAATGCAGGAATGGATCCAATTGATACTCTTACACTCCTTCGTTCTAAGCAACAAAAAGGTGAAAAATGGACTGGAATTGATGTTATGAAAGGAAAAGTTGGAAATATGAAATCAAGTGATATTATTGAACCATTAGCCGTTAAACTTCAAATCGTTTCAGCAGCATCTGAAGCAGCATGTATGCTACTTCGAATTGATGATGTAATCGCCACTCAAAGTTCTGGTGGCGGTGGAGGAGAAGGAGGAATGCCACCTGGAATGGGTGGAGGAATGCCACCTGGAATGGGTGGAGGAATGCCACCTGGAATGGGTGGAGGAATGCCTGATATGGGCGGAATGATGTAAGATTATTTGAAAAATTTCCTTTCTTCAAAAGTTTATTTGATTATTAAATTTACGAATCATATTGAGTAATATTTCACCAAAAGTATTTTCAAGCTTCAAGTATGTTTATCTAATTGCATTTTTTGCTTTACTTTCTGGAGTTTTTTATCCATTAGTTACAAAAACAAGTTTTGAACCTGTGATTAGCGGAATTTTGATATTATTTTTAGGTTTAGCAGGTGGTGTTTTGTTATACAAAGCTACTACATCTGAAACTAAAAGAGAAATATTTTTTGGAGTTGGATTAATTTTAATTGGAATTTCATTATATTTTATTTTTCAAATTACTGGAAGAGTCTAAACATCAAAGTATAGATAAAATTCATGCGGATGTGGTCTAATTGCAATTTCTCTTTGATCTCTTCTTTCTAATTCAATAATTTTATCAATTACATCATTAGTGTAAATTGGATTTAAGAATTTTCTATCACTTTCTAATTCATCTAATGCCTCTCCAAGACTTTTTGGAAGAACTCCAATTCCTCGTTTAGCTCTATCAGATTTTGTCATTTTGAATATATCATCACGTACTTGTTCACCTGGATCCATTTTCTTTTTGATTCCATCCATTCCTGCTGCTGTAACTGCTGCAAATACAAGATATGGATTTGATGAAGGATCCGGTGCTCTAAATTCTAATCTTTTTAATTTGGAATGTCGTTTTCCTCTCAAATGTTTTGGGACTCTTACAATGGCAGAACGATTTCCTGCACTCCATGCAATATATGCTGGAGCTTCATACCCTGGTACTAATCTATGATATGAATTAGTAGTAGGATTACAAATTGCAGATAACGCTTTTGCGTGATTAATAATTCCACCACAAAAATATCTTCCAGCTTGACTTAATTCAATCTCATCATCAGGATCATAAAATGCATTTTCATTTCCTTTCCATAAACTAACATTAACATGCATGCCAGAACCTGCATCCATTGCAATTGGTTTAGGCATACATGTTGCAACTTTACCATATTTCTGTGCAACATTTTTGATTACATATTTGTAAGATTGTGCTGCATCTGCAGCATTTGTCATATGATCATACATGATATCAATTTCACATTGTCCTGCAGTTGCAACTTCGTGATGATGATTATCACATAATATTCCAAAATTATTACTAAGTATATTCACACATTCATTTCTGAATGGTGAAAGAGTATCTGAAGGCGGTGAAGGATAATATCCTTCTTGTAATCCCATTGGATATCCATCTCCATCATTACTCCATGGAGCTTCTTTTGATTCAATTGAATATGATTGTCCTTTGTATGGTGTTAAAACATCCCAGTGAACTTTGTCAAAAACAAAAAATTCTACTTCAGGACCCCATGTACTAAAATCATATCCTTGAGTTTTGATATATTCTTCTGCCTTTTGAGCAATTCCTCTAGGATCTCTAGATAATCTTCCTCTATCTTCACCCCAATAAACATCACAAAGAAGTCTAGCTGTTTTATTTTCAGTCATCCAAGGAATAATTGCAAATGTATTTGGATCTGGTTTTAATAATAAATCTGAATCTTCTACAGTTGTAAAACCTACAATTGACGAACCATCTAATTTTGGTAAACCATCTCTCATTTGTTCTGGTGTGAATGTATTTGCTGAAATTGTGGTATGATGAAAATGACCAGTTAAACCTGTAAATTGTAAATCAATAAATTGAATTCCTTCATGTTGAATTCTTGAAAATACTTCATCAGGTGAATATGATACCTGGATTGCTTTTCCGTGACTGACTTTATATGGCAATTTATACTTCAATCAAACACAAATACAACCAGCATTTAAGGATTAGCTAGAATATGTCTGAATCGAATCAAATAGATATTAATTCATTACATAATACAGTTTTACGAGAAACTGAAAATGATTCTTTATTAGAAATAAAACCAAATTTTTATCGAAACTTGTCTGATTTTATTGGAAATTTAAGAAAACAAGAATTTGATGGTATAGAAAATAAAATTAAAGATACAATGATAGAAATGGCAAGTGAATTAACATCATTACTCATACATATTAGATTAGAGAAAATTTCTAATTCTAATGATTTTGATATTAGTTATCTTCTTGATGAAGAAAAATTCATTTTAGATTCACGAGAAGAACAAAATGAAAGAACGGAAATGATTCTATCTGCAACAATTAACGGAAAATCAAAATTCCTTGAATCATTAGCTGAAAATCACAAAATTAAGAAAGTTGTAATTAGATTTCTTAGTGAAGTAGACGAAATTATAGGTGCAGATCTTGAAAAATATGGACCATTTAAGATAGAAGACATAGCTACAATCCCCTATGAAAATGCTCAGGCTTTAATTGCTAAAAAAATTGCAACTAAGGTTAGATGGGAAGATTAGGTAGAAATTATACCTATTATCTTTACAGATTATGTCTCATACTGGAGTAGATGTTATTGATTTTCTCTTTTATACAATTTATCCAGTAATTGGAATTTTCATTGTTGAAATCATTAGTAGATTAATCAAACTTCCAAAATGGATTAAACTTTGGACTCAGGCAGTTGTATCTGTAGCTTTTGGTACTTACTATTGGTTTATTCTACCTGCACCACAAAATTTTCCATTAACTGCTATGGTTATGTTTGCATTAGCAATTGCCTTGATTTATCAAGGAAGACGAGCTAAAATTTCACCTGAAAAAAGTCCTTACTAATTTTTATTATTTTCCAAAAATTCGTTTAAAGATACTTCCTTTACTTTTATTTCCATCACGAATTATTTTTTTCTCTCCAAATTTTTCTGATCTAATTTGTCGTAATTTTACACATCTATGTTCTTCTGGAAGTCTATGTTCCGTACAAAATGGATCCTTACAATAACTACAATGAAATGGCATCTCTGTTAAATCCCCACAATAAGCACAATTTTCAGATATCATAAGTTAGTGTAGGTTTTTTCTTTTAAAAAACTTATTAAAATTTTAGTAACTTACTACCATCTAATATTTCTAAACATTTTTAGTATTGTTGATGAAAATTTCGATGATAACTAATGATTAATGGTAAAATTGCAATAATTACTGGAGCAAGTAGCGGTATTGGGGAAGCTACTGCTTTAACACTGGCCAAAGCTGGTGTTAAAGTTGCAATTGGTGCTAGAAGAATAGAAAGATTGGAAGAATTATCAAAAAAAATTATTGCTAATGGTGGAGAGGTATTCTTTCAAAAATTAGATGTAACAAAAAATGAAGAATGTAAAAATTTTGCTAAAGCAGTTTTGGATAAATGGGGTTCAATTGATATTTTAGTAAATAATGCAGGTCTAATGCCATTAAGCTTTTTTAAAAATCTCAAAATTGATGAATGGGATAGAATGATAGATGTAAACATTAAAGGCGTGTTGTATTGTACAGCCTCAGTTATTTCTCATATGAAAGAAAAAAAATCTGGACATATAGTTAATCTTTCATCTGTAGCTGGTAGAGTTGTATTTCCTGCTGGTAGTGTTTATTGTGCAACAAAATTTGCTGTAGCTGCATTTACAGAAGGATTAAGACAAGAATTTAGTGTTCGTTCTAATATTCGAGTAACTAGTATTGAACCTGGAATAGTTGCAACTGAACTTACTGATACAATTACTGATGAATCCCTTCAGCAATTTGTAGAAAATGGAAAAAAGATGGAAACTTTACAAGCACAAGATATTGCAAATGCAATTTTATATGCAGTAGATTCTCCATCACATGTTAATGTCAATGAAATTTTAATTAGACCTACAACCCAAGAAAAATAAGTTGTCAAATATTCCCCATGTTGTAATTTTAGGAGGAGGATTTGGTGGCCTTTCTGCAGCTAACGAAATAAGAAATTCATTAGATTCATCTAAAGTGAAAATTACAATTATTGATAAAAAAGACTGGTTTATGGTTGGATATGCACAATTATGGATCATGAATGGAACTAGAACTTTTGAAAATTCTATTGGTTCATTAAATGAATTACCAAAAAAACAAATTAATTTTATTAAAGATGAAATTATTGAAATTAATCCAGAAAACAATTTTGTAAAAACAAAATCTGAAAATATTCCATTTGATTTTCTTATAATTTCTATGGGTGCAGTATTGGCACCTGAAAAGATATCAGGTTTAATAGAAAATGGATTTAATTTGTATGATCATAACCAACTCAATGAAATTAATCAGAAATTGAATAAAATAGAATCTGGAAAAATTGCTATTGTCATTATGGGAATGCCTTACAAATGTCCCCCAGCACCTTTTGAGGCTAGTTTACTAGTTGATTCAATGCTTAGAAAGAGAGGAATACGAGATTCTGTACAAATTGACTTTTACAGTCCTGCACCAATTACATTACCGGCAGCAGGTCCTGAAGTAAGTAAAAAAATTCTTGATTTAGTAAACTCAGAAAAAATTACTTTTCATAATTCTCAAAAAATTAAGCGTGTAGAATCTAAAAAATTAATTTTTGAAAATGATGAATACCATTTTGATATTCTTTTAGCAATTCCGCCACATATTGCACCTAAAGTAATTTATGATTCTAATTTAGCAAAAGAACCAGGATTTATTCCGATTGATAGGAATTGTAAAACACCATTTGAAAATATTTTTGCAGTTGGTGATGTGACAAGCTTATCAGTTACTGATTCCATAGTAGTACCAAAAGCAGGAATTTTTGCTGAAGGTGAAGGAATTACAGTTGCAAAAAATATCATTTCAAAACTTGAATCAAAAGAAACATCTGTTTTGTTTGATGGTAAAGGTGGATGCTTTTTAGAATCTGGCAGGGATACTGCTTCAGTACTTGAAGTAGATATGTTTACAAATGAAAAACCTTCTACCAAATTAACAGAATCTACCAAAGATAATCTATCTAAAAAATTAGATTTTGAAAAAGAAAGACTATCAAAATGGTTATGATGTATCTTCTTGATTTGTCTCTTTAGTTAGATGTTCTAGTATAGCTTTAACTTCAACACCCAAATCTTGATTATTTTTTGACAAGTTTAATTTTTCAGCAATACCATTTTTAAAATCTAGATTTTCTGTCTCTATGCTTCTTTTTTGAATACAATCTGTATGATCTTTATCAGTGGCTGAAATTTTATGACAAATATTACATATTTTCATAATTTTTATTTGTTAATAGGACGATTTAATAATTTCATTTTGTGCCTGTGAAACTAGGGATCGTAGTCTAGCTTGGTATGATACTAGCCTGGGGGGCTAGTGGTCGCAGGTTCGAATCCTGCCGATCCCATTATAATTTCAAAACTTTGAGTAAATTTTCAAAATTTTCTCTTGTTTTTTCTTGTTTGTATGATTTTAAGGCATTAATAATTTTTTTTTTGGAGGAATTTTTGTAGATTTTTTGAGCTTGTTTTGCAATACCTGATCCAATAAAAAATGCTTGAGTTATTGATGTAACATTTGAAGGCTTTCTATTTGTGCTAGAACTTTCAAAATCAATTAAAGAAACTTTTGTTTTACCTACAATAACATGCTTTGAAATATTACTTAATTCACCATGATCAAATCCAATTTGATCTAATCTATAACAATCTTCTAAAGCACTTTTTATTGTAGATTTTAATTTTTTTACACTACCAGATCCTTTCAACATTCCAATCCAATTACTAAATTTTTCTCCTTCAATGTATTCCATGATTAAGAAATTTTTACTTGCATCAATTATTTTTGGACCAACATTAATTGAATTTACTAATTTTAATAACACAGCTTCATTTTTCATATTTTCTCTTTGAGAATCAGTTCTTCTAATTTTTAATGCAACTTTTTTATTTCCTCTTTTTACAAGTACTACAATACCAACGTATCCTTTTCCTAAAATTGCTAAACTTCCAATTGTAGTGGGACCTGTTAAACAAATTGATTTTATTTTTAATTTTTCTAATTCATTAATTCTTGATTTAATTTGACGATTAGTTGCATTTGGATATCCTAAAATATTTGAATATGGTTCTTCTGTAAATTTTTTAATTGAAATGAAGGAGTGTGCCATCTACTGAAATCAATTCAGCTACTTCCTCTTTAATTGATTTACTTAGAGTTTTATTTCCTACAAATACCTTAAAACCTCGTTTAAAATCATTTTGAAGGCCTTTTGGTATGCCTACTTGAAGATTTTTTTTCAAAAATTCTTTCATAAAACTTTCAGCATCAATATGTTTTCTTTTTTCTAGTGAAATTATTTTTCTATTATTTCCAACCCATACTAATTCAGCATCTTTAAGATTTTTAGAAATAAAACTATGCGTACTATCTTCTCTAAAGAATTCTGGTCCTTTCTTTTGATATATTTCAGCTATTTTTGTAGATTCTAAAAAGAAAATGAGATAAGCCTCTTTTTGTTGATCTGTATGAGATTTACTTCTAAGTACAGTAAATCCTCCTAATTCTAACTGTGTAGATAATGTTGAAGTTGCTCTTTTAATTTGCCCCCAAATAATATCTGGACTTCTGGTTTTAAATTCAAATTTTACAACTAGTAAATTATTCCAAAATTTATTTGATATTTTTAATTTTTTAGTTTTAAAAAATTCTAAACTTGGTTTTTGTTTTAATGCTCTACAAATAAGAATAAACTTTCCAATGTTTTCATTTGAAATGGCAGCAGCTAAATTTCTATTACTATCAATTGGATCAATTACAACTATTGATGTATCAAAACATTTTGATGTTTTTCCAATAATTTGATTTTCTTTAATTTTTGATATTGATTTTATTAAATTTTCAAAACTTCCAAATTCTAAAATTAAAACTTCTGAAATATATCCACTAAATCCTTGTTTTGCAATTTCTGCACCATAGATTTTATTAGATTTTAAAAATGTCTTGAGAATTCTAACTTCATTTTTCATTTTTAAGGTCAATGATTTTTTCATAAATTTTGTGTGGAATGGTGATCTATCTGCAGCACTTTTCCATTCACCAATTTTGACATCATAACATGGTACAATGTTAATTTTAGTATCTTTAATTTTAGCTTCAACATAAGGATGTTGGGAATATCTAACATATGGAGAATATTTTTTTAGTGATTCAAAACCTATTTCTTTTGAAATATTTTCTAATTTTTCCTCAGAAATATTTTTTTGAAATTTGATAAAAATATCAATATCTGCATTTTTTGATAACCATGTATCTTTAGCATATGAACCTCCAAATTCCAATTCTATTACTTCAGAATATTTTTGAATTTCTTTTTTAACTAATTTGTATACTTTATCTGCAATTTCTTTTTTTGACTTTTGAATTACTTTAGATGGAATTGTCGTTTTTCCAATTTTAGAAATAATTTGTTTCATTATTTTACCACTAATCATTTTTTAATTGATTTTATATTAATTTCATTATTTTTACTTATTATCTAATAGTTAACTTCATAGACGAGTATTTTTTTTGATATATGTTGAGTAAACTACTCGTATGTTTAACAGGCATGCCTGGTGCTGGTAAATCTACAATTGCTGAGGGCTTGAAATCTAAAGGCTATGAAATTATTAATTTAGGAAATGCAGTGCGGGATGAAGCTAAAAATAGAAATCTAGAAGCAAGTAGAGAAAATCTTGGAAAATTAATGTTAGAACTTAGAGAAAAAAATGGACCTGGTGCAATAGCTGAATTAGTTGAATCAAAAATAAAATCCTCTACTGCAAATGTATTGTTAATTGATGGAGTTAGATCCAATGATGAGATACAAGTACTTAGGAAATTTGGAACTGTAAAATTATTAGCAATTCATGCATCTATAGATACTAGATTTAATTTCTTACAAAAAAGAGGAAGAACTGATGATCCACAAACAAAAGAACATTTCAATGAAAGAGATAATCGTGAATTAGGTGTTGGTATTAGCAATTCTATTGCATTATCTGATTTTGCAATATCTAATATTGGTTTAACAAAAAATGAATTAATAACAAAATCATATGAAATAATTCAAAAGTGGATTGAATGAATATTCCAAGTCTTAGTTGCAAAATAGAAATGTTTTGTACAGTAAATCCTTCTGAATCTATTGAAAAAATAGAAAAAGCAATTTCTAATATTTTTCCGTATTCAATTATAAATAATAATAATTTATCAATTAATGCACAATCTAAAGAATTAAGATCTTTTGAAAAAATTTATCAATTTATTCATAATAATAAATTACAAAAAAATTATTTACGTTCACTAGAGGATCATTTACAAGATGATACAACATGGTTTTATCTTAATAAACAAGCAGCATTTGTTGAGCAAATAGCAATTTGTGAGGAATCTGATGAATCTCCATTAGGACCAATTAAAGTTAGTATAACATCATCTAATATTGATGCAATAATTGACTGGATAGTTTTTGATTAAATAAAATTAGTTAAAAAAATTAACTCATTATTGATTATTTTTTTTAGTTTGAATTTAAAATGAATTTTTTGAGAGTAACATCTAATGTTGATAAAATTAGGCATAATTGCAGCTATTTTGATTTTAGGTGGTATGATATTTTCTACAGAAATCACTACATTATTTCCAAGTACATCAGCATTATTAGCTGATTCATTAAAAGATGACATTAATACCCTTAATGAAAAAGTAACAAATTCTGCTGAGAATCGTCTAGATACTTCTATTGATAAAACTATTCAAAGTGTTAGTGATAGTGTCTATCAAGGAATTACAGAAACTGGAGATAAATTAGTTGAAAATGTTAATGAAAAAATCTCTGAAGGAATTACAGAAACTGGAGATAATATTAAAACTCAAATTGTAAAATCAAGTGAATCATCTAAAGAAATTTTTACAAATGAAGTATCTGGATTTGATCCATTTAGTTTTATAAAAAATTTATTTAAAATTAATTAATTATTACTTCTAAAAGATCTTTTGCAGTAATAACTGAATTATGAATTTGCTCTGCTTCTATTTTGTGTTCAATTTCATCTTTATATCTTGCAGAAAAATGTGTTAAAATCAAATTTTTTACATTTGCATTTTTTCCTAACTCCGCAGCTTGTTTTGCTGTTGAATGACACGTATCTTGTGCTTTTTGTTTTTCTTCATCAAGAAATGTAGAATCAAAAACTAAGTAATCACATCCTCCAAAAAATTTTTCTAATTCTTTTGTTGGCATTGTATCTCCTGAGATTCCTATTTTTTTCCCTGGACGTTTTTTACCTAATACTTGTTCAGGTTTAATTATTTTTTCATTATTAGTAATATTTTCTCCATTTTGTAATTTATTCCATAATTCACCTTCTGGTATGCCTAATTTCTTTGCTTTTTCAACATTAAATCTTCCTGGTTTATCTTTTTCTTCAAATAAATATGAAAATGCAGTTATTGAATGATTTGCTTTTGCTGCATGAATTAAAAATTTATTATTTTCATATATTGTTCCTTCATTAACAATTGTAATTAAAATAGAAAATGATAATCCAAAATTTAATATTTTAATATTAGCTGCAAGAAATTCATCAATTCCTTTGGGGCCAAAAATTTCTAGAGATTCAGTTCTATTTTGCATTGACATTGTTTGTAATAATCCTAGAATTCCTACACAATGATCTCCATGCAAATGTGTTACAAATATTTTCATTTTTTTATTCCATCCCAACCCTGATTTCATATATGAAATCTGTGTAGATTCACCTGCATCAAACATTAGAATTTCACCCTCTCTTTCTAAACAAATGCAAGACAATCCCCTTTTTTCTGTTGGTTGTGCAGCTGATGTTCCTAAAAATACTAGTTTCATTTAATCAAAATAGTTCTTGTGAGACTTTTATGCCTATAGATCTGATATTTTTTCAATCCTTTTAATTTCATTTTAGGATCTAATTCTTTTTTATACATTACAGCAATTTTCTTGTTTTTAGGAATAATTGAAATAAATCTTTTCAAAATTTCTTCAGGTTTTTCTGATGCTTTTGAAGATCTACCATATGGTAAATCAGTAACAATTCCATCAAAATCATTTGATATTTTTACCAATTCTTGAAAATCTGATTTCAAAATTTTTGATTTGTAATTATTAATCTCAAGATTTTTTTTGGAAATTTCACACATATTTTCATCAAAATCTATTCCAATTGCATTGATACCCATAGATTCAGATTCAAGTAATGTTGTACCTGTACCACAAAATGGATCACATAAAGTTTCTCCTTTTTTTAATCCAACTAAATTTATCATAACTCTTGTCAATTTCCAATCTAATTCATGAGGATATTTTTTACTTTTTTTAGGACGTTTTCTATTTTCATTTTTTTCTGAAAAACCAAAAAAATTTTCTTCATTTGTAAAAATTAGATATACTGTAATGTCAGGATTTTCTAAATTTACTTTTGCATGTGTAAATTTAGATATCATGTCACCCATAGATCTTTCTAATTCTAATGTATTCAATTGATTTGATGATAGATTAATTACTCTACATACAAAACTTTTTGTATTTTTTAGAACCTGAAAATTTTCATCATCTAAAAATAATCCTGACATTTTTCTTAATATTTGTCCAGAAATTTTTACAAATGTAGCACGTTCCATAATTTTATTCCAATTAGTTTTTGATTGAATTATTATTAGATTTGAAATTATTTTTATTTTAGCAAACCTATCATACATTTTTACAATTGCAACAACCTCATCAGTTGCAAGTTCTAAATAATCTTTAGATAAAATAAAAAAACTTTCTGGCATTACATTATTGCCTTTGCAATAGTTTTTGAAATATCTACTTTTGATGTTTTTCCTGGAATTGTATTTGTACTAATGATACTTGTAACTCCTGCTTTCTTTATTTTCTTTTCAGCATCATTCATTAGAAGTGCATGTGTACATGCAACATAGATTCTTTTACATTTTTGTTTTTTAAGAAATTGTGTAGCTTTGATAATACTACCTCCAGTACTTATGATATCATCAACTAAAATCAAATCTCTATTTTTAACTTCTTCTAAATTTTTTGTTTTAATTTTTACTTTACCTGTTTTTCTATCTCTTGTTTTCTCTAATGAGATATAATCTGAATTGAATTCCTTTGCAAATTCCTTTGCTCTTTCTTTTCCACCTTGATCTGGCGATACAATTAAAGGATTTTTTAGGCTCAATTTCTTAAAAAATCCTACAAGATCTGGAATTGCAGTAACATTTTTTGTTTTGATACTAAAATGCTTCAATCCAATTGAACTATGGATATCCACAACAATTATTTTTGATGCTCCAGCACTTTTGAATAACTTACCAAGTACTTTCATTGTAACAATTTCACCTGGTAAAAATTCTCTATCTTGTCTTGCATATCCCATATATGGAATTACAGCAATTACTTCTGATGAATTTTCTTTAGCTTTCGTAATTAATGATAATACTTGAACTAAATTGGTATCTACTGGGGGATAGATTGATTGTAAAACAATAGATTTCTTTTTTGATATTTTTCCAATTAATGTTATTTTACTTTCTCCATCAGAAAAAACTCTAATTTCTGATTTTACAAGATTTGCCTTTATTTTTTTAGATAATTTTCTTGCTAAATCTTCAGAAGATTTTCCAGCAATTACTGATAATTTATTCAACAAAATGATGTGGTTTTATGGGATTCTTAAGTTTTGAGAAATTTTTTTAGTCATCTCCATCTCCACGACCTAAATCCCCAACACCATATTCATCAGTGACTTGTTTACGCTTACTTTCATGTTCTGCAATTTCTTGCGCTTCCCTCTTTTCATCTCCCTGATACACTGTTCTAATTGGCCATGGAATTCTAATATCGTATTTCTTAAATTCTTCATACATTATGACACGCATATCACTTTTCATTTTGAATTGTGAACCATAATCCCTAACATATACAATGACAGCAAAATCAAGAGATGAATCATTGAATTCATTAAATCTAACAACTGGTTGTGTTATGTCTACATGTAGATCTTTATCACAACCACAACTTGATTTATTTTCATCTAAAAATGAACATCTATTTTGTCTAACTAGATGTTTTCCTTTACCATCTTTAATTTCTATCATTCCACGTTTACCAATTTTTACTAAAATAGCTGCAACTTGTTTTGGATCATTTAGATATGATACTCCAACTTTAATTATTGCTGGAACAAGTTTATTTTCTTTTGTATAATTGATAATTTGTGCTGTTACTAACTGTCTTGTAGGAATTATTGCTACAGATTCATGTAATCCATCTCTAACATAGGTCACTCTAGGTGTAATTTTATGAACATATCCATTATATCCTGATTCTAATTGAATTCTTTCTCCTTCTTTGAAAATATTGTCTTTTCTAATCATTATATATGCAAAGTAATTTTGCATTGTTTCTTGTAAGGCTAAACCAATACCAATTGCAAGACCACCTGTTGCAGTTGCTAATACAAACAAATCTACTCCCCACCAAGATACAATTCCTAAAATGGTTACACCAAAAATTCCTACAGGTAAAATTTGTTTAAATGATTTAGGAATACCTTCTCTTTTTTTGCTTGCATATCCTACTGGTCGAGAACTTGGAACTAATGGCTCAAAACCATTAATCCTCTTTTCTTCTCTCCAAATATCTATTGCAAATATTTCATTTGGCTTTGCACCCAGTTTTAATTTTCTTCCTGATTGATTATTTCCCGTAATACAATTGTTCAAATATTTTAAATATTTTCCTCTTTCAGATTCTTTCCATTTTTCAAAAGTATTACTTACTAATTTTTCATAACTTCCAATAGGGTTTCCTTTTGAAGTACGATATTGTTCTAATTGAATAATTCCTTTTTTTGTTTTACATAAATTCTTGAATTCTTCATCAGTAAAATCTTCAGGTGTAATAGTTGGTGCAATCCATTTGTATAATTTGTGAAAAAGACCATCATCATCTGAAAAACCTTGCATATCATACCAAACTTGAAAATCTTGTTTTTCAAGAATTGATTTATCACGTTTTGTAAGCATTATTGGTATTAAATGAGAAATTGTATATCCGATAACTAGAATATTGAAAGTATTGAGAATTTTTGCAAAAGTTTCTTCAGGAGTTAATTCCATTGTAGAAATATTTGAATCCTGTTCAAATAATTCTGAAGTTTGAATATATGCATTAGTTGATGAAATTAGAGCAATCGCAAAAAATGGTAATACTGCATTTTGTACAAATTTTGATAAATGTGGTCTAGTGTAAAATATTTTTTTTGATTTTATCAGTGATGAGAATGTTCTATATGCAGCAGCTATCATAACAATTCCAACTATCATTATGATGAAAGCTAATTGGAGTGATTCTGATGAAGCTAAT
>CAJQSE010000006.1 GCA_905612485.1 uncultured Candidatus Nitrosopumilus sp.
TCTCTTATACTTTCTAATTTTGATACTGCTTGCCATAATTGAGTTCTAACATATGATGGCATGTTTGGATCTTGTGTTACATCATCAAGTAGACTGATTGTATTTGCAGCTCTAACTGAGAGTGAATATTCTTCTTTAACTAAATCTGTGACAAGATCAGTTACAGATTTTTTAATTGTTTTTGGAGTTGAATTTGTGGATGCAATAAGATTCAAGGTATCAATAGCTTCTTTCATTGCTTGTTTATTTTGAGCCTCGTCTACCATGTTTAACATATTTTGTTAAAAATTAGCAGTATATAGTTACATCTCTACAAATACACTACCAGATTCAACCACAATATTGTATGATGTTAAATCCCTTAGTTTCATTGGAAATTTTAAAAATTTCCCTGTTTTACAATTAAATTCAGCTGCATGCCATCCACATGTAATGGTACACCCATCTAACTTACCTTCAGATAAACTAGAGCCTGAATGAGTACATGAATCATCTGTTGCACAATACTTTCCATCTATATTTGCAACTAGAATATCTCTTCCGTCAATTGAAACTTTGATCATTTTTCCAGGCGGAATTTCTGATGTTTTTGCTGCAATTATTTTCCCCATGACACTTTTTATTTGATCATTGTTAATAATTTTTCGTATATGGACATTAGAGAAGCAACTTCTTTAGATAAAAATTTGGTTTTAAAATTTTGTAGAGATACATTTTCTTGGGGAGATTATATCGATAAAGTTTGGTCTTCTTGGTTAGATGAAGGAAATTTATTTTTATTTGAAAAAAAATTCCCTATTGGAATTTGTCATGCATTTTATTTTCAAAATCAAATTTGGATTGAAGGTATTCGTATTGATCCAAATTTTCAAAGACAAAAGATTGCATCAAAACTTGTAACACATGCCGAATTGATTGGAAAAAATAATAATGCATCATTCTCCTACATGTTGGTAGATATTGAAAATAAAAAATCCATTTTTTTGGCTAATTCTTTAAATTATAAGATATTCCAAATCTGGAATTATTATTCATTAATTCCTAAAAAAAATTCAAATTTTAAAATTGAATTTGAGAAATCAGTTAGTTTTGATATTTTTCCTTTTTATGTTGATTCATGGCGATGGATTAAAACTACTAGGAATATTTTATTTAATTTATCTACACAAAATAGAATCATAAAATCTAATTTGAATGGTAAAACTTCTGTTGCTATAATTGGTGATTATAAACATCTTGATAAAACCTTGATTGTTACCTTATTTTCAGGCTCATTTACTACCTTATCTAATATTCTATTTTATTTACAAAACTATGCGATTGAAAATTTTTATGAACGAATTCAAATTTTAACTAAAGAAAAATTAGCATCATTTGATTCTTTAGAATATAAAATTTCATTTAATTTGATGAAAAAATCTTTACATTAATTTGATTTAACAACTTTTATTGTATTGCTTAATATTCCTAAACCTTCTATTTCCATTTTTATTTCATCTCCATTCTTTAGATATACTGCATTTGGTTTGTTTAGCATTACACCTGCAGGTGTTCCGGTTGAGATTATATCACCTTTTTCTAGTGTCATTACTTTTGTAATTTTTGTTATTATTTCTGGAATTTTAATAAACATGTTATTTGTTGAGGAATTTTGTCTTATTTCTCCATTAACTTTTGTTGTCATTTTTAGATTTTGAGGATTTTGTATTTCATCTGCTGTTGTTATCCATGGTCCACATGGTGCAAATGAATCAAATCCTTTTCCTCTCGTGAATTGTTTATCTTTATTTTGAATATCTCTTGCTGACACATCATTGAAAATCATATATCCAAATATCATTTCTGAAGCATTTTCAACACTGACATTTTTACAATCTTTACCAATTATCAAAGCTAATTCAATTTCATAATCTAATTGTGTAACAAAGTCTGGACATACAATATTTGATTTTGTATGATTCAGTGTTGTTCTAGGTTTCATTACTAATGCTGGTTCATCAGGTGCTTCCAATCCTTGTTCTTTAGCATGATCTACATAATTGAATGCTAGACAGATTATTTTATTTGGATCTGGAATTGGTGTTAATAGTTTGTATTTTGAAATATTTTCTCTATATTCTAATTCATCTGTTTTATTCTTAATTTCATCATACCATCCATCAAACAAAAAATCTTTAATATTGATAGGGATTGGTACGCCTGTTAATTCCGTAATTTCGCTTTTTATGGCTATTTTATCATCTTTAAGAAAACCATATGTTTCACTAGTCCCATCTGTTACTCTAACTATTCTCATATCCCATCACTTATGTGTAAAAATTGCTTGATTTTGTGAATCCTTTCTACAATATCCAAATCTAATAAATTGTATTTCCTCCCCTTCTTTTATTTGTAAGTAATGTGGTTCACAATACACGTTTGTCTCTTCTAAACTATCTTCATTAAATTTTTCACCAATAAATAATATTTTTGGAATAATCATTTTAATTTGATGTGCTGTTTTTTGTGAAACCCATTGTATTTTTGGAATACTTTTAATGTCTCCATCTTTTACATATTCTCCTTTTAATTCTTCTCCTTGTTTTGTAATCAAAACGTTTCCTAATCCTAGAAGTCTAATTTGTTCCCCCACTTTGATATTTTGTGCATCCTCTCCAGAAATATAGAAACTTCCATCAACATCAATTATTCGTTTACCCATATCATTTACTGGATGATTTGAAACTTCAACTGATGTAATTGATAAATTTTTTACTGTAAGTTTTTTTGGATTATTAACCATATACAATCGAATACTATCTCCATCAACTAATTTTCTATTAAATGCTTCAAGTGAATCAAATGGCGCAAGTGTGTTTGCTTTAGTTAATCCCAATGACATGATAAATTTTCTAATAGCTTCTGGTTTTATTCCTCGTTTTTTTAATCCCTCTAAAGTTGGTAATCTAGGATCATCATACCATGAAACTTTACGTTCCTCAATCAAAGGTTTTATGATTCTTTTTGAAATTGGCATACCTTTGAATTCTAATCTTGAGAAGAAGCCTTGTTCTGGTTTTCTCATATTTA
>CAJQSE010000007.1 GCA_905612485.1 uncultured Candidatus Nitrosopumilus sp.
TTACCTCCATTTTTTACAACAAAGGATAAAATTCAATGTTCATCTCAAGATGCTGAAAAAATAATTTTATCATTAAAAGATGAGTTTCCACAATCTGATACTTCTGACGGCATCAAAATTACTATTGATTCTAAAAATTGGGTAATGATAAGACCGAGTGGAACTGAATCGATCATTAGAATTTATGCTGAATCTGAAAGCCAAGAGAAATTAGAGGCTTTAATGATAAAATTTCTTCAAAAGGCAAAGTCTATTATTTCCAGATAACACTTTTAATACCAAACACAGGATTCGATAATACTATGGGAAAAGCCTATTACATTAAATTTGAAACACCTGAAGAATTGATTGCTCCAATTTTGGAAGCTGTTAGAGTTGCATCAACTAGCGGTAAAGTCAAAAAAGGAACAAATGAAGCAACAAAGGCTATTGAACGTGGTACTAGTAAATTAATTGTAATTGCTGAAGATGTTGAACCACCAGAGGTAGTAGCACATCTTCCAATTCTATGTGAGGAACAAGGTGCAGCATATGCATTTGTTCCAAGTAAAGGAGAATTAGGTAAATCATTAGGTATTGATATTACTTCAGCCGCTGCAGCAATTTTGGATGCTGGCGATGCACAACACATCGTCGACCAAGTTATAACTAAAATTGCTGATCTTAAAGGCGGTAAGACTGAACAATGAGTTCAACTGAACAAGTAGTAGAATCTGAAATTATTCAAATTGTTGGTAGAACTGGTATTGCCGGTGAAGTTATTCAAGTTAGAGTTAAAGTTCTTACTGGTAAGGATAAAGGTAGAATTCTTACAAGAAATGTTAAAGGTTCTGTTAGAATGAGTGAAATTTTAATGCTTAGAGAAACAGAAAGGGAAGCAAAAAAAATCAAATAGGTGATTATGAATGAGTCTTTTAGTTAAACCCTGCAGTTTTTGTGATAGACCTGTTGCAAAAGGATCTGGAACAATGTTTGCTAAAAATGATGGAACTGTTTTATGGTTTTGTTCATCAAAATGTAAAAAAAATGCATTAGTTCTAAAACGTGATCCAAGAAAATTAAAATGGACGAAAAAACATGTCAAAGGCGGAATTAGAAAGAATTAGAATTGACTGAGCAATCATTATTTATTGTAAAACCTGATGCTGTAGCTAGAAATCTAGTTGGAGAAGTTATTTCAAGATTTGAAAGAAAGGGATTCAAACTTTTGAAATTAAAGATATTTACATTTACTCAAACACAAGCAGAAAATTTCTATAGCGTTCATAAGGACAAACCATTCTTTGGCGAATTAACATCTTTTATCACATCAGGACCTGTTGTTGCAGCTATAATTGAAGGAAATAATGCAGTTGCCACTACAAGAATTATGATTGGATCTACAAAATCATTTCAAGCAGACCCTGGTTCAATTAGAGGTGACTTTGGTTTAGGATTTAGTGAAAATATTATTCATGCATCAGATTCCAAAGAAAGTTTTGATTATGAATCGAGGGTAGCGTTTGAGTGATTTGATTTGCAAATTCGTCAGCCCATAGTGGCAGTTCTTGGCCACGTAGACTCTGGTAAAACATCTCTGTTAGATAGAATTCGTGGAACCGGTGTACAAGGTAGAGAAGCAGGTGGAATTACTCAACATATTGGTGCAAGTTTTCTTCCATCTGATACTATCAAAGAAATGTGTGGTCCACTTTACAAAAAATTAGAACAATCAGAACATAAAGTTCCTGGACTTTTAGTTATTGATACTCCTGGACACGAAGTATTTACTAATCTTCGTTCTAGAGGTGGTTCTGCTGCTGATATTGCAATATTGGTAGTTGATGTTAATCGTGGATTTCAACCCCAAACAAATGAAAGTTTAAAAATTTTACAAAGTAGAAAAGTTCCATTTGTAATTGCATTAAACAAATGTGATCAAATTTCTGGATGGAGAAACTCTGAAACTAAATTCATTTCACAGGCAATTAAAGAACAAGATGCATCTATACAAACTGATTTAGATCAAAAACTCTATGATGTTGTAGGAACATTATCTGTTTTAGGATACAAGTCAGAAGCATTTTATCGTATTGAAGATTTTAAATCTGAAATTGCCATAGTTCCAATTTCTGCACGTTCTGGTGTTGGAATTCCAGAGTTACTAAGTGTTTTAGTTGGATTAACTCAACAGTATTTGCAAAAAAGATTAGATCAGGAAGAAAAAGAACCTCGTGGTATTGTACTTGAAGTAAAAGATGAAGTTGGATTGGGACAAACTGCCAATGTAATTTTAATTGATGGTACTATCAAAAAAGAAAATAGTATAGTTGTTGCAAAACGTGATGGTGTAATAGTTACAAAACCCAAAGCATTACTTTTACCAAAACCTCTTGATGAAATGAGAGATCCTCGAGATAAATTCAAACCAGTTTCTCAAATAGATGCAGCAGCTGGTCTAAAAATTGCATCCCCTGATCTTGAAGGTGTTCTTCCTGGAAGTACTCTTTATATTGCAAAAAATGATGACGAGATTAAAAAATTTACCAAACTCATAGAATCTGAAATGCAATCTATGTTTATTGATACAGAAACTAATGGTATTATTTTAAAATGTGATACTATAGGCTCACTTGAGGCTATAGTTGAAATGTTAAAGCGTTCTCAAGTTCCTGTGGCAAAAGCAGACATTGGACCAGTAAATAGACGAGATATAATTGAAGCAAAAACTATCAAAGAAAATGATAGGCATCTTGGAATTGTTTTGGCATTTAATGTTAAGGTACTACCTGATGCACAAGAAGAATCAGAAACAAGTCACATCAAATTATTTGAAGATAAAGTAATTTACAGTTTAATTGATAATTATAATGCTTGGGTTGAAGAGGATTCTGCAAATGAAGATGATGCAATGTTTGCAGAGTTAACACCAATTTCAAAATTTACATTTATGAAAGGAATGGTATTTCGTAACAATGATCCTGCAGTTTTTGGTGTACGTATTGATGTTGGTAATTTGAAACATAAAATTCCATTTATGAATATGACTGGAAGAAAAGTAGGGAACATACATCAACTTCAATTAGATAAAAAAACTGTATCTTCTGCAAAAGCAGGTGATGAGGTTGCATGTTCTGTTAAAGATGTTACCATAGGTAGACAAATTTTTGAAGAAGAGGTATACTACACATTCCCTCCATCACCTGATGCAAAAAAATTACTTAGTAAATTTTTACATAAACTAAGTAGTGAAGAACAAGAAGTTTTTAATGAAATAGTTAGACTTCAACGTGAAATAGAACCTATGTACGGTTACTAGTTTGAATGTTTTTTACAAATCATATGAATTCCAGGTGCACCAACTGCTCCCATCATTTTATCTATTATTTTACCTGATTTGAACATGATAAATGTTGGAATTGATTGAACTGCAAATTTTGTCGATATGTTTTGATTTTGATCAACATTAACTCTTGCAAATTTTACATTTGGATATTGTTTTTCAAGACTTTCAAATACTGGATGCATTGATTTACAAGGACCACACCATTCTGCCCAAAAATCCACTAATGTTGGATTTTCTGCTGAAATTGTTTGTTCAAAATTTGAATCGTTTAAATCAATAATTCCAGCCTCAATTTTTGGTTGTTCTTTTTGATTAATCATAGCCTCTAATTTTTTTTGCATAATTTTAGCAATTTCTGGATCTTCAGACAATATGCATCAAAATCTTGTTCTATTAAAAAATCTATGTTAGAAATTACTCATCTATACTTTTGACTGGAATCGCCTCAAATCTTCTTGATTTACAAATCGGACATTGATCAATGTATTTCGTAAAACTTACAGATGTATATGCAATTCCACAATCTCCACAAATTCTAAGATTTCTAGCTAATTTTCCCATATTATTCATGAAAAAGTATTCTGATTAAAAGTTAGCTTTTATTTAATTACCAAAATTGCCACCATGGCTTTTGGATGGTTTTTTGAATAATTGTACATACACCATCAATTAATTTTGTACCTTCTCCACAAATTCCAAATTCTGGTTCCTCTAATCCAACTGCTTCATAAATTGAAGAATATTGGGAATAATTCTCATCAAACCATTCTTTGTATGTTGATTCATTGTTGTATCTATCTACATAACTTTGTGGATCTTTTGTTGCATCCACAAAGGATGCAGTTGTAGATTTGATTGGTTCTATTACTGGTTCTACCTTTGGTTCTATTACTGGTTCTACCTTTGGTTCTATTACTGGTTCATCATATGCTTTTTTTACAATTATTGAAATATTTTCTCTATCTTCCTGATTATTAGCATTAACAATAATATCAAAATTATAAATTACATCTTCAAAACTTCCATAAGATTTTGATGGAGTCCAGATAAATTTTCCAGTAATGTCATCAATTGTAGCATCTACAGGAGCATTTTCTAAACTATAAACTGGGTCTCGTCCATCGTATGTTTCTATGAATGAATCATCTGTAATACTGACTGTAAATGTAATCGTTCTTTCTACTTCTACTATTTTATCTTGAATTGAATTTAATTGTAAGATAGATTTTGTTGGTTGAAGAACTTTATTTCCATCAAATTCAAGAATTACACTAATGCTGTTATCTTTTTGAATAGTAAACGCTATAAATTCATACGTCCCAATAATTGTAAAAATACTATCTACACTTTTTGGTATTGTTTCAAATGTTCCCTGTAAATTTGACACTGCTCCAACAAGATAACTTTCTTTTCCATTTGGATTTGTTATAAGCACATTAACCTGTTCGCGTTCTTCAGACGTATTTCCTATAAACACAATTCCTTGATCAATTGTATAGAATTTTTTTTCAATTGAAAATTCTGTTACTTCTGCATAAACTGGTACCAACATTATCAAAAATAATGACAATATTCCAAATCCAGCTAATTTTACTTGCATATTATTGATTAGAAAATTCATTTTTAAAAAATAAGCATAATTTTTTCCTGTTTATAGCAAATAATTATTCACAAACTTACAAATCAAGCAGGAATTTCATATAGACTTCTTTTTCATTTTTAATTATCATATCATAAAATGTAGGTGCTTTTATCTCCACTTTGAAATTATGTTTTTTCAAGTCTAGGGCCTCACCAAATGCTTTAGCATTAATCTTGTAGGCATCATTTTTTTCAATGCTAAATTCTATTCTTTTTATTGCAAATCCTTCCGTAATGAGAATAAATGGAATTTCTTCTAACCAGCTGAAAAGAAGATAATACAGATCTTTTCCTTGTGATACAAATTCTTTACTTGCCTTTTCTTCAACTTTATCTTGATCTAATGTTAAATTAATCACTGCATCTGCTGCAACTGAAAATGCTTCTTTTAG
>CAJQSE010000008.1 GCA_905612485.1 uncultured Candidatus Nitrosopumilus sp.
CCCACCGATAGCAGTAACTATACCTGCAGCGTCTGTTCCAGAAATATGAGGTAATGGTATTGCTAAAGGTTTACCACGCATACCCCAAATATCGTCATAATTTAGTCCTGCAGATATTACTTTGAAAACAACTTCATCAGATCGTGGTTCAGGATTGGGTAAATTTTTGATTTTTAAAATTTTAGAAAAATCATCATCAGATGCATATTCATCATATACTAATGCCCTCATGATTACTTTCTAATTTTTAGAGATATATGATTTATCAGGATCTTGTGTACCATAAACAATTATAATCACAACAAGAAAAATTAGATTATGTCAGATAATTTAGTATTTCCAGGAGATAAAATAGCATCTATTGAGGAATATGAGGCTGGTCACAATACTTTTGATGATGGTGACATGGTTAGAGCAGCCACAATGGGAGAAAAAGATATGGACAAAAAAACACGAATGATTAATGTAAACCATCCAAAGCTTCTATCAATTCCAAAAGTAGGAGATGTCATAATTGGAAAAGTTGCAGCAGTAATGTCATCTATGATTGCAGTTACAATTGATTACATTAATGGAAAACCAACTACATCAAAAGTTGAATGTATTTGTGGTACACGAAATATGAGAATAAGAAATGTAGCTTTAGTTAATGATATAGCATCATTAAAAATTGTTGCTCATCTTAATGGAACAATTCATGCAGTAATGGATGAACCAGAATTAGGAATTATATTTACAAAATGTAGAAAATGTGGAGGAAAAGTTATCACAATGCGTGATGCCATCAAATGTACAGATTGTTCATGGATTGATGAAAGAAAACTTTCTTCTAGTTTTGGCAAAAGTGATTTCATACATTTGAGAGAGTAAAGAAATGACAAATGTTTCGTTCCAAGGTGAACGAGGTGCATATAGTGAAGCCGCAGCAAAATCTTTTTTCAAAAATGATATCAAAATAATTCCATTTACAACATTTGCAGAAATTTTAGAAAATACATCTAAAGACATTACAGAATATTCAATTTTACCTGTAGAAAATTCATTGGAAGGAAGTGTAGGAGAAAGTTATGATTTATTATATTCAACAGATCTAAATGCAACTGGAGAAACATATCACAGAATAGAACATTGTTTAATTGGATTTAGTAAAATAGAAGAAATTGATACAGTATATTCACATCCACAAGCACTAGGTCAATGTAGAAATTTTATTGAAAAAAATAATATGAAAACAATTCCTACTTATGATACAGCAGGAAGTGTAAAAATTATCCAAGAATTAAATAAAAAAAATTGTGCGTGTATTGCAAGTAAAGAAGCTGCATCAATTTACAATATGCCCATTATTGCTGAAAATATTGCAAATAATCTAAATAATTATACTAGATTTTTGATATTATCTAAAAAAGAAGCTGAAGAAACTGGGAATGATAAAACTTCAATTATTTTTTCAATAAAGCATGAACCAGGTTCACTATATAGAATTATAGAAAATTTTAATAAAAATAATATTAATTTAACAAAAATAGAATCAAGACCTACAAAAACAAATACATGGGAGTATAATTTCTATGTAGATTTTGAAGGTCATAAAAAAAATATGAAGGTTTTAGAAATGTTAAATAAAATTGAAAAAGAAACACTTTTCATTAAAATTTTAGGTTCATATCCAGCTGCAAAATTAAATTAGAAGCCTTTTGGCTTTCTCAAAGTAAAACCTAAACTAAATCCAAGAATTACTACTCCAGATGTCATCACCATCAAATCAAATGTGATTCCAAATGGATCAGGTGTCTGATTAGTATTAGCTGTAACTTCTAAATCACTGCCACCTGTATTTTGAATTAAAATTATTGTTTGACCATCTTCTGTATGAGCCCAATCTAGAATCAGTTCCTTTTTGTAAGAAGTATTAGAAATGTTTAATCCATCTCCAGGACTTGCAAGTTTAAGATCAAAAGCATCTCCAATAATCAACATGTATTGTGGTGCATCTTTTGGTGCAGGAATTGAAAAAGAAGCTGAATCACCAGAACCTATAACAAAATTTTCATTCATAGAAATTGTTGGTGCTAAAGTATTAACTAACGAAAAACCACCTAGTCCAATAATTAAACTACCAACAACTATGCCAATTAGAGTTCGAGTAGCTAACATAATAAAATGACTTCAGATACTGCTTAAAAAATTATCTAAATTAAAGATACATCATGAGGCTGACTTTCTGCAAATCCAGCTCTGGACATTTTTATAAATTCAGCATTTGTTTGCATTTGAGTAATTGTATGTGCACCACAATAACTTAAACCTGAACGAACTCCACCCGTAAGTTGTTTTAGAATATCTACAACAGTTCCTTTGTATGGAACCATTGCCTCAACACCTTCTGCAACATAATCATTAAGATCATCATCAAAAGATGTAGAACCAGTTTCTTTAGATTTTCTTCCTATGGATGCTGCAAGGGAAGCCATTCCACGATATACTTTGAAACGTTTTCCATTCTTTGTCAAAACGGTTCCAGGGGATTCGTCAGTTCCTCCCAACATACTTCCAACCATAACAGTTGAAGCACCAGCTGCTAATGCTTTTGTAGCATCACCTGAATTTCTAGTTCCACCATCAGAAATAATTGGAATACCATAATCATGTCCTATTTTTGCACAATCCATTACTGCAGTTAATTGAGGGACACCTGAACCAGTAATCACTCTAGTAATACAAATTGAACCTGAACCCACACCAACTTTTACTGCATCAACTCCAGCTTTCATTAAATCTTCAGCGCCTTGAGCAGTTGCAATATTTCCTGCAATTAATTCACAATCAGGAAATGCTTTTTTGATATTTTTTACAGTACTAATTGCATTTTCACTATGACCATGAGCAATATCAACAACTAAAGTATCAACACCTGCTTCTAAAAGAGATTCACTTCTTTCTAAAAAGTCACCTTTAACTCCAACTGCAGCTCCAACAAGAGGACGACCTTTGCGGTCTTTGGATGCATTTGGAAAATTAGCATTATTTGTTATATCCTTGCTTGTAATCAAACCTTTTACAGATCCAGATTCATCAACTAAAGGTAATTTTTCAATTCTATGTTTATGTAAAAGATCTTTTGCATCATCAATAGATACACCATATTTTGCAGTAATGACATCTTTTGTCATTACATCTTGAATAAGATTTTTAGAATTTGCAAAGAGTAAATCTCTTTCAGTTACAATTCCAATTAACTTTGAAGTATTATCAACTACCAATAATCCAGAAATATCCTTATTTTCAGCATAATCTAATGCATCCTCAATTGTTTTATCAGCAGTTATAGAATAAGGATTTTCAATCATTACACTCCCAGATCGTTTTACTTTAAGAACTTCATTTGCTTGTTCTTGAATTGTTAAAAATCTGTGAATAATTCCTATTCCACCTGCACGTGCAATAGCTACAGCCATAGATGATTCAGTAACAGTATCCATATTGGCGCTCACAAAAGGGATGTTTAGAGAAATATTTCGAGATAATTGAGTTTTCAGATCAGTTTGACTCCTACTTGTTATATCTGAATATTTAGGAACAAGAAGCACGTCGTCAAATGTTAATCCTTCTTTAAATTCCAATGAAACCTTGTTACAAAAGTTAAAAATTGATTATAAGCCTTTGCGTTATTTTAATAATTTTGAAGCAATCGTAATGGCATCTTTAGTAGCCATAACATTATGCGTACGAATAACATTGGCTCCATTTAAAACACATATTGCTTCAGCAGTTATAGATCCAAATAATCGATCAGAAGGATTTTCTTTACCTAAAAGATTACCAATAATGGATTTATTTGAAACGGATATTAAAATAGGATAATTCATTTTAATAGAATTTAAATTTTTAATGACAGATAGATCTCTTTCTACCCAATCAGTTTTAGTTTTTGTAAAAAATTTACCTCGTCCTGATTTTCTAAAAAATCCAATTGCAGGATCCAACATAATTTTTTTATCTGAAATATTTGATTTTTTAACAATTTTTAAGCTATCTGCAAGAAGTCTTTTTGTTGAATTTATTGTATTTCCAGATATTGTTTTAGAATCATATGCACATAAAATTACCGAAGGTTGAAATTTAGATATTACATCCTTCATTTTTTCATCATATTTTAATCCTGAAATATCATTAATTATTTCAACATCATTTTGTAAAGCATTTTTAGCTACACTAGATCTACATGTATCAACAGATATTGGAAGATTAGTACTATCTTGAATAATTTTAACGGCATTAAGAATTCTATCAGATTCTACTTTTTCAGATATAGTGGTAGACAAATATGGTGCAGTAGACATTCCTCCCACATCAATAAAGTCTGCACCATCATTTTCCATTTGAATTACTGCATTTTTGATTTTCATACGAGTAGTATTGATTGATTTTTTGTAAAATGATTCTGGACTAGTATTCAAAATGCCCATAATCCTAACAGGGTTTCTTCCACCAACAGAAATATTTGCAATTTTTGCCATATAGTTTATCAAAACCTCATACAATTTGAGTTATATGATGATTTCAGGTTGGGGGGAAAGATATGTTTCTATTTTAAAGGAATTAAACTATAGTAGAAAAAAAGATAAAGAGTCGGCTCTAATTTTAGATTCAATTTTAAAAAAAACAGATACCATTGAAAAAATTAGAAAGTTAATCCAAGGTAAAACAGTTTTTGTTGTAGGTTCTGGACCATCGTTGTCAATCGCTATTCCAAAATTAAAAAAGCTAAAAAAATCTATAAAAATTGCAGCTGATAGTTCATTAAAACCATTAATTGATAATGGAATTATTCCAGATATCATTGTAACAGATTTAGATGGAAATGAGGATACGATTAAAAAAATATCAAAAACAAAATCAATATTTGTAATACATGCACATGGTGATAATATTGAAAAATTACTAATAGTTAAAAAAATGAAAAATTGTATTGGAACAACTCAAACAAATCCATTTAATAAAATTCAAAATTTTGGAGGATTTACAGACGGAGATAGAGGAGTTTTTCTAGCAAGTTATTTTGGTGCAAAAAAAATTATTTTATTTGGTATGGATTTTGGAAATCAAATTGGGAAATTTTCTAATACAAAAAGATCAGATAGAGAGATAAAATTAAAAAAGTTAAAAATAGGAAAAGACCTCTTAATTTGGTTATCAACGTTCACAAAATCAGAATTATTTACCACGTCAAAATCAATTGAAGGGTTTAAAAAAATATCATATAGAGAACTAGATATCATAATTACCTAGAATGCATTTAATACCCATTACTGATTTATTAAATTATGAAATTTTCAGAGGAGCAAGTAAAAGAGATAGTTGCTTTAAGAGAAAACATGTTACAGCAAATTGATAAGCATCAGGAAGGAATAGAAATGCTAGAGAAAAATATTATCGTGTTAGATGAATTTCTAAAAGATTCTAGTTTTGTAAAGGCATCAAAATTAAAAACAAAAGTTGAACCTGAAATAGAAGAAAAGATCGAAGTATCAAAACCAAGGGATGATTCAATTCCAATTAAACGAGGAAATGATGGTAAAATAATTGCCAATGCATATGTTACACCAGATCAGGTCTCAATAATTTTAGATGAACAAGTTTTGATTAATGTAGATACTCCACCCTTCAAATCATTCTTTTTAGATAGAATCATTGGAGAAATGAAGAAGAAAGATTTTGTTGAGGCAGAAAATGGAAAGATCGAAAAAGAATCAATCATAAATTACATTATTAATAAAAATGGAACAAACATTAGAGAAATAATAATTAAAAATTACAGAGAAAAACAAAGAGTGACTGAATTAATCAATACCGCAGGATGGTCATTAACAAGAATGTTGGAAAATATTAGTAAGTGATAGTATGGACAAGATTTTAGTTTTAGACTTTGGTTCACAATATAGTCATTTAATTTGTAGAAGAATTAGAGAATTTTCTGTTTTTGCAGAATTAGTACCGTATGATATTAGTTATGAAGAAATACAAAAACATAATCCAAAGGGAATAATTTTTTCTGGAGGTCCATCTAGTGTTTATAGTTCAGAAGCTCCAGTTCCAGAAAACAAAATTTTTGAAATGGATTTACCATTATTAGGAATTTGTTATGGACATCAATTAATTGTAAATAAATTTGGAGGTAAAGTAAAAAGAGCAAACAAGGAATATGGTTCATCACTTTTAACAATAGATAATGATAATGATTTGTTAAATGGAATAGGTGAATCAGTTAGAGCATGGATGAGTCACGGTGATGAGGCTGAAGAAATTCCATCAGGATTTAAAATAATTGGTCATACAGAAGGTGCAAAAGCTGCAGCAATTGCATCAGAAGAAAAATCAGTTTATGGAATTCAATTTCATCCTGAAGTTGTTCATACAGAACAGGGTACTAAAATTCTCAAAAATTTTGTTCTAAAAGTATGTGGTGCAAAACAAGATTGGACAATGGAAGGTTTTATTGATACAGCAGTAGAAAAAATTTCTAAAATTGAAGGAAATGTATTATGTGGTGTTAGTGGAGGAATAGATTCTACAGTAGTAGCATTACTTATTCATAAAGCAATTGGAAATAGACTGAAATGTATCTTTGTAGATAATGGTTTGTTACGATTAAACGAAGAAAAAGAAGTGGAAGAAATGTTTAAAGAAAATTTTAAAGTTAATTTTACAGCAGTTAATGCAGGACAACAATTTCTTGAAAAATTAAAGGGTATAGAAGATCCAGAAGCAAAAAGAAAAATTGTTGGTGAAGAATTTATTCATGTTTTCACTAATTTTGCTGAAAAAGATGGTCCATTCAAATGGTTGGCTCAAGGAACTTTGTATCCAGATGTAATTGAAAGTGGAGTTTCAAAAGGTCCAGCAGCTGTAATAAAATCTCATCATAATGTAGGAGGGTTACCAGATTGGTTAAAGTTAGAAATTTTGGAACCACTTAGAGAATTATACAAAGATGAAGTTAGAGAAATTGCTAAAATTTTAGGTGTTCCTGAAAAACTTTTCATGAGACATCCATTTCCAGGTCCAGGATTATCAGTTAGAATAATTGGAGAAGTAACTCCAATAAAATTAGAGATTTCAAAAGTAGCAAGTAAAATTGTTGAGGAGGAATTAATGGAATCTGGATTTTATACCAAAGTATGGCAAGCTTATGCTGCAGTAGGCGATGATAAAGCAGTGGGAGTTGTAGGAGATGAGAGAAAATATGGAAACATAGTTATGATTAGAGTTGTAGATTCTATTGACGCAATGACTGCTGATTGGACAAGACTACCACATGGAGTACTAGAGAAAATGAGTAATAGAATAACTAATGAAATTGAAGACGTAACTTGGGTAACATATACAATTTCAAGTAAACCACCAGCAACAATTGAGCCACAATAGTGAAAAATTATGAGTTATGAAAAAATCTGTGATGAAATATTAGAGTTTAATGAAAAAGTTAGATATGCTGCAGTTTATGATTATGGTGAACTCCACGATAAAATTAGACCAGGAATCACATCTCACTTAACTAGAGAAGAAACTGAAACATCATTATCACAAGCAATTTACCGATGGTCAACAAGGAAAAAAACTGCTGACAAAATTGGAACACCAATTTTTGCATTAGCAAAATACGAAAAAATCTATAGAATAACAGTACCAATTGGAGGTGCAGGATTAATTTTGATAACTACAGAATTGGATGTAAATGTAAATGAAATTGTAGATAAAACTCTTGAAATTAGAGATAGATATGCTAAAAATTTGGAATAAATGTGACTTTTCATGTTTTTGATACTTATGTAAAAGCAAATGATGGTCATACAATACATTTTGATGTAATTACTGACAAAAATGATTCTACAACTGCAATTTCTTTTGCAAAAAAATGGTTAAAATCAATTGGAGAAAATAATGCAGTAGTAACTACAGAAGAATGTAAATTTTGTCATTCAGAATCTGTTCCAGAAGATATTGAAATTGAAATAATGACAAATGGATATTTTATTGCAAAAATGGAAGGATGTCCAAAAAATTAATCTAAAAGTGCGGCTCCAAATACTCCTGAAGAATCACCAAGTTTGTTTTTCAATATAGGAGTTTCAACAATATCTGAAAATACTTTTGAATAAATTGATTCTGTACCTTCAGTGTATAAAAAATCAATATTAGATAAACCACCTCCAAGAATTATGGCATCAGGATCTAAAATATCAATTACATTTGCAAGACCATAACCAAAATTTTCTAAAAATTCATCTTTCCATTGTTCACCAATAGTATAATCAAAATTATTAATAATTTCAGGCATAGATTGAGTTAATCCAGTTAGTTTATTCCAGCGTTTTTCCAAAGAGGGTCCACTAATGTATGTCTCCACACAACCAGATTTACCACAATAGCAAGAATTACCATTTTGATGTAAAGTATGGTGTCCCCATTCACCAGCAATATTGGTTCTACCACAATGAAGAATATTATTAATTACAATCCCTCCACCAACTCCAGTACCTAGAATAACACCAAAAACTAGATCAAATCCAATCCCAGCACCCATTTTAGATTCAGATAAAGTAAAACAATTTGCATCATTTTCAATAGAAATATTTTTTTGGAGTTTATTTTCTAAATCTTTTTTTAAAAATTTACCAATTAAACATTGAGTATTACTATTTTTGATTAATCCAGTTTGTTTTGAAATTGCACCAGGACAACAAATTCCTAAAGAAAAATCAGAAATATTTTGAGATACATCTGAAACCAAGGTTTCAATTGTATTGAGAATTTCATTGTAGTTATCGTGAGGAGTGATTACTCTCTTTCTTTCTAAAACATTTAGATTTTCATCAAGAACAATAATTTCTGTTTTGGTACCACCTAAATCTACACCAATTTTGTACAACAATAATTTATGATAATTAGTATGCTTAAGTTTTGATTAAATTTATCCCATTGGTGGCATACCGCCACCACCACCTGGACCACCAGATATAGCAATTACATCGTCAATTCTAAGAATCATGCATGCTGCCTCTGTTGCAGATTTAATTATTTGTTCTTTAACTACAATTGGTTCTACAATATTGATTGCCATCATGTCAGCAATTTTTGTATTTTTTGCATCTATTCCAGTCCACTTTTGACCTTGATTTTGTTTTGATCTTAAAGTAGCCATTGTATCAATTGGATCCATTCCAGCATTTTCAGAAATTGTTAATGGTATAACCTCTAATGCTTCAGCATATTTTTTAATTGCAAGTTGTTCTCTACCACTAAAATTATCTGCCCATTCTTTGAGTTGAGATGCTGCAAATGCTTCTGGAGCACCGCCACCTGCAACAATTTCTGGTTTTTCAATTACATCTTTTACTACCATTAATGCATCATGAATAGAACGATCAACTTCATCAATTACTCTTTGAGTTCCTCCACGAATTAGTAATGTAACAGATTGTGGATGTTTACAACCTTCAACAAATACCCATTTGTCAGATTCAACTTTCTTTTGATGAACCAAATCAGCAGAACCAAGATCTTTTTCAGATAAATCATCCAAGTTACTAATTACACGTCCATCTGTAGCTTTAGCAAGTTTGATCATATCACTTTCTTTGACACGACGAATTGCCATAATTCCATGTTTTGAAAGATAATGTTGTGCAATGTCATCAATTCCTTTTTGACAAACCAAAACATTAGTACCAGCATCATGTAATTTATCAACCATTGTTTTTAGCATTCTATTTTCTTCTTCTAAGAACATTTGCATTTGTGTTGGATCAGTAATCCTAATTTCTGCACTCATTTCAGTTTTTTCAATTTCTAATGCAGAATTAATTAATGCAATATTTGCTTTTTCAATTTTAGTAGGCATTCCACTATGAACAATTTCTTTATCTAAAACAATACCTTGGATAATTTGTGTGTCATCGATTGAACCACCTGGTTTCTTTTCAACTTTAATATTTTCAAGGTCAACAGAATACTTGTCGCCTTTTTTTGTTGCAATACTAAGAACTGCATCAACTACAATTTTTGATAAATTAGTACTATCTTCAGAAATTAATTTAGATTGCATACTAGTTGAAGCAATTTTGAGAAGTGATGCTTTATCATCAGGTTGAATTTTTTTAGATAATTGTGAATAGATTTCTAAAGTTTTTTCAGATGCTGCTTGGAAACCTTCAATGATAGTTGAAGAATGAACATCTTTTTTCAAGAGATCTTCTGCTCTAGCTAATAATGCACCGGCAAATACAACAGAAGAAGTTGTTCCATCACCTACTTCATTATCTACAGTTTTAGAAATCTCAACAATCATTTTTGCTGCTGGATGTTGAACATCAATTTCTTTGAGAATAGTAGCACCATCATTTGTAATTGTAACGTCGCCTAAGGAATCAACTAACATTTTATCTAAGCCACGAGGTCCAAGACTACTTTTAACTAATTCTGCAACTAATTTTGCAGCTGCAATATTGTTTTGTTGAGCATCTTTACCTTTTTGTTGTAATGCGCTCTCTTTGAGAACTAGTACAGGTCCATTTGGTCCTTGTTGAATTGATGCCATTTAGATTCATTTTCAATTCTTAAAATCCCCCTTTTTAACATTGCCTAATTGATTGGGGAGATGTAAGATCGTTTTTTGATATCGATAATTCCACCTGCAAGAATTCTTACAGAAGGTAGAGCTAGAAAAGGCAAAAATAGAGGGATCAAGTGAGGTCTACGAAATTTACATCCTAAATCTACAATAGAATTATTGATCTTCTCAAAATTAGATGAAACAGTTTCAAAAGAATCAGTTGAAATAATTCCGCCAAATTGTAAAGGTAATGAAGCAATGATTTTTCCAGACTTAACTACGACTAACCCTCCTTGATTTTTAATTAAATGGTTTGATGCTATTGCCATATCAGAGTCATTTGAACCAAGTACAATCAAATCATTTTCATGAAAACTCCAAGTTGAAGCAAATGCACCTATATCAGCACCAAAATTTTCAAGAAATCCAATAGAATGTTGGTTTGTTCCATGAATTCTATCAAATGCTGCAATCTTCCAAATATCAGAATCTAAAGATGCAGAAACATGACCATCATTAGAAATAAGTTCGGATGTTCCCAATTTAGTAATTATTTCATTTTGCATAAAAATTGTATTTGCTATTACATGATCTTTTTTAGATTTAATTAGAAAATCATTTTTTGAGAATTTTTTTAATTTAACCGTTTTTTTAATCCATGGAGAAATTATATTTTTTCTAATACGGGCTACAAAAGAACCATTAGAAACTACAAGTTGGCCTCCAACAAAAACATGTTTTGGTTTAAAGGATTTTAAATTATCAAAAACTAAAATATCAGCTAATTTTCCAGGTGCAATACCACCAAGATCTTTTCCCATATTATAATAATCAAAATTATTTTTTGACGCCATAGTAATTGCATCTATTGGTTCTAAACCAAGTTTAATAGATTCACGAATACAATAATCAATATGACCAAATTTAGAAATGTCTAATGGGTCAAGACCATCAGAACAAAACATTAATCTATTAAGATATGTTCCATGCGACAATACACGTGGAATAATTTCTTTTAGATCACGACGAATAGAGCCTTCTCTAATCATTATCCACATTCCAAGACGTAGTCTTTCTAACACTTGATCAAAATTAATTGGTTCATGACAAGAAAGAATACCAGAGGAAACATATGCATTAAGTTTTTTATCGCTTGCACCTGCAGTATGTCCATTAATTATACAATTACATTCCAACATTGTTGAGAGTGATTTCATTGTTTTAGGTTCACGTAAAATTACTTTAGTCCATGAGAAAACTTCTCCCATTCCAATTACATGCGGATGTTTTATTGCAGTTTTTTCTTGAGATAGAGTTAAAGATTTACTATTACTAAATTTTGCATCTACGGGAAGTCCTCCAGGAACTACTTGAAATATTCTAATGGGTAAATTTTCTCCCAATTTAAGAAATTCCTGAAAGCCTTTGTAACCTCCAACACTAACAATATCAATTGGATCAGAAAAGAGAGAGGTTACACCACAAAGAAGAGATTGTTTTGCAAATTCAGATGGCAATACAAATTGATCAATGTGTAAATGAGGATCTGCAAATCCAGGACTTACGAATTTATCATGAATGTCAATAACTTTGGTTTTTGGGCCTATCGTATGGGTTGCATCAGGACCAACATATGCAATACGATCATTAATTATTGCGATCTGGATTTTTGGAATGATCTCTCTAGTGTAAACTGATAGTAAATTACAATTTGTTAGGACAAGATTAGCTTTTTTTTCTCCAAGTGCTACTGAATTTAGGGAGTTTATAGAATTAGATAGGCTTGAATTCATGATGATAAATGAAATTTATGACTATTATAGCTTCAATGCTTAAATTACGGTTGAAGAGGTTTTGTTGATATGAACATTCCAAAGGTGATCAGAAAGTTTTGTGCAAAATGTAATGCACATACTGAACAAAAGGTCTCCATTTACAAGGCTGGAAAAAGACGTGGTTCTGCTAGAGGTGAACGTCGTCACGCTGAACGTAAAAAAGGTTATGGTGGACAAAAATTCCCAAAACTTGCAAAACCAGCTAAAGTTACAAAGAAAGTTACCCCTATTATGACATGTACTGTATGTAAAAAGAAATACAATAAAAAAGGTGTTAGAATTAAGAAATTTGAGTTGATAGCAGCATGAAAAAAGATCATATCGAAATTCCAAAACCATCAAGTAAGTTTCAAAAAGTTAATTGTGATGAATGTGGTGAATTACAAATAGTGTATTCTCATGCATCGACAGTCATTGCATGTAATTCTTGTGGTAATACAATTTCAGAACCAACAGGCTCTAAAGCTAAAATAAACGGCAAAGTTTCAGGTAGTGCCGAGTAATTCATAATCCTGTTTTGTATTTAAATTAAATGCAATTCGTTTATCATCAATTATAATATAATTTTCATTTAAATTTTTAGATGAATTAATTTTATTTGAATTAATTAAAGAAATTCCAGTATAGTGGCATCTTTGATCATCATACTGTAATGAGTAATCAGATTCTAATCCAAGTTTAGTTAAAAATTTGTTAGTAACAAGTATACTTGTCCATATTTTTTCAGGATCATAATGTTTAACAATTTTTTTTATAATTTCTTTATCTAATAAGGGTAAATCACCTGAAGTAACTAAAACAGAATCATTTGTAGATTGGAGTACCAAACTTAAATCTTCAACATATCCAATTCCATTAGTATTAAAAATTTCAATATTATTTTCTTGTAATAATTGTTTTGTCTTTGGAGAATTAGAGCTAGTTAATGCTAAAATTTTTGAAAAGCAATTTGAATTTTTTAAGGAATCAGTTACATGAAGAATTATTGATTTTTTATATTTGAGCAACAATTTTTCATTGTCTAAATTCATACGTGTACCTTTACCACCAGCCATCACCAAACCAATCATAGCGATACAAATACCATCAATGATGCTAAACGAGTTAATTCATTAGTTGAACCAAGAACATCACCAGTTATTCCACCAAAACTACGACTAGATATTAGCAAGATTATCAATGTTACAATAATAGTTACACCAAGCATAACAAGTCCAGTAGTTTCACCAAGTAAAGCAATAGGGATTATCATAATTGCAAAAGCTGCCATTAATTTTTTCTTATCTTTCATAATTTTCATAAAAGGAGAATTTGAGCCTATTGATGCTGAGTTTCCTAAACTTGCCAATAAAACCATTGAAAATTTTGCTAAAATTTCACTAATCAAAATTGCCTTAAACAAATCAAATCCAGTTGTAAGTGAAATTGTAACAACTAATCCAATTAGATATAAAATAATTGCAACTACTCCTGCAGATCCTGTAGAAAGATCCTTCATTGCATTAAGTTTTTTTTCTTTACTACCTTTTACCATAAGACCATCTGCAAAATCAGCTAGACCATCTGCATGATGAATTCCAGTTATAATTACAATTGATGTAACTACAAGAAAACTAACTAAAATTGGATCTAAAAGAAAAGATAAACCAAAACCAAATGAACCAACTAAAATTCCAATAATAATTCCAACAATAGGAAATAGATACATGTATTTTGCAATATCATCTAATGTAGAATTTGATGATGATGGTAAAATTGTTAAAAAAGAAAAAAGTGATCCAATTTCTTTAAACATAAAGCCACCATCCAATAAAAGATAAAATTAAAATTATAGGGACTGTAATAATTCCAAAGAAAAGAATTGATGTTAGTTTCATAATCTTAATTGCAGATATGACATGATATTTTGTTAGTATAATTTCACCATCACCTAATTTGTAATGATTTACTTTTTCAAATTTAGTTTCTAAAGCTCCAGCTAATGCTGCCATAGGATATCCAGCATTAGGACTTTCAGTTGTTTTACCATCTCTAATCATTATTTTGTAAGAATTTTTCCAATTATTTTGCAAAATAGCTGCTGAAATAATCATCATTAATCCTGTAAGTCTAGATGGAATATAATTTAAAATTGTATCACAGGTAGCAGCAAACCATCCTAAATTTTTAAAAATATTATTTTTGTACCCAATCATTGAATCTGCTGTATTGATAACTCGATACACAAATGCTCCACAAATACCAAAAAAAGCATAATAAAACATTGGTCCAGTTATACCATCAACAGTATTCTCACTAATACTTTCCAATACACCTGAAAGTACGTGATTTTTGTCCAAATTTGCGGTATTTCGTTTTACAATCATAGATAAATAATTTCTTGCCATATCTAGATTATCACTCTCCAAAGATTCCAATACGCTAATTGCATGTTTTTCCATTCCACGAATAGCAATAGTTGTTTTAAGCAATAATGCTCCAATAATTATAGAAACAATCAGTGAAACATAATCAATAGAAATTAAAGAAATTCCAATTTCAAGACTTGATAATAATAACACAACAATACTAGAAATAATTATAATAATTAAAATACCACCAATTTTTTCAAATATAGAATTTTGGTGTTTTACGATAGGAGTCAATTTTGCAATCAATATTCCTATCCAAGCTGTTGGATGATAACGATTTTTTGGATCACCAAATATTAAATCAATTAAAATTGC
>CAJQSE010000009.1 GCA_905612485.1 uncultured Candidatus Nitrosopumilus sp.
GTATGTCCAATACCTTGAAATGAGTGTCTAGTTTTTCCTTCTCTAGCAGCAATTGTTCGTATAATATGCTCAGTGGATTCAATATCAGTAAATTCATTTTCAATTAAAGCAATAGTTAATTTTTCTAGTTGATTCATAGTTGGACAGATTGCAAATATACAACCACTCCCTTTTAACATCTGTCTTACTTTAGGAAGAACTACCCAAGGATCACCTAAATCAATTAACGCAACATCCATTTCAGTAACTGGAATTTCCTTAGAAGTCTTTAGATCTAAATTAGTTTGAGTGACATATTTAGAAACACCAGCTCTGCGAATATTTTTTTCTGCAATCTTCATAAACTTCTCATCCACATCAAATGTGTAAACATGTCCTCTAGGTTTTACAATACTTGCAACAAATGAAGTCATAGAACCACTTCCAGTTCCTATCTCAAGAATTTTTTGACCATCTTGAATTCCCGCACGTGCAGCAATGTACCCAAGATCTTTTGGATAAACAATTTGAGTGCCGTGTTGTATTTTCATTATGTAATCATACATTGTTGGCTCAAGTAAGTAGACGTACTTGTCTTTGTTTGTCATTAATCTAGAACCATATTCTTTTCCAATGGCATCAGCGTGTTTAAGCACACCAATATGAGTATGAAGTACTTCTTTTTTTGAAATATTCATTAACCATTTTTTAGAATCATTATAAAAGAATAACACAGGAGATTTGTTTTTAATTATTGACACATTATTTTTCTAAAAATTTAAGATAAGAATCTTTGTCCACAGTAAACCAATAGATTATTCAGTTATCCAATTAATTAGATTCTCGCTTATGGATTGAATTGTAGGCATTATAGTATTATTGATAGTTTGGGCCACTTCTGGAAATGCAACTGAAAATACAATTCCAATAATTATTCCTATAATCAAAGATATTTTACCCATAATTTGAGTATACATTCCCAGTAAAATAATAGTATAGTTGACTAGACATCGTCAATAATAGAGTCTAAAAAATTATTTGTTTCGTTTAATTGAAATTATGCCACTAAGAAGCATTAGTGAACCAAAAATTGTTAAAGATAATGTAAGTGATCCAATAAAGGATAAAGCCCCAATAATTGGTAGAAGTATCCAGGGTTCATGAAGAGTGGGATCATTTAATGACTGAGATGGAAAAAATCCTGAAAATATTAAAACATCTAAAATAAGAATTACAGATCCAAAAAATATCAAATTACCTCCTGCACTCATTATAGTATCCATAGATTCATGGATTGATTAACTTTTTTATTGAATATCAAAACAAAAATTATCAGTCACCAATATTAAGAATAAAAATAAAGGGCATGAAAAAAGAATCATAATATGAATACATTAGATTATCTCATAAGACAAGATGATCAGATATCACAGTCAATGCCAGAATGTGAAAACATTAACAGAGACGGAGAGGATGAAAATATCTAAACTAAATTATAATGATCAGTTTTTAATTTAAAAATTAGAAATTCTTCAATCATATCACTCAAAAATATTTTAGATTCGTTTCTTGTGCCAAACATCAACGGATATTGTTCCATAGAATTTAACAAAACATCTTTTTGGACAGATATTTCATCATCTCCACGTATTTTTTTAAAAATATCAATTAATTTTTCTTTTTTATTATTAAGAGGATGATCTCGCCCATAGACATTCTTAGTCAATAAACTATGGTCAACTTTAGGAATATCTAAACCAAGAAACTTGAAAGATTCCTTGTCAATTTCTTGCTTGATGAGTTCTTGATTAATTTTATTAGAAAATGAAATAAAATCTTTTTTATGGTTTACAGGTAAATTGGATAATTCAATTAAATCTAATAATTTTTTTCTATCAATTAATACAACATTCTTAATTTTTGCCAATTGTTTTGCAGATGATATGAATTTGTTATTAGTAACAACAATAGCTAATTGTGCATCATATTTTTTCAATGAATCAAGTGCCCTTTGAACAGATGTAAAAGTTAATTCAGATTCAGAACGTTTAGATTGAACTGCAATTCTATAATCGCCTTGCTGTAACATTATATCACTACCATAATCTTTTGAACGATTAGTAATAGTTGAAGAAAAACCTAATTTTTCAAATAATCTAATTACAAATAGTTCAAATTCGCGACCGGATGTATTATCAAGTGAGGATAAATCAGGATATTCCATCATAAAATTAGTTTCAACAAGACTATTAATTTCATTTTGACTTATTAATAACAGATAAAATAAGTAATCAAATTGACAGAAATTCAATTAGTAGGTTCAGGCGGATGGATTAATACAAATCTAACAGAGGAACAAGTAATAAAATCAAAACTTGTTCCAAATATAGATAAACATTTTTTGGCATCACTTGAAAAATTAGACACCACAAAAATGATAAAACATTTTTGTAAACAATGTAATTCAGAATTTGAAGGTCCAACTCAAATACAAGTCGAAGAGAAACCAAACGAAGTAGTTGCAGATGGATTAACTTTGATAGAAAGAGGACAATACACATGTCATAAGTGTAATTCAATTATTGGAGAATATAGGGTTTTTCAAAAAAGTGAATGATTACAAGTATCCATATTTTCCACAAATCAAAGCGTATTCAATAAATACCGCAATTTTTTAGCAATATTATGGCAAATATGAAATGCGTATCATGTGGAATTAGTTTCTTTTCTCCAATGGGATCAGACAAATGTTCCAAATGTGCAGGAAAAGAATCTCAAGGTAGTGAGGGTCATGACTCTTGCGGCTGTGGACACAGTCATTAACTCTTTTTTCTCTAATCAAAAATATAACTAACAAAAAAAAGACAAATTATGACAAAAACGTCACTAGAAATGAAAAAATTAATTGAAGAATTCATCAAGATAACTAATGTGAAATATGAAGATCAAACTGAAAAAATTAAAGAAAAAAGTGATTTAGTTGATTGGCAATTTCATGTTGGAACAAATGTAATTGTTAGCAAGAATGCAAATAGGGAAGATAGAATACATGTTAATGTCAATATGAGATTTCCTCCAGAAGATTCAAAGTTATTAGTTAGTAAAAATCCTTCATTTTCAAAAGCAGTGATGGAGATTAGTGAAATTTGTACAATTTGTAATATCGGACATCAGTGGATTAAAGATGGAGAAAACATTGCAGGTTTAGCAATATTTTCACATATAGATGAACAAAATTTAGATAGGATTTCATTTCATAATGTGTGGGATAAGGTTGCAAGAGTTTCAGGACATACACAAAAAATTTTACGATCAAATTTTAGGAATTTATCATCAAAAAATAACTTAACAGATGAGACAATGAGTAAATCTATGTATGGATAGAATATAAAAAATAAAATTTGTAAAACATACCAAAATATACATACAATGGATAAATGAGGAATAAGTGAAATGATTTCTTTTGAACATAGAGTAATAAGCGAATATAAAATAAAAATAGCAAAAGTAGACACATTAGCCAAATCCATTATGGTACACAAAGAACCTAAAGGTATAGAAGCAAAGGAAGCATCAGAATTCTTGGATGTATTAGTTAACGAAATAGATGGATTTTACAAAGATCATAGTGAAATTTTATCGAAGAACGGAAAAAGACCACATGCACGTTCACGTTTACCTGAAACTAAACAATGGATTGCCAATATTGAAAGATTCTATGAATTAAATCCACGTCGAAGGCCTAGAAAAAAATAAGTGAAAAATTTAATTTTAAAAAATTTCTTCGTATATGATAATAATTATACATGAATATCTAAAAAAAAATAAAGTTTGATTTCTGTTTTATGCCCATATCATGCCTAATGTATCTCGAAATAGTATCAAAAGAGACCTATAATCTTAATAATATTATAAGCTATTTTTATCAAAAATCAATATTGAGTATGAAAATGTATATCGCTAAACGCGGGGTGACGATGTTTGGAGTTTTATTAATTACAGTACTAATTACAATAATGCTTGTTGGTTCCAACATGGATACAATTCTAAAACAAGGTGTTGGATTTCAAGTGAGATCTGAAATTACTGAAAATCCAGCAATAGTTCAAAGTTTTTCATCAGTTAAAGAATTTGAAGCATATATTCAAGATAGAACAGATGAACGGATAAAAAATTTAGGATTAGATGAGCCATGGTATTCACCTCAAAGAATTGGATTAACAATGTATAAAATAATTTTATTAGATTTTGGACAAGCCACTTTTCTAACTAGTGATTTAGGATCATCAAATGTTAAAGACATTATTTTTGAAAAACTTCCAAGAACAGTTTTACTATTTACAACAGCTACAATTTTAATTTCAATAATAGGAATATTTGTCGGAGCACTGTCAGCAAGTAAAATTGGCTCCACAGTGGATCGAATTACATCAAGTTTTGCAATTATAAGTTCAAGTTTTCCAGTATGGTGGATTGGAATGTTGATGATTTTTTTATTTGCATTTACATATCAGATATTTCCAGCAAGAGCAACTCCGGATATCCCAGCATCAAGTCCAGAATATTTGGGGGCGCTATTGTACCACATGACATTACCATTAATTACAATAGTAATGATAGGATTTGGTTCTTGGGCATATTTAGTAAGAAATTTTATGGTAGGGATTATGCAAGAAGATTTCATAATAGCAAAAAAAGCAATTGGAATTAAACAAAGTAGGATAACATATACTCATGCGTTAAAAAATGCCGCACCTCCAATTATTACAATTTTAGCGCTCAGTTTATCAGGCTCATTAGGAGGGGCAATAATTACAGAAGCTGTATTTGATTGGCCAGGAATGGGAAGATTGTATTTTGAGGCAATTACAGTCATGGATTTACCAGTAATTATTGGTGCAACTTACATTCTCACAGTATTTTTTCTAGTTAGTATATTCATTGCAGATTTACTTTATGGTTATTTTGATCCTAGAATTAGGACTAGTACGGAGTAGTCAAAATGAGTAGCATAACTCCCCAAGATATTAAAAAAGAATTTTTTAAAAGTAAAATGGGGATTGCGGGAATTACAATTCTTACAATTTTAATTTTAACATCATTAATTACAATAATTATAATTCCAATAGAAACTTTTCAAGAATGGAATAATCCTGGAAGTTGGATTACATATCCAAAAGCAGCAATACCAATTTGGGTGAATTTATTTTTATTTGAAAAAATTCCAGAACATAAAATTTTAACAGATCCAAGTATTCAAAACATATCAAATGAGGAAATTAATTTATCGTCATATCAATTCAATTTTAATTTTGAATATGATCAATTTCCAAATGATTTTATTTATTCATATTCATCAGAATATGTTAATTCACCATTACTTGAAATGTCTGTGATTCGACCAGACGGAATTAAGTTAAAATTGATTTCAACGTCCATCCCACATTCAAATACAATCACTATTCATGAGGATAAAATATTTTCAACAGATGTAATGGTTAAAAAAGAATTAATTTTACAAGAGAAAGAATTTGAATTTAAAATAAATAATTTATCTACAGAGGACATCATTTTTTCAAAAACAAAATTTAATGAGCCCTTAAAAGGAAATTATGTATTTTTAATTGATTTGTATGAAATTAATAATAAAAGTGAAATTACTGAATCAAATTTAATCATAGGAGGCAAAGCATTTGGAATAATGGGTACAGATGAGTTACGAAGAGATTTAGCCATTGGATTATTGTGGGGAACACCACTAGCATTATTCATTGGGCTTGTAGTATCAATAGCATCAGTGACTATGGGATTGATTTATGGAGTGTATGCAGGATTCAAAGGTAAAAAAACAGATGAAACATTGATGAGATTTAATGATGTAATCTATGCACTGCCAGCATTACCTTTTCTAATTATTCTTTCAGTGACAATAAGCAATAGCATATTTGTTATGATTGGATTTTTAATGATTTTTGGTTGGGTAGGAATTGCAAAAGTTGCAAGAAGTATGTCGCTTCAAATTAAAACTCAAGGATATGTGGAGGCAGCAACGATGATGGGTCAAAAAGATTCAAAAATGATTTTAAAACATATTTTACCACAATTGCTGCCATACGCATTTGCAAGTGTTGCAATATCAGTTCCAGCAGCAATAACTACAGAGGCAGGATTAAGTTTTCTGGGATTAGGAGATCCATCATTTCCAACATGGGGTCAAATTTTACACGATGCCAATACATTTGGTGCAACAGCAAGAGGGTTATGGTGGTGGATTGTTCCACCAGGGATTATGATTGCAATCACAGGTTTAGCATTTGTGTTTATTGGAAATGCATTAGATGCAATTGTTAATCCAAAGTTAAAACGATAATAACACTAGAGTTCAAATTTTCGGATTAATTCAATTGCGCTATCCCTCAATTTTATCGAATAACAGTGTGAATTTACATCATTGATTGCAGCCAAATTATTAGCAAATACTTTTTTGCTGTGACCGCCGTAGGATGCATTATCTGATTCATCAAAACAAATAGTCATTTGTTTCATGTTTAGTTCATTTTTTAAAAGAAATGCAATAAACTTTTGATAAAATTCAGTATTAACCCAGTCTATTTTTTTCTCTTCACTTATTCCAATCCAGATCTCAATAGAATTTTGGTAAAGGGCTTTTTTTCTTAATTCTTCTAAGACCATTTTTTTTACCTAGAAATCTGCTCTTTGCATTTTTGAACCACATCTAGGACAAGAACCACCATTGTGTTTATTCCTGCAAACAAGACACACATACTTTACACTGATACCACTTCCCTGACCACCACCGCCAAAGAAACCGCCTCCTGCACCACTAGAATTTCCACCATAGTTACCCATTTGTTTTCTCCTCATATACATAGGAAGTATAATGAAAATTGCCATAACTAGTCCAATGCTGATAAACCAAGGTACACCAAGATAACCTAGAACAATTTGTAGTCCAATACTAAATACAAGTGAAGCACCTAGAAAAATATAATATTTTTTGAGTTGAGGATTCAATTCATTAAAAGTCCTTTAAAAAAGCTTATAAAGCTTTGTCAGTTTTTTTTTAATTTCAGACGAGGTATTTTTTATAATTAATTAATGGTAAGAGGAATTGCATTACCACTACTATCCCAAGCAAAAATTGAATCATCATCGTAAGGGGATTTAATAATTAAAGAAACTAATCCAAAGAAATTATTCAGATCAGTTACAGATGGTTCAGCAGAGCCAGCAGGATGCGAATGTACAATTCCGATGTAGTTATTATCAAAAGGTAAAAATGAATGTGGAAATCCAGCAAAAGTAGGTCCTGTGAAGTTAAATGGAGGAATAGCAAGTCCATCTATTTTTATTTCACCTTTTCTAGATTTACCTTTCAAAATTAAAATTCCTTCATTAGGATGCTTCATCTTACAGAAAGTAACAATACTATCCAATACAGTTTTTTCAAGTAAAATTTTACGTTCAATTTTTTTACTTTTAAAAAACATAAAAAGACTTCAATTACTTAGTAAATTAGTTTTAAGATTGTGGTATAGAGTATTTAGTATTAGAAAATAGTTGTAATTTATTTTCAATTTTAGATATAAGTTGAGGAATTTGAGAATTTATTTCATTAATTTCAGACAAAATTGTTTTAGATTTTAGTTGAGCATCATTCTCAAAATTATCAGTCTTAGAAAATTCATTTTCAAGGGAAGTTAAATTTTGAGGTTTCAAATTATTTAGGTCATTTTTCATGGAATCAAAAACAGATGAATAATCATGTACTTTTTGAATGAAACTATCTAAGAATTCCTCAGTTTCAGTCAATTGAGACAAAGTTTTTTCAGTATCTTTTACAGATATAGATCCAGAAATAATTCCTTTTTTAATATTTTCTAAAATTAGAATTATTGTGTCAGAGTTTGCAGAAATAAGGGCACCAAATGGATCATCAACTAAAGTAGATAAAATACGAGTTTGATCCTTATCCAGTGCTGAACCATATGCATATCTACCAAGAGGACGAGAAATTTTTGTAAATTGAGTATCAATTTCAGATTTTATCTTAGATTTTTGATTAGTAAATTCATTTAATTTATTTTGTAAATCAACATATTTTTTAAAATTTTCTGAAGAATGAATTTCATCTATAGAATTTTGCAAAGAAATTTTTTTCTCTTTAAAGGATTTTAAATTATCTAATATCTCAATATTTCTTTTTGTTTTATCATCTAATTCCTGATTAAGAGATTTAATTTTATTTAAGATTTGAGTAATTTCATCAAATGTAGATTGAGTTGAGGCAAAATGTTTTAAAAGTTTTGAAATATTAGCAGAATTTTCATTCATAATTTTAAGATTATCAGTTAATTGGTTTGCGTATTTTTTTGCAAAAATATGAATTACTCTAGTTTGTCTACCTAACACATCACCAACTTTTTTTAGAACTTGATTTAAAAAATAATCTAATTTTTTTGCATCGTCCATTGTTGAAACTTGCATTAAATTTTTGACATCTTTTTTCAAAATATCAATTACTTGTTGTTTACCTCTTACTACAATTATAGCCAAATGCTTATCAATATTATCAACTTTCAAATCATCTTTTTCAAGAACAATCCCAAGTTTCATTAGATCATCAATAAGAGGAGCAGTATTATTTCTCAAATTTTTTATTTCAGAAAGAGTTTGAGATTCTCTTAGTTTACTTAAATCAGATATAATTTTAGGAACATCAGATAAAGAAATATTTTGATTAGCAGAAGTACGTTCTACCCGTGTTGGTTCTACTGATTTTTTGTTACCCCATCCAAATACCATTTTATAGTATTACTTCAAAGGGATTAAAAATGATTCTTTAACTAAATCTTAAAATTTAATGATTAAAGCAAACAAGTATGGCAAAAAAGGTTAAAAAATCATTTCATACCGGAACAGTCAAAAAAACAATCAAAATTAATGCATCAAAGGACAAAGTTTGGAGGAAAATTAGCAATATTGTAGGATTATCCTCATGGTTAGTTGATGTAAAAAAAACAGAATATCTATCTAAAAAGAAAAAAGGTGTAGGAGCAGTCAGACTAATCACATTTGCAGATGGAACAAAAATAGAAGAACATATTGTTGCATGGAGTAAAGGAGAATATTTCACATATGTTGCCACAGAAGGTTTACCATTGAGGGCATATGTTGCAACAATTTCAATCAAAAGTAAAACAAGAGCAATTACAGAATTAACATGGCAATCATATCTCAATAGTCAAAAAATGTCTGAAAAACAATTTTTGGAATTTTTAGTATTCATGGGTGCATTTTATGAGGCATCATTAGAGAATTTAAAAATACTATTAGAAAAGTAACATTATCTCATTGATCTGTTTTAGTAAATTATGATGTAACTCTAGGCATAATCAAATCTCAAAACTACTTTGTTCATTCATTCTAGCAAAACTTTCTTCTTTACGCATTATTTCATGTGGACAAGTGTGGTTGTTTCTTTTGATTCCTTTTGCAAAATTACAATGGTGACAAAGGAGCATTTGTTTTAGCTGTTTCATTTGCAATTCTATGAAGCCATACATTATCATTTGTCAGATCGTTGTATTTTTCTCCGACTTTGACTATGTATTCGACTATAAATTATCATCAAACCATCTGGGCAGGAGCTTGCCCATCATACCCTTGTTTTTTGTGAACAGAGTCAATTACTGATCTTGTAAATTTATCAAACTTTTCATCTTTCATAGAATCAATGACTTCATCCACTGTTTTGTTCATATCGATTTCCTTACATCTGCGATCTGCCTCTGAACAATAGAACTCTATGTAACTTTGAATGTAATTATATTCTGGTCCTTCGATTCCTATTTCCGACCTTCTTCGACTGAGTCGTTGTCTCCAAGATTCACTCATTGTAATCATCAACCGCACCGGCTATTTAGGAAATTAATTTATTTTTATGCCTAATTTTGAGAAAATCCTGCAATTTTTAAAAAGAGATTTTTCTGTTTCGTTACGAACTATATGGTACAGTCATGATTTTATTAAGCCATGCCGTTTTTTAAAAATATTGAAATCATCTACTCTAAATAAAATTACAAAATATTGGTATGTTGCAATTCTTACAATGCTTGTTCTTGGAATAGGTTACTCATATTTTGCTTTCACAACAGATGCAACAGAAGATATGAATAATTTTAATGCAATTCAAATTGTAATTCCTATTGTAATAATTACACTTGTTATAATTATAATGCAAAAGAAACGTATCAAGATTCAATCCAAAAAAGATGGCGAGTAAATAGATACGATAATGCTCTTTTTTGAGCCTAATATCTTTTCTTGTAAGATACACAACATTAGGGCGGAGTCTCTTTTTTTTAGTAAGTTGTTACCCGTCATGTTCATAGAAATTAGAACATAACTCTAGAACATTTATTTTTTACAAATTTTACAATCACAATCAAACATACCTGCTTTTCCTATGCATTGATCATGGTATGTTTGAGAGCATTTAATGCAAGTAACCATAAATTATATTTCTAAATTGGGTTTTAAATTTCTTTAAATCAGGTTTCTTTTGTTGTGCATTCCTTTCTCAATGTTGGTTTTTCAATCATGACCTTATAAGACGAGGTCATAATATACCAAAAGTGGCGTAATAACATTAGTTATTTTTTTAGGTCAAAATGTAAATACTGTAAATCATAAAAAAAATTATGGGTGACATGCGATTCATAATAATTGGAGTTGCATTAATTTTTGTAGGTTTTATTATTTTAGGTGCATTTGGTCATGAATATCAAGCAGGAACTTTAGAATCAAATGAATTTGGAACATGTTACGAATATTTTGATGATAAGCCACCAGCAAAAATTAATTGTTCATTCAAAATAATGGATCAAACAGTATTTTTTGGATTAGTTTTAGCATTCATCATATCTGGAATAATTTCATTAATCAAAGGAGTCAAAGGAGACTGGGACAGTAAAATAAATCCCGAAGATGTAGTAGGTCCAGGTAAAGAGGAATAAGGTTATTAAATTTCAGAATTTTTAGCATTAAAAGTTAAATCAGAATCACCAACATTTTTCTTTTTTAATTCATAATCCTTTTTGGATTGCAGCATTTTTTTTCTAATATCATGCATCATTTTATCCTCATTATCAAGTGAATTATAGTGATTAATTTCAATATGATGAAAATAATTTAAAACAAGATCAGCATCATCAGATAAAATTTTTTCACAATAGTTACATTTCATTTTAGACATAAAGAATTAAAATTATGTAGAATTTATGTTATTATTGGATTCAAATAGACCATCAGAGTCAGATAACATTGAAAGAGATATCAATTCTTCCTGATTGTTAGAATTATCATCTTCTAATCTTTGATAACAGACTTCATCATACGGCAATTTGTTTCAATGTTGTATTACAAAATTTACATTTAACTTCAATTTTCAAATATGTGACTAGAGATAACAATAGTTTAAAAATTCAAAACATCAAATATCAGATTCAAGAATTTTTTTCATGGAAGTTGCAAGTTTACTAATTTTTTCCACTCTTTGATCAAACTGAACATCAGTTATTTATTCAGGTTTTTTTAAAATAATTATCACATCTGAGAAATCACCATTGGGAATTATACGCATGGGCATATTCCAAGAAGATTCTTCATCAATATACTCATGATCAAGTATCCCTAGAGATTTATTTTGATTAAATTTAACTTTAGATTTACCGTATGGACCAATGAAAGACCACCAGCCATCAGAATTCAGGGTTGCATCTGGGATTAATTTAGGAAATAACCCAATAATAGAATCAAATGTATCACCCACCATTTTATTGACTTCCATAGATATAGTGCTAGTTTTAATCACAATAAAAAAATCAAATAATAATTAAAAAAGATATAGTAGCGATAATACGAATTAAAAATCAGAATTTAACCATTTAGAAATTCTTTAATTTTTTTTAAATTTTCAACATTTGATTCATGAAACATTACCATTGATTCAGATAAGGAATTAGGTAAGACAGTTTTTAAATTCTCAACTAGTTCACCTCCACTTTCAATCATTGTATCAATGAGTTTATCGATTTCATTTTTATCGCCGACCATGTTATACGATCAAACATCAATCATAATTAAAGATTAAAAAATATCATTTATTCAAATTTTTAAAATCTAAACATTTTGTATTAAATTCGTCAAGATACGTCTTAGTATTGATTTGAGAATCTACAATGTAAAGTTCACAAGTTTCAGGATCGATTAAAGGTTTAGAATTATCATTTGTCATAAATTGTAATAATAAAATTCCAACAAGAACAATTATCAAAATAACAGGTAGTTTTTTAGAAGAAATATCCATAATAAATCATAACCAATTTTTAACTTAAGCCTAGCGAATCAAATTTTAATTATCTTTCTTAATTAAAGTGGCAGTAGAACGAACTTTAGCCAATTTTTGAATATTCCGAGAAACAATTTCTCTAATCTTCTCAAAATTTTCACCTTGAAGTTTTACCATCATATCATGAGTTCCAATTGTTTCAAAAACATCTACAACTTGTTCTAATTCTTTTAATTGTTCAATAATACCTTCTTCTGCACCTAATTCACAATTTAACATCACATATGCATCAGTCATGAACTAAAGAAATAATATTGATTATTTAAAGATGGAGAATTTTAGGCATGGTTACCAGACCACATTAACAAGATCTTTTAGATTCCGTCTAGATTTAGGAAATTTAGTTTGTTTCGGATAACCAAAACACAATACAGAAGATGGAACTAAATCAGTTTGAAGAATATTCATTATTTTTTGTTCGTCAAACATTCCAATCCAAATAGAGCTCAATCCTAAAGCTTGTGCTGCAAGTTGAGAATATGCAGCTGCAAGAGTTGCATCTTGAATTGCAAATTTTCGGAGGATGTAAGGAGGAAAATTAAATTTAACCCTGGAAGGATTTTTACAAAAAACCAGAACTACAGGGGCGTCAACATAAGATTGATGATTACATGCATCAACTAATAATCTTTTTTTTTCAGGGCTTTTAATATAAAATATTTCAAAGCCTTGAAAATTTCCAGCAGTTGGAGCAGTGTCGGCAGCTGCAATAATTTTATCAATTTTCACAGTCTCAACAGGTTTGTCAGAAAATTTTCTGGTTGATCGTCTCTTTTTCATTACTGCAAATATATCAGTGTCAACTACTTCAGTAGGTCCAGATCTTAAAACAAAATCAAGTAATTGGTTTGGAATACCAGGATCAAAATCACCAGGAGCTTCTTGAGGGGCATAGCCCTCAGGGGAAATAATATCATCATCAGGGTGAAAATCCCTCATGAGTAGCATAGTATCTAATGGATATTAAAGATTATTAGAAAAATAAATTATTCTGCTTTAAATTCATCACAACCAGAAGTACAAGGTTTATTCATTACTCCTTCACATTTGCCTAAATCATCATGCATTATTCTATGGTGACCACAGATTTTACATTTTTCTCTAAAATGACTAATTAATTCAGCATTAGAAATATTAGATGTTTCAATTTTTGATTCAATTAAAGTCACAATAAAAAATAGAATAGATCTAGTTATTTTAAAGATATGGATAAAATCAAATTTAAGGTAAATCTAAAAGTAATAATTTAAAATAAAAAATAAACAAGTCTACCAGAATGAATAAATTCTTTTTACGTTTCTATATCTATCATGTAGGAGAAATCCAGACATCAAACCCATTACTGAGCCAAATATTACATGTAATAATGCAGAATACCACAATACAAATTCATTGTTTGCCATTAATTCTAATAATGCTTCTTTTTCTTCTGGCAGAATATTGAGTAAGGATTCAGTAGAATTAATCTCAGATTCCATAATTGGCATCATGACCATAGTATGTAATGGTAAGAACGCTAAACTAAATACAATTGCACCAGTAACTGCACCAGTTAAAATTCCCTTAGGAACTGTTACGATTCTAAATGTTCTCCAATAAGATGCAGCCAGATTAAAACAGATACCAATTAATGCTGCAACTACCATATGCATCATTAAACCAATTCCAACTGCAGCCAATCCTTCAACACCCATAGGAATACCTATCGTTTTGTAAAAGGTCCCGTGTGGAATGTTTATCTGTTGATCAATTGAAAGGAATGATGAAAATATTGCACAACCTGCAACTAAACCAGCTCCAAAACCTACTTTCACAGTGCCGAATAGACCTTCGGAATCACTATTTTTGGAACTCATCAATAAAATATCAGAATTAGGTTATTTATTAATTATCAAAATTAGAATATTTAATGATCAGGAGGATTATCAATATTGGTTTTAATTTTTTCTAATGTTTGATTAAGTTGTTTTAAAGCCCATTCAATATCTGTAACATCATCAGAAGATAATGATTTTTTCCAATTATCCAAAATAGTATGTCCAATTTCTGAACAATTATACAACAAATTCCAATATGGATGATGTTCAGCGGTTGTGTATGCCAATTCAGTCATATCATTTAGGCCATTCTGAGCTCTAGCCAAAGAAGTTATTTTTGCACCAAATATTTTGACAATATTATTTTCAAGATCTTCTTCAACCTTCAATGGGATATCATGTTCATACTTTTTTATCAATTCAATCAAGTCATGATGAAAATTATCAAAATCAGTCATAATCTTAATCTCCGATGTTCTGCCAGCATACATCTATTGAAAACTACAGTAATTCCAGATTTTCGAGCTAATTCTTCAGATTCAAAATCATGAATTCCTTCTTGAAGCCATATCACTTTAGGTTTTTTTTTAATACAGTCATGAATAATAGATGAAATCTGATCAGAAGGTCGAAATACATCAATAATATCAACAGAATCATGGATTTCAGTAACGGAATCATAACAACGTATATCTAAAATTTTATCAGCAGTAGGATTGATAGGAGTCACATCATATCCATTGTCAATTAGATATTTTGGAACATAGTGAGCAGCTTTTGATGGGTGCTTAGACATCCCAATTACAGCAACAGTTTTCAAAGACAATACATCAATTATTTTTTCATCAGAATGTGAATCTTGATTCATAAGGATATTTCAATAATGTTGCATATAATTTTTAAATTAACGTATGGCACTAGTAAAATAGATACAAATACAATAAATGATAAAAAAAATTGTAAAAACTATTGATAAAATCAATTCTAGTAACAGGGGCAACAGGATTCATAGGTTCAAGATTAGTGAATTCATTAATAGATAAAGGATACAATGTAACGAGTTTAATCCGTAAAGGAAAAGAAGGAAATTCAAAATCAAAAATTATTTACGGAGATTTGACTGATGAAAGAATAGATTTTAAAGATTTAAAATTTGATTGTGTATTTCATCTCGCATCACATACACCATTAGAAAAAAATAAAAAAGTATTAGAAAAAGTAAATTTAGAAGGAACAAAAAAATTATTTCAAGAAATTAAATCAATAACAAAATCAATAATTTATATTTCAGGATTAGGGGTATATGGAGAAACAGAAGAAAAAATAATTGACGAAAATCAACAGTACGATCCAAACACAAACTTTGTTAAAATTAGATTGGATGCAGAAAAATACCTAAAAGAAAATTCTATACAAAATAAAATAGATTTTGCAGTTGTTCATTTTGGAGACGTTTATGGGCCAGATGGATGGTTTTATGATATGCTTGTAAAAAGATTGAAAAAAAATACATTTAGAATGCCTAAAGGTGGAGATTATTACAAAGGATTTGTTCACGTAGATGATGCAGTAGGAAGTATGATTTCAGTATTAGAACATAAGTCATTTGGAGAATCATTCATTGTTGCAGATTCAATGCCAATTACTTTTAAAGAATTTTCAAATTTTACAGCAGATCAAATAAATGCAAAACATCCAGGAAGTGTACCAATATTTTTAGCTAAGGCAGTATTAGGAGGAGATTTAATAAAATTATTAACAACGTCAATGAAAGTATCAAATAAAAAAATATCTGAAATATATGAATTCAAATATCCAAATTATAAAGATGGAATAAAACAAATCATATCAGAATTAAAAGAGAAAAATAGAATTTAATTGTAAACAGAGAGTATTTTAAATATAAAAAAGTGTAAATTTTATGGAATCAGAGCCAAAGGATGTAATCATATTAGGTTCTATTCGTCGGGGCAAAAAAAAATTTTCAAATATTCAAAATGAAACAAAAATCAGTCCAGAAGAACTAAATTCAATATTAGAAGAATTAGAAAATAGGAAATTCATCAGAGTTGAGGAATTAAAAGGATGGTTTGGGAAAAAAATTGAACTAAAAATAACTGAAGATGGTTCAAATGAATTAGATCGAAAAATTATAGAAATACAAGACAAATGGAAAGAAATGCAGTTAATTTACGAAAGTGGGGATAAACAAAAGCTTCAACAAAAAATGGAAGAAAATAAATCATTTTTGCCCACTATGATGTTTTTTGGAGTAATGGATATGATGATGTTTTCAATGATGTTCAGTATGATGGGAATTGGAATGTCAGATTACGTATCACAAGAAAATATGCCTGATGAGGATATGGGTGATGAAGGATACGATTTTGATATTGGATTCTAGAGTATATTTAATACTTGAATTAAAAATAGAAGATAAATGAACTACAATTCATTTGAAAATACAGGATTAATCAAAGTTTTAAAATTTTTAAAAATTCATAACACAGAATACCTATCAGGGCAGGATCTCAGTGATGTTTTACGAATTAGTAGAGTTGCAGTTTGGAAACATATTAAAAAAATTCAAGCATTAGGATACACAGTAGAATCAAAACAAAAAGAAGGGTACAAACTTACAAAAAATTCAGAATTATTACTACCATGGGAAATTATTTCAGGACTAGAAACAAAAGTATTGGGCCAACAGGCATATTATTTTGATTCTATAGATTCCACACAAAGTCAAGCATTGAAAATAGCAAACGAGTCAAAAAAGGAAGGTACAATAATTATTTCAGAAAAACAAACAGGTGGAAGAGGAAGATCAGGTAGAAAATGGATTTCACCAAAAGGTGGAATATGGTTTTCGATAATTCTACATCCAAAATTTGATATTTCAAATACAACATTATTTCCAATTGCATCATCATTAGCATTGTCTTATGCAATTGAAAAAACTTGTAATGTGTCAACTGAATTGAAATGGCCAAATGACTTAACAATTAAGGGGAAAAAACTTGCAGGAATGTTAGTAGATGCCACATTTGAATCAAATAGAATTGAAAATTTAATTTTAGGTGTAGGAATAAATTTTAATGTAAACATAAAAGAAATTGAAAAAGAATTAAAAAAAACACCAAATTATTATGGAGTATCAAGTTTAAATGAACAAAAAAATAGAAATAAACCAGTAGAATTAATTCAATCATTTCTATCAGAATTAGAAAAAGTATATGAAGAATTAAACAACAATCAAACAAAAAAAATTATTGTAGAGTGGACAAAAAGATCATCAACTATTGGAAAAAAAATAGAAGTCAATACAAATGATGGAAAAATAAAAGGTGAAGCAATTAAAATAGATTATGATGGAGGATTAATAATCAAAAGTAAAAGTAAAACAAATAAAATTATTGCTGGAGATATAATCCATTTATCAAAATAATTTATTTTTTAGATTTAGATTTAGATTTAGATTTAGATTTAGATTTAGATTTAGATTTAGATTTAGATTTAGAAGAGGATGGAATTAATAAAGACTGTTCCTTTAGGATATCCTTTAATTCATTCTGAATTTTAAAAACAGATAACAACAATGCCTCCATAGATTTAGAATATTTAGAATATACAGAGATGAGATCAGTTTTTTTGTGATCAGATTTCACAAGGAAGTCATTCAAACGCAATAAATTAGCAGAAGTTATCAATTCAGGAATTTGTACAGGTAAATCAGCAAATTCATTTAATTCAGATTCAATTTGATCAATTTGTTTTTTTAAATGGTACATATTATTTGAGATCTGAATTTCAGTCAACATAAAAGAACGCAATTGGGAATGAATTAAACATTTTCATGGATTTCAAAGAAAGGATAGAGAGTACAGGAGTCAAAACAATAAAGTATAGAAAGAAAGAATTAATCTGTAAAATATGAAAAATTTTCTAAAAATTTTATTTTGTTGCACAATAATTCTAATATCAATTTCATATTATGAAACAAATAAGGTATTTGGTGAAGAACAAACTAAAGAACAGATCAAAATATCATTTAATGATGCAACAGAATTATTTCAGAGTGGAAATTATAATCAGGCCATTGTAATTTATGATCAGATTTTAGAATCAAACCCTAATAATATTTCAACATTAAACATGAAAGGTATTGCATATAGCAATATGGAACACCATACTAAATCATTAAAACAATTTTACAAAGTATTAGAAAATAATCCAGAAAATGCAAAAGCATTGGCAGGAATGGGAGTAGGTTTTGGCAATCTAGGAGAATATTCAGAATCATTATCATATTTAGAAAAAGCAGATAAGGCAAATCCAAATAACACTGTAATTAAAAATTATAAAGACATTATAGAAAATACTCTAAAAAAATATCCATATACATCTACTGAAAAGCCAACTAACACCATGAAACAAACTATTGGAAATATTCCAAATTGGGTCAAACAAACAACTAACTGGTGGGCGATTACAAGCATTAGTGATCAAAAATTTACAGACAGCATTCAGTATTTAATTAAAAAAGAACTCGTTATGATTCCAGAAAATAAGAAATTTGTAAATACAAATGAATTAAAAATGATGTCTTCAATTAGAAATAATTTAAACATATGGAGTCAAAATGAAACATCTAATGAGGAATTTTATAAAAATGTAAATTGGTTAATAGATAATAAATTCATCAAAATAGATTCAAAAAAATCAATGAAAGAAATAGAACATGAAAAATATTTGTTTGACAGATATCTAAAAAATATTTTAAAAAAAATGAATGATGAAACTAGATACATAGAATATCCCAATCCTAGTCAGGATGTGATTAAAAAATTTCTCAGAGATGTTGAGAAATGGAATTTTAATGAAGAAGTAGAGAGATCATCAAACGATTTTCCTAGTCCAACCTACGAAATAATTAATGGGGCATACATAATAAAATATAAAATTTACATTAATGAACAACCTATAGGATTACCCCTAGACCATACAAGTACTTTAAAAAATACATTTGAATTTTGGGAAAAAGTAGAACTTAATACTAATGATCAAGATGCAAAAATAATTTTTGAAGTTATAAAATCAAAAGCAGATGCAAATGTATGGATTACATGGGTAGTAAGAAACATTGGTGAAGGAGTATTAGGACATGCACATCTAGGAAAGGGAGTTGTCGAAGTAGCATTAGGAGATTATAATTGTGATGGTAGTTTCCAATTATATGATGTAGAAAGTGTTCAGACAATTATGACACATGAGTTAGGTCATTCGGTAGGTCTACCACATACAAATGAAAAAGAAAATATTATGTACCCGTCACTAACACCCTCTTATGCATATTGTTTGTTAAGCTAAAGAAACTCATAGTACCATATGCTAGAAAATAAAAATTGATTAAAATATTACTTTGATGAATTTTCAAATTCAAATTTATCCCATGGGAATACAACATAAGAATCATCAAGAGTTTTTTCAGCATACAATAATTGTTCAGGATATTTCATTCCACGTCTAGCAAACAGAGTGGTAAAAACAAATTTTGATGGATCATCAACATTTGAAAATACATTTGAAAAGGTTTTACCAGTGTCAAAAATATCATCCACAAATAAAGAATCAGAATTAACAATTTTTTGATTAACAAGTATTTTTTTAATTCCAAGTGAATCTGCTAACAATCTAGATGGAACTAATCCACCACGACTTAGTGTAGTGATACTAGAAAAATTTCTAGATAATTTTAAAATATTTTTAGAAAGAGTGCCTATTAAAATTTCAATATCATTCCAACTAACATCTTGTTTTGAAATCATAGAAATATCTAAAATATAGAGAGAATTAAGTTATTAGAATCAAAATGTTTTGAGGGGTGTTTTTTTAATACATTCAATAATTGCTAAGACTTTAAATGGAATATCACCAAATTCAGTATCCTTTTCACAAGATACTAACAAAACATCATCATTACTTAATGGGAAACTCATTACAATTACTTTATCCCGATAAGATAGAGAAAAATGAACTATACCAAATTCAGTATCAAATTCATGTCTCATTCTCACACGTAATGCAAGTTCCATGAACATCATCTCATCGTGTTTTTTTGCTTCAAGTGAAAGTAAGCCATCTTTCATACCTCCAGCTGCCAAATGACCTCGAGCATTGATAAATCGAGCAGAACGCATCTTAGGATCCAATTTTAGAATTTGTTGGCAAATATTTTCAAGTTTTTCCACATCTTCCATGTACATAATTATGAAATAGAACTATTTATTTGCGATCTGAATTAATTCATAAGAGTGCAATCAAAATCATCCAAAAATTTAGCCGAATCACCTAAAGAAATGACTGAATATTACAAACATTTGTCATTATTTTGGACAGATATCATACATTTAATGTCAAGTAAACCTCAGGCTCTGACATCAATTGGCCCAATGAGAGCATTTGCTGCAAATTCAAAAAAAATTGCTGTAGAATTAATTGAAATTAATGAAAGTTTAGTGGGTTTTAATCAATACATTACAGAATATTACAAGCAGTTATCAAACACATGGGGAATAGCTCAAAAGAAAGTAAATCAAAAATCACCAGAAATTCCTCAAGATGTTGAACATATAGAAGCAATGAAAAGAATATGGATAGATATTTTTGACAATGATTTTACAGAATTATTTGATTCTAAAAAATTTGGAGAGAATTATGGAAAATTAGTATCTAAAGAATTAGAGTTAACAAAACATTGGAATAACATTTCAAATGTAATTTTACAATCAGTTAATCTTCCAAGTAAAGAAGAAATTGATGAGGTGTATAAAGAAATTCATTCTTTAAAAAAACGTGTTTCAAAATTAGAATTAGAATTAAAAAAGGAAAAAAGAAAAAATGTACAATGAATCAAACATAGATCCAAAAATCATAGAAGAGGTTTTAAAATTTAGTAAAAATATGATTGAAGCTCCAAAATTTGCATCAGCGCCTGATGAAATTAGTTTAGAACTAACTCCACATAATGTAGTTCAAGAAATTGATAAAACAAGGTTATTACATTATGAACCAATTACAAAAATTAAATACAAAACACCTTTGTTAATATCATATGCATTGATTAACAGATTTCACATATTAGATATACATCCAGAAAAAAGTTGGGTTAAAAATCTCTTATCGCAAGGATTTGACATATACATGTTAGATTGGGGAACACCGACTAGTATGGATAAATATTTAGATTTTGATGATTATGTAAATGGATATTTGGATTCATCAGTAGAATATATTAAAAATCAATCATCCACAGAAAAAATTTCATTACAAGGTTACTGTACAGGTGCAACAATTGCAACAGCATATACTACATTGCATCCAGAAAGTGTCAAAAACTATATTGCAACAGCCCCAGTAATTGATGGGTGGAAAGATACCACAGTAATTAGTAATTTGGCAAAACACATGGATGTGGATAAAATGGTAGAAACTATTGGAAATATGCCTCCAGAATTCATGTATTATTGTTTTTCAGTCCTGAAACCTTTTGAACAGGGAGTTGAAAAATATATTAAATTTTTTAAAAATATTGATGATAAAAAATATGTTGATAATTTTTTGAGAGTTGAAAAGTGGTTAGGGGACACACCGCCGATTCCTGGAGAGTTATTTAAACAATGGATTAAATATATTTATCAAGATAATTTACTTATTCAAAATAAAATGTATATTGGTAATGAACGCATAGATTTAAAAAAAATAGACATGCCAATGTTTACACAAGTAGCAGTAGGAGATCATTTGGTCTCACCAGAATGTAGTATGCCATTACATTATGCTGTAGGAAGTAAGGACAAAACATTGAAATTATACCCAACAGGTCATGTAGGGATGATTGCTAGTTCACTGTCACAGAAAAAAGTTTTGCCAGAAATGGGAGCATGGTTAGCTAAAAGATCATAAGAATAAAACAAAAAAAATATACTAATTATATTTTCTAGAGAATGTAGTAATACATAACTGTAGAATATTTTGTTTAAATATGTAATTGATTTTAGATCGGTATTAAATATTTTAATGTTGTGTAGCATCAATTATTGCTAACATCATTTTATTTTGTATGGATGTAACTTTTACAAATTCTTTAGAGGCATCATCAATTACATGTAATGTGGAAGTAGGAATATTTGATGTAATATCTACGTTCCTTACAAATTATTTTTGAATCATAATAGATAATCCCACCATATTTTCAAAAGATTGTAAAAGTTCTTGTTGTATGTTAGTAGTGGATTGGTAATATCATGGTACTGATCGTTTAACACTGTTGAATATTTTATTTATATTTTCTTGATATTTAGAAAACATATTTTTAGAAGTTACGGGTATTGCAGTATTTTTACCCAATTTTTTATTCCTTATTTTTAGATTTTTTTGCAATTGGTAAAATTATGACTTGAATCAAGTCACCATCACTTAAACCGAGTGCGTTACGTTCAGCTTCAGGAATTGAAATTCGACCATTGCTGCTAATTGTAGTTTTGTATGCACCCCAATTCATAAAAGATGGAAGCATCTGTCCAATGTTAAACATAGTATCCATACTTTTTGTTTGCATAGATGACATGTTATCGACAATATTAGACTGTGTTTGTCTAGTTTTATCAGAAACATCACGTAGAGTTTCTAATGGATTGAATGTTTGATTAGATTGATTAGTCATTAAAGAACCAAAATTTTTAAAAAATTCAGATTGTGCTTGACCACTTTTTTGAACCCAATCTTTGAACATAGATGTAGGATCATATGGGTTGTTAGAACCATTCATTACCATCAATAGACATAGTATGTATTTAAATTCTTTTAATCATTCAAAAATTTTAACACGTAAGAAGCAAATTTTTCAGGTTCTTGAACATATGGAGTATGTCCACATTCATTCATTTCATAAAAATGACAATTTTTAATCAAAGATACAAATTCGCCAGCAAACTTAATTGGAATTACAGGATCATCAGTTCCCCAAATAATTAATGTTGGAGAAGAAATATTTTCAAGTTGTTCTATAATTAAATCAGAATTTTTTAATCCCAATAAAGTAGACATGAAAGCATATTTTGCATTAGGTAATTTCATTCTAGTTACAAATCCATCAATTATTTCCATAGGAATTTTTTTACCAGAGCCATCCATTATTTCAAATGCATTTTTTGCACTTTCTTTATTTGGATATAGTGCAGCCATACCATATGCATCAAGAGCAAAAGTAGATTGTTTCATGGTTCCAGAAGGAGATACTAAAATTAATTTGTCAACAGATTTAGAATGGGATGAAGTGTATTCTACAGCTATTTGACCACCAAGGGATGATCCAATAATACTAGTGTGTTCAATACTCAAAGATTTCAAAAATTTTTCTAAGAAATTTGAAAAAAAATCAATCGTGTAATCAGTTATTGGTTTGTCACTATAACCAAATCCAACCAAATCAGGGGCTACAACATGAAAATGAGTTGCAAACAGAGGCAATACATACTGCCATCTTTCAAATGAAGCACCTAATCCGTGAACAAGTACAAGAGTTTTTTTAGAAGAACCCGATTCAAAATAACGAATTTTATTTCCATCAATTTGTATGAATTTTTCTTCCAATGTTTTAGCGTCAATTTCATTACTAGATAAGTATAATGAATTTGGCGATCAAAAGTATCTCAAATTCTTTCAAAAAAGATAGCATTGTTTGTAATAGCATTGTATTTTAAGATCAAAAATAAGATAATTTTGTGATAAAAAAGAAAATTTCAAAAATTTTTGTACCATTAGATGGATCAAAAAATTCGGTACGGGGTTTAGAAACTGCAATCACATTAGCAAGAAATTGTGGGGCAACAATCACGGGTTTTTATTCAATTTATGCACCACCACATTCAGAATTTAAGGGTATAGGCTCAGTTGAAAATGCATTGAACAGAGAAATAAAAAAATTCATGAAAGAAGCTAAAACCATATCAGCAGAAAACGGTATTGTTTTTACAGATAAAATAGCAAGAGGGGAAATAGGATACAATATCATCAAAGCATCACATGGAAAAGCAAAATATGATATGATAGTAATGGGTTCCAGAGGAAGAAGCAACACAAAAGAAATATTCTTTGGCAGTGTATCAAACTATGTTATACATACATCAAAGATTCCAGTTATTATTGTAAAATAATTATTTTAAAATCCCTGTTTTTTAAAATATTTTTGATGATATTCTTCAGCTTTGTAAAATTTAGGTGCAGGTATAATTTGAGTGACAATAGGATCATCAAAATATTTTGAGGAATCAAGAGATTGTTTAGATTTTTCAGCAATTTCTTTTTGTATTTCATCATGATAAAAAATTGCAGAACGATATTGGTTTCCAACATCAGGTCCTTGTCTGTTTAATGTTGTAGGATTGTGATTATGCCAAAATACATCTAATAATGTCTCATAAGATATCTCATCAGGATTAAATTCAACTTCTACAGCTTCTGCATGTCCAGTTTGATCAGTACATACTTCCTCATATGTTGGATTTGGTAATTGTCCACCAAGATATCCAACAGCAGTTGAAGTTACACCTTTAGTTTTACTAAGTAAATCTTCAACATGCCAAAAACATCCCGCACCAAATGTTGCTTTCAATTCAATAGAAATTGTATAATACCAAATTAAAAGGATGGGATTAAATTAAAAAATCAATTAACATCAGTAAAGATTTCAACTACTTTTTTAGCCAAATTTTCAATGTTTGCACTTGGTTCAGCAGAGATTAGCAATAAAATTTGGGTGATAGGGAAAGGGAAACTAACTAAAACTGCCTTATCACGTCGTGCTGCAAGATAATTGATAGGGCCTAAACTTTCATCATATTCTTTTCTGATAGATGCCTTTGAAACAAATTCCAAAAAAGATTGTAATCTAGTCTCATCACCTTCATGTGGAACTAAACCTTCCTTGAATCCACCTGCAACCAACTTGCCAACCTTATCAACAATTCCAGCAAATCGAATTTCAGATTCACCTAATAGTTGTGTACACTTTTCATCATACAATTGGAATGAATTAGAGTCAGTCATCATATCAAGTTACTCAATATCAAGTTAAAAACCTATTCAGAACTAAAGCAGGCTTCATCAAGATTTATTTTCCAAAACACATTTCAAAAGAACATAATCAATAATTTTTTCTTGTGATGCTTTTTTCATTTTTAATAATGATTTGTAAAGAATTTTTTCCATATATCTAGGATAATGTTCAAGAATATTATTACTCAAAGTTTTTCTATTTTCAACATAATAATCTGCTAAAGGATCATAAACATTAGAGCCAATCAATTTTTCATCAATAATTTTAAATCCATTAGAGACAATAAGATTTTTCAAGTAATCTAAACTATAATGTTCTGATGACCAAGTAAATTTTAACAATCCTAATTTTCCAAGAGAAGCGTCACTAACAATGATTGGTACAGCCATTACAAGAAATCCAGATGGAATTAAAACTCTTTTAGATTCAACAATAAAATCATCCAAAGGTTTGAAATGTTGTGCAGATTCTAAAGCTAATACACGATCTACAGAATTATTCATGAAAGGTAATTTAGTGGATGTTGAATTTAAAAACTGAATATTTTTTTGAAATTTTGAAAAACATAATTGTTTAAAATTAATATTTACATCATAAAGTTTTAGATATGGAAAAGCATCTCTCCAGAATTTAGATGGAGCAGATAACCCACTTCCAACATCAATAACATGTTTAGCAGTAGATAATTCAGATAAATTACCAAAAATATGACATAAATTTTCTTGTGCAGAAATTGGATCTAAATGTTGTGATGACCAATAACCAAAATTAAGCATAGTGCCACCAGTAGCAATTTGCATTACAGGAGACAAAGTATTGTAAAGATTGATTACATCTTTTTCATTTTTACGAAATGTCCAAAGAAACACATCAAACGGATTTATAGATATCAAAAATTATTTCATATTTATTTAAAATTCCTACTATTAATTTCTAAGTTTAATTTTAAAAATACTCACGTTATTTTAATAATTAACGTATTTTACTAGGTAAAAGAAACATCAAATATTGAATGACAGTGATAATTATGGATCCTCAAAAATAATTCTTGCCAAATGGAAAGATAGGTTTTTTGCATGGGTAGTGGATTTTGTTATTATTTCAATTTTATCAACATCAATATTTTTTCTAACTTTCCTGTACCTAAATCATAATTTTGAAGATTTTGTTACAAATGATGGAATGTATATTCCAACAAGTGTCATGTTTTTTTCATATTGGATAATTTTAGAATATAAAACAGGTCAAACAATTGGGAAAAAAATGTTTAATCTAAAAATTACAAATAATGTGGGTGAAAAACCAAGTTTGCTAGGGGTAATTCTCAGTAGTTTTGGAAAATCATTCATACTCCCAATAGATATTATTTTTGGATGGATTTTAACAAATGAGAAACGTCAAAGAATATTTAACAAATTAGGCAATACATTAATCATAAAAATTAAAGAATCAGAAAATAATTCAGATCTTAAATATATTAAAGATTAATAAATTAATTTTCAAATCAACAATGCATAGCTAACGCTATGTGTGATTTAAAATGAAATCAACAATGCATAGCTAACGCTATGTGTGATTTAAAATGAAATCAACAATGCATAGCTAACGCTATGTGTGATTTAAAATGAAATCATCGTACAAGTCGTGTATATGTTGTCCACTTGATGAATAGAATGATTCATCGCGCATAGTCTCTATGTAAGTGGCTGAACTGATGTGTTGGTCTATTAGTAAAGGCTGGCTCACCACTCGCCGAAGCTTGTGATCTACACCACCTTCCTATCAACGCAGTATTTTGCTGCCGACCTTCATCTTACGAAAGAATAACTTGTCTCGGGATGGGATTCGTGCTTAGATGCTTTCAGCACTTAGCCCAAACGGCTTAGCTGCCCGGCCTGCCTTATCAGACAACCGGTAAACCAGTGGCCACGCTCCTCTGTTCCTCTCGTACTAGGAGGAACTTCCCCTCAGTTATTCACGCTTCCATCAGGCAGAGACCGACCTGTCTCACGACGGTCTAAACCCAGCTCATGTTCCCTTTTAATAGGCGAGCAGCCTCACCCTTGGCCCCTGCTGCAGGACCAGGATAGGAAAAGCCGACATCGAGGTACCAAACCGCGGGGTCGATAGGAGCTCTCGCCCGCGACGAGCCTGTTATCCCTGGGGTAATTTTTCTGTCACCTCCGGGCCCCAATAGTGGGCACACGAAGGATCGCTAAGCCAGACTTTCGTCTATGAATTCCGTGCGTTTGGAAATCCATTCAGTCGAGTTTTTGGCTTTGCCCTCTTCAACGGATTTCTGCCCCGTTTGAACTCAACTTTGGGCCCCTTTGATATCTTTTCAAAGGGGTGCCGCCCCAGCCGAACTGCCTACCTGCACGTGTCTCCGGTCTTCACTGGATAAGTGGTACTGCAAAAAGAGTCTGGTGTTACATCGTTGCTTCATTAACATCCCGGGGAATGTTAAGCATAGCTCCCAGATACCCTGTGCAATTCTTACTATACCACAAGCACAAGCTGCAGTAAAACTCCACGGGGTCTTCTCTCCCCGATGGAAGTTGATGGACTGTTCGTCCACCTTATGTGGCTTCACCGGGTTGTAGGCGGGGACAGTGGGGCTCTCGTTGTTCCATTCATGCGCGTCGGAACTTACCCGACAAGGCATTTGGCTACCTTAAGAGAGTCAGAGTTACTCCCGGCGTTAACCGGCCCTTAGCTCGGTTGAACCCAAGTTTTAGGTACCGGCACCGGCCAGGATTCAGCGACTATACAAATCCTTTCGGACTAGCAGTCGCCTGTGTTTTTATTAAACAGTCGAAACCCCCTTGTCATTGCAACCTGCGATCCCCATTCCTCATGAAGACCGCAGGCATCCCTTATACCTAAGCTACAGGACTAATTTGCCGAATTCCCTCGCCATACGGTATACCCGTAGCACCTTAGCTTTCTAAGCCAGCGCACCTGTGTCGGTTCTGGGTACGAACTTGTATCTTTCTAACTACACAGTCTTTCATGGTCTCCTGGAATCAAGAAAACTTCGCTAACGCGAAGCCATTCCTACCTCGGATGAGATCTCGTCATTACGACACTCCTTCACCCTCGAATAGTTAGATACAACGATAATTGTACACCCCTTATCCGGAAGCGAACCATATAGATCAAACAATTGATACAAGGTATTAGAATATTAACTAATTTCCCATTCGATGTACTCTGTTGAGGCACATCTTAGGATCGACTACCTCCAGGCTGATAACGCATTGCCTGGAAACCCTTGCGCTTGCGGTGGTATTGGTTCTCACAATACTATGCTGTTACTGCCGCCAAGATCTGCAATAGAAATCGGTCCACAGGACGTCATCGCCCTGCTTCGGCCCAATCACTACGCCAACCTACCACGAATTATCTCTTGATAATTATCTAAAGTATCGGTATTTTGCTTTAGCCCCGTCCGTTTTTGAGGCATCCCCCCTCGGCAGGTAAGTTGTTACACACTTTTTAAAGGATAGCTGCTTCTGAGCTTACCTCCCTGCTGTCTTGGCGAGAACACGCTCTTTAGCTTGACACTTAGCAAAAATTTGGGGACCTTAACTTCAGTCTGGGTTAAACCCCTTTCGGCCATGAGCCTTACGCCACATGAGCCCGTGTGCTTGCTTCTGCGATGCGTATCCGTTCGGAGTTTGAATGGAGGGTGAGGAATTTCTCCCCCGTGCCCTTCTATCAGTGCTCTACCGGAAACGCTATCTCCACAAACCACGCCCTGCGAGACGCTTCGGTTGGAACTAGCGAGCGCCAGTCTAGATTGGTTTTTGACCCCTATTCCCAAGTCACAACAACGATTTGCACGTCAGAACGTCTTAAGACCTCCAGAGGGCTTTCGCCCTCCTTCATCTAGCTCAGGAATAGATCGACTGGCTTCTAGCCTAGCTGCCATGACTCTACGCACTTTCACACGCCTCTCCTGACTTCTTGCGAAGCTGCGAGAGCTCGGTTTCCCTTCGCTTTCACTTTTTCAGTTTAAGCTTGCCATGACAGTTAGCTCCTTGGCCCGTGTTTCGAGACGGAACGCGCAACACTGATGATTTGAACATCAAATCTTCAACTCTATTGCTAGAATCTCTAATCTAAAAAAATCACCTTCCATGCCACGCACGTCTGTAACCAATAGGTTTCATGCACTTTTCGCCCCCCTTCCGGGGTACTTTTCAGCTTTCCCTCACGGTACTAGTCCACTATCGGTCTTGAGAAATATTTAGCCTCGGAAGCTACTTTCTCCCATATTCATTGCCCACTACCAAGGACAACTACTCGGGTATGAATAGGACCCTTTACACTTCGCTTACGGGGGTATCACCCTCTTTTCCAGAACTTTTCAGATCATTTCAGCTGTGCTCCAGGATTCCACATTATCATACCAAAACACCACATCTCCCGAAGGATTCAGTTTGGGCTATTTCCTTTTCGTTCGCCACTACTTGGGAAATCTCAATTGATTTCTTTTCCTCGTGGTACTAAGATGCTTCAATTCCCACGGTTCGACTTCCAATACTATTGTACTGGAATACACAAATGTGTAAGATTCTCATTCGGACATCTCGGGATCATAGGATGCGTGCGCCTACCCCGAGCTTATCGCAGCTTGCCACGTCCTTCATCTCTTCTCAAGCCTAGCAATCCACCTATTGGCGTCTTTACACCAGTATATTCAGCCACATATTACACGACTATGCACGACGATCATTGCAAACCATCGGTAAATGGCCCGCTACATCCTTCATACATCACTTTCGTGATGCATTGCATCGATGATTTGATGTGAAGATTATGTACACCCGTACACTTTCCATGTCTAAGGAGGTGATCCGACCGCAGGTTCCCCTACGGTCACCTTGTTACGACTTTTCCCTTGTCACGAACCTCAAGTTCGATAACGCCAATTAGACGTCACCTCGCTAAAAGCTCACTTCAATGAAACGACGGGCGGTGTGTGCAAGGAGCAGGGACGTATTCACCGCGCGATAATGACACGCAGTTACTAGGGATTCCATATTCGTGAGGGCGAGTTGCAGCCCTCAGTCATAACTGTGGTAACGTTTGAGGATTACCTCATCCTTTCGGATTCGAAACCAATTGTCGTTACCATTGCAGCCCGCGTGTGGCCCCAGAGTTTCGGGGCATACTGACCTGCCGTGGCCCCTTCCTTCCTCCGCATTAACTGCGGCGGTCCCGCTAATTCGCCCCACTACTCCTGAGAGTAATGGTGGCAACTAGAGGCAGGGATCTCGCTCGTTACCTGACTTAACAGGACATCTCACGGCACGAGCTGGCGACGGCCATGCACCACCTCTCAGCTTGTCTGGTAAAGTCTTCAGCTTGACCTTCATTCTGCTGTCTCTCCGGGTAAGATTTCTGGCGTTGACTCCAATTGAACCGCAGGCTTCACCCCTTGTGGTGCTCCCCCGCCAATTCCTTTAAGTTTCATACTTGCGTACGTACTTCCCAGGCGGCAAACTTAACGGCTTCCCTGCAGCACTGCATTGGCCACAAGCCAATGCATCACTGAGTTTGCATAGTTTACAGCTGGGACTACCCGGGTATCTAATCCGGTTTGCTCCCCCAGCTTTCATCCCTCACCGTCGGACGTGTTCTAGTAGACCGCCTTCGCCACAGGTGGTCATCGATAGATCAAAGCATTTTACCACTTCCTACCGAGTACCGTCTACTTCTCCCACTCCCTAGCTTTGCAGTATTCCCGGCAGCCTGTACGTTGAGCGTACAGATTTAACCGAAAACTTACAGAGCCGGCTACGGATGCTTTAGGCCCAATAATCATCCTGACCACTTGAGGTGCTGGTTTTACCGCGGCGGCTGACACCAGAACTTGCCCACCCCTTATTCGTTAGTGTTTCTAGGACTAACAAAAGATTCGTTTAGCACAAATCACTCGGATTAACCTTGTCGTGCTTTCGCACATTGCAAAGTTTTCTCGCCTGCTGCGCCCCATAGGGCCTGGGTCCGTGTCTCAGTACCCATCTCCGGGCTACTCCTCTCAGAGCCCGTACCTGTAATAGTCTTGGTGGGCCATTACCTCACCAACAAACTGATAGGCCGCAGTCCCATCCTACGGCGATAAATCATTTGGAACATAAACCATTCCAGGTATAATGTTCTATCGGGCATTATTCTCAGTTTCCCGAGGTTATTCCCGTCCATAGGTTAGGTTGACTACGCGTTACTGAGCCGTATGCCTTGTATTGCTACAATGACTCGCATGGCTTAGTATCAATCCGATAGCAGTCAGGTCCGGCAGGATCAACCGGATTCTGAATTTTTTTTCTTTTTGGTCTTGATTATTGAAGTACATTTGTACTTGTAAATTGGAATTGACGGATGCACATAATCTTCACATCTCAGAAATGATCTTTCAATCAAATCCTCATTTTTGTATGCGTAAATGGAGGCCCATGAATCATAAAGTGGCATATTGCCATACTTCATCACGAGCGCCGCCTATTGCTTTACGTATGCAGAATCTGATGTTTACAGAATCCATATAAACCATGCGTGAAATTACACTAGATCGCATCAAAAATTGAAAAAATTGCAAAAAAAAATTATTAAAAATAGCCTCAAAAGGAATTGATCCATAAAGGGTGCCAGGTAAAATACTAATGTTAATTAAAATGCCAGAAGGTTTTTGGATAATTTGGTTTTGAATCACATAGAAAATTATAAGAAAAAAACACCAACGTCTGCAAAAATATTTTCAAAGTCATTAAAACTTCACATTAATGGTGTTTCACATAACATAAGATATTTCAACCCATATCCATTTGTAGTAAAATCATCCTTAGGAAAAAATTTAGTTGATGTGGACAATAACAAATATACGGATTATTGGATGGGTCATTGGTCTTTGATATTAGGACATGGTCAAAAAAGTGTTAAAGAATCAATTAAAAAACAAATTGAAAAAAGTTGGATGTATGGAACAGTAAATGAACAGACAATAAAATTATCAGAATTAATTTCAAAAGCAGTACCAGTTGCAGAAAAAATTCGATATGTAACATCAGGTACAGAAGCTACAATGTATGCAGTTAGATTAGCACGTTCAGTTACAGGAAAAAAAATAATTATAAAAATAGATGGAGGATGGCATGGGTACACATCAGATTTACTAAAAAGTGTTAACTGGCCATTTAAAGAATCAGAAAGTAGTGGAGTGGTTAATGATGACAAAATTGTTTCAATTCCATACAATGATTTAGAAGGTTCATTGAAAATATTAAAAAAATATTCAAAAAATCTTGCAGGAGTTATCATTGAACCAGTTTTAGGTGGAGGTGGATGTATACCTGCAACAAAAGAATACCTAAAAGGAATACAAGAATTTGTTCATAAAAATAAAGCATTATTTATTTTAGATGAAATTGTTACAGGTTTTAGATTTAGATATGGTTGTTTGTATCCAACAATGAAATTAGATCCAGACATAGTAACGCTAGGAAAAATAGCTGGAGGAGGAATGGCAATAGGAATATTGTGCGGTAAAAAAGAAATCATGGAATATGCAGATACAACAGGTAAGAAAAAATCTGAACGTTCATACATTGGGGGAGGTACGTTTTCAGCCAATCCAACATCAATGACATCAGGGTATGCAACTCTAAATTATTTGAAAACAAAAAAATCAACATATCAAAAAATTAATTCATTAGGGGATTATACCAGAAAAGAATTAGAAAGAGTATTTGATGGAAAAGTTATAGTTACAGGTAAGGGCTCTTTGTTTATGACACATTTTATTAAAAATGGCATTACAGAAATAACAAATTCAACAGATGTTGCAAAATGTGATTCAAAAATGTTACAAAAATATCACTTTAAAATGATTTCTCAAGATGGGATTTTTTTCTTACCTGGTAAATTAGGAGCCATATCAATTAGTCATTCTAAAGAAGATATTAAAAAAATGATTCAAGCTTCAGAAAATTTCTAAAATATAGTAATTATTCATGAAATTTCTTTTTCCAAGAAATTAACTCGTTAAAAATTTCTAGAAAATTATTAGATTTAATGGTAATATGGACATGAGTAAAAACAGTCTCAAATTGTGCTTCAAAAATTATCCTGCATTCTTTTTTAAAAAAAGGTACAGAAATTCCAATTTTTTTTAAACGGATGAATTGAAAATCTTCAATTCTAACAGTATGAGAATCAATAACTATTTCTTTTTTATTAGAATTTTTATTAATTGAAACATCCAATTTTTTTTGTAAGGAGTCAGACCAAACGGGTGAATTTTTGGGCCAATGATGCACAAACACTTTATCAGTAAAATAACGTATTTCAAACTCAGACAATAATAAAAATAATAATTAAATCAAATTAAGGGTTTGGTGTAAGATTGTTAAACATACTCAAGTATAATTTATAAAAAAGCATCAGGCAAAGAAGCAATAGACCAGTTTATGAACATAAAGATCGGCAAACCTAACAGAAGGGGTTCAAAATAAAACATTATTGTTTCAATTAAATAATACTATATATTATTAAAAAATATGAGTATATCAGATGTAGTAAAGAAAGAAACTATTAAAAAAAATAATCAAATAGAAAATAAAAAAAGTAAAGAAACTGAATCAGACTCTATTTCACAAATACTAAAAAATAATACTCACAAGTTTACAAAAAAATTAGAGTCTCAATTACCTCTAAAAATGCAACAGTTCTCTGAACTATACACCGCATATCTTCATAGTGTGAACAATACTTTTGATTCTTGTACTATGTGTGAAAAAGAACTCTTTGAAAAACGAGGTATGGATAAAGGATTAATCAAAGCATTTGGAAAATATACCAAAGTAGGTACAGATAGCATGTTACAACAAATGGGCTATTATGCTCAGTTTAGAAAGTATTCCACAGATGCACAGTTATCTGCAATGAAGAGTTGGGATAATTTTATGGCATCTATAATTGAATATAATATTAAAATATTTGATCAATTCAAATAATTTATTTTTTAAAATCAAATTAATTATTATAATATTAGTCACAAACATCAATTAATTTCCTAAATAGCCGACAGAATTGAGAATTATATTGAAATCGGTATTCATTATTACAATAGCAGTTGTTGCTATGATTGGAGTTATGATTCCAAATATTTTTGCACAACAATTTGATGATTTTGATTATAGTATTCGTGGTGGAGAAGTTTTAGACTTTGAAATTGATTCTGAGAATACATCTCTACTTATTTTCATTGATGCTAGAGCAAGAGGGGAATTAATCATAACATTACCCAGAGCTATAATTGATGCAAAAATTGGTTCTGAAGATATTGACTTTGATGTCTTTATTCGTGGAATGAAACTTGCTTCGTATGATGAAACCATTACTCCTTATGATAGAACAATTACTATTCCTTTCAAAAGATCAAATGATGAACTATCTATTGTGGGAACCCATATTTTTTCACAACCCGCTGCCACTGTTCAGACACAATCAATAGATCAAACTGTACAATCTGAATTAAATGAAAAGATACCTGACGGACAAGCAAAATTATTGATATTTTCTGATACTGAATGGACTGGTGCATTCCAATCTTCAAGTGTTGATTTCACTGAAATAGCTGGTCAAAATGATGATGATATTCTTTTTGAATGTAATTCTACTTTTGGACAGCAGGCTATGTTTGGTACAAAAATTCAAAAATTAACACAAGATGGCTACTTGGAAATTTTTGTAATTCAAAATCAAAAAATAATATCACAAGGCTCTACTGAAGCAAACTTTGGAGAAGTATACCTTACTGACAATTGTATATCTAATTCGGGCTCTGCCCCTACTCCCGTAGGTGGTGGTTGTCTAATTGCAACTGCAACTTATGGTTCTGAATTAGCTCCACAAGTTCAACAGTTACGAGAGTTAAGAGACAATCAATTACTAAACACAGAATCTGGAACTGCATTCATGGGAATGTTTAACGATGTTTACTATTCATTTAGTCCAATCATTGCAGATTATGAAAGAGAAAATCCATACTTTAAAGAAGCAGTAAAACTTGTAATCACTCCGATGATTTCCACTCTATCGCTAATGGAAAATGCGGATTCTGAATCAGAAGTATTAGGACTTGGACTTTCAGTTATTGCATTAAACCTTGGAATGTATCTTGGAGTTCCAGCTATAGTTATTGTTGGAATTAGAAAAATAAAATAAAAAAACACCCTAGTTTCTTGTAGGAGTGCATGTGGTTATCCAAGATTGGATAATATTTTTGTTCAAATCAGTAAATGCAGCAACATTATCATTAAATGATTTTACATTTTGTGTGGTTGCATCTATTACAGTTTTTGCAATTTGATTTTGAATTGAGCTAGCTTGAATAATTTGTTTGTTGGAATCAACAATTACAGTTTTTGCAGCTTCAGGAATATCTGTAGATAATCCAGATTTTTGAGCAAATTCTTGTTGCATTGTGATTGCAGCATCAAATGATTTTTGAGCAGCTTTCATACATTCTTCTTGAAAATGTGTTGTTGTTTGAAAATATTGAGGAGTATTTTTTGTGATACCATCAAAATATTTTTGTACATTTTGCTTGTAAATTGCAAATACATTGTTTGAGTGATTTGTATTTTGAGTTGTTTTTGCTGTTTGTGTACTCATATTTTCAAAGGAATCAAACCAGTATATATACTATTGGTAATGAATGGTAATAAATGGTAATAAAAGACACACATTCCCAAAAAATTAACTAATTTTAAAAAATAACTCTTCTTATTGTATTGCAAACTGTATGCCAACGTGTTTTTTTAGAATCATATATTCAGATTTTTATAAAATAGCATTTACAGATAGACATGGAAAAGAAAAAAGATGCAAAAGAAGCCTATGCAACAGAGAATCCAACAAATACATCTGCAGAAAAACAAGAAGAAATGGCAAAAGAGGCAATAAAAAAATTCAAATCATTGAATTAAGATAAACTTTCATTAGCAATAGTTTTCTCATAAAAATATGGGGTTATTTGGATCAAAAGAAAATCCAGAAGATATCAGGTATAATGCAATGTCCATGATGGAAAGAAATCAACCAAAAGCAGCAGTTTCATTATTTAATAAAATTCTAAAACAAAATTCAACAGATACAGGGGCACTGTTTAACAAAGGATTAGCATTAAATCAAATTAAAAAATACAGTGATGCAGTTACCTGTTTTGATAAAGTATTAGAGATTAATCCAAATGATGCTCAAGCATTAAACAACAAAGGAATTGCAATGGCAGAAAATGGGAATATTCAAGCAGCTTCTGAATGTTATGATGCAGCAATTGTAGCTGATCCAAAATATGCAGCGTCATTTTTTAATAAAGGAGTTTTACTAGATAAACTTCAAGAATGTGAACTAGCATTAACTGTATTAGAAAAAGCAATTTCAATAGATCCAAGAAAACCAAATGCAATGGTCTACAAAGGAATTGTTTTAGGAAAATTAAAACGACATGAAGAAGCACTCAATTGTTTTCAAAATATTTGTAAGAAATACCCTAACAATCAAGATGCATTTTTTCAAAAAGGGGTTCAGTTAGCAGAGTTAGGAAAACATGAAAAAGCACTAGATGTTTTTGAGGAAATTCTAAAAAAATACAAAGATAATGTAAATGTTATTTATGCAAAATCTAGAAGTAAAGCAGCATTAAAGAAATATCCAGAGGCATTAGAATTATTAAAACAAGCAATTTCAAGAAACCCAAAAATAATCCGTAGTTGGGCAAAAGAAGAACCAGTTTTTACAACATTACATAATAATGATAAATTTAGAGCATTAGTAAAACTATAAAATTTTGTTACGTACAGCATCGATTCTAATTATACTAACTTTCTTTTTTGGTCCAATCAATCGTGCTTCATAAATGGGAACATATACTTTATTAATTTCACGCAATACAAATTCTTCTTCAATCTTTCTTACTTCGTCATCTAAAGGTTTTTTTAAAAAAGTTTGTAATTTTTTAATTGCATCGTCATGTGTGAGTTCACAATTTTTTACATTTGATGAATTCTTTTCTAATAATCGATTAGGGTAATTTTCAGTTGTTTTAGAATTCAATTTAAAAGGAAATTTAATTGCCCCGCCATGATGATCAAATGTTAATTCATCCTCATTTTCAACAAATACATGTTCTTCTAATTTTAAATCCACTTTATTTTTACCACGTTTTCCTACAATTGCTTTTTTAAAATTGGATTTAGTTTTCACTGGAAAAACATCAGCGCCTAAAACTACTTCAGATACATTAGAGGGAACAGAAATGGAATGAGTTGCTTTTCTAAAATAATTTGCCATGTATTTACCAGATACCAATAAAATACATTCATAGTATAATTTAACCGAGTGAATGTGAATATCACTTTTTTTTGGGCGTGAGAATAGGGATTTAAACAAAGCAGTTTTTTTATCTTCGAGAATTTCTAAAACTTTAGTTTCATCAATTTTTTTTCTTAAAACTAGTGTTTTTTGATCATGATTCTTTTTCAAAACTATACAAAAGATACAAGTCATCATATTAAACCAATTCTGATTTATAGAATATCATAGTATTAAATAGAAAAAAATTCCAAACAAAGAAAAAGAGGTTATTTCAATAAAAAAAATAATGAAAAAGTCAAACATTAATGGTTCAACAGACAAAAGAAGTGTCAATCCAGAATGGTTTACTGGTAAAACATGGATGAAAGTACTCTCAGAAAAAATTAAAACAAAAGATCAAGATATCTATCATGTTCATTTTGAAAAAGGGTCTAAAACAAAACTTCACTTTCATAATGGAAATCAAATATTAATGACAGTAAAAGGAAAAGGTAGTTTAGAAATTTTTAAAAAATTTGGTTCAAAAAAATCAGAATTTAAAATTAAAAGAACTGAAAGAATTAATCTTAATGAAGGAGATATTGTTCACATTCCAGCAAAAACACTCCATACACATGGTTCCATTGATGAAAAGAAAGAATTTTCACATGTTGCAATCAACATATTACCTAAAAAAAATGTAACATACAAAACAACTTGGTACGAGTCAGATTTTAGAAATAAAGTTACAAAAATCATTTAGAAATAATGTCAATAAAGGAAGATTCAAAAATTGAATTTATAGACGGAGAGGAAGGAGCAAAATTTAAACAATATTTTGATCCCCATAATACACTAAATGGAATTAATTACAGTATAGCACAGTTTTCATTAGAAGTTGGGAAAAAAACAAAACTTCACAAAATCAAATCATCTGAAATTTACTATATTTTAGAAGGTGAAGGAAAGTTAAAAATGGATGATCATGTGTTTGATTTAAAAATAAATGATTCTGCATATGTTCCTCCAAACTCAAAACAATTTATTGAGAATATTGGATCAAAAAAATTACGTTTTTTATGCATTGTGGAACCAGCATGGAAAGTAGTAGATGATGAAATTTTGGAATAAGATAATAAAATACTAACAATTATTTTTAACATATGAGGAATTAGAACTAGTATGAATAGGCGAGAAGCATTATTGACATTAAATGTTAATCAGAATTCATCACAAGAAGAAATCAAAACAGCATATAGAAAAATGGCACTAGAATTACATCCAGATAAAAATAAAGAAAAAAATGAAGATACTCAATTCAAAAAAATTACAGAAGCATATAATTTTCTAAAAAAGAATGAAAAAAATGATACAGAATATCAACAAGCAAAACAAAATTCAGGAAATCAAAGAGTCAAACCAAAACCACAATGGGGAGCACCAAATGATGGGAGAATTCCAGAACAAGATTGGGGGAAATATACACGTGAATTTGAAGAAGGAGATCCAACTTTTTGGAAAGAATATGAAAAAAAGTTTTGGGAAGATTACAATGCACGGGTAAGAGCAGACGGTAAAAATGGAGAATATGAAAAAGCAAGAGAACCAAGTAAACAACCAGATCTTCAAGTTGGAGTAGACAAATCATTATGTATTGGTTGTTGTAGTTGTGAGATTATTGCACCAGGGGTATTTGAAATAGACAAAGAAAGTCAAACAAATCCTAAATCAAAAGTCATTAATCAAAAAGGAGCTGGAGTAAATAAAATTATGAATGCAGCTGAAACATGTCCAACAAAAGCAATCAGTGTAGAAAATATTAGAACAAAAGAAAAATTATTCCCATATTAAATTTTTAATAAATTATAATATTTTTCAATTTCAGAATCAGATAATTTCAAAGAGGTGTTAAACATACTATGAACAGGTCCAGCTGAATCAGATTTAGATCTTGGAATTAAATGTACATGAACATGAGGTACTTCTTGACCAGCATTTTCTCCATTATGTATTGCAAGTAAAGTTGAACCAGTGAGAGAATCAACTTTAGACATCATAGTATGAACTAAAGAAAATAAATCAGAATTCTCAGCACTAGACATATCTTGAATTTTTTTGTGATGATTTTTTGGAATAACCAATACATGGCCATTTGTAAGTGGGAATGCATCCAAAAAACAAATAGAATGAGACGTTTCATTAAGAATTTTTGCAGGAACTTGTTTTGAGATGATTTTACAAAAAATACAATCCATGATTATAAAATTAATTTTTTAAATATCAAAGTATCTATCATGGAGTAACAACATTAGCCCATGCCAAATCCTTTCCAAATTTTATTGTAACCTCATCACCAGCATCGAAGTTACAATTGTCAATAGTTTTAGGAACATCATCAATAGTTTCTACATAACAAGTACCATTATCATTACTTAAAATAACAACATCCTCAAAAACATCTTCACGAATTAAATGCCAGAATGGGAAAACCATTGTAGACAAAACAATTCCAGCAGCCAAAAAAGCACATCCAAAAACTAAACCTTGTTGTTGACTAGAACTTAACTTCATTTTACCATGTACCGCCGTCCCCACCATTAGGATCTAATTTTTTGGCAGGCACGTTGCCATGTGCTTTTTTCATGTGCTTCTTTAATCTCTCAGGATCATGTAACTCAGTTCCACAAACATCACATTTTGTTTTAGTCCCATTAGATTTGTTGCGATTAAACAAGCCCATAATATCACAATGATGAAGAAATACATTATAAAGGATACTGAATTTTTGTCAATTCATGTTAATAAAAAATATCACAGTATTAGGCTCAGGGGTTATGGGTCACGGTATTGCTCAAGTTTCAGCAACTGCAGGATATAATGTAGTTTTACGAGATATCAAACAAGAATTTTTAGATAAAGCAATGGAGAAAATAAAATGGAGTTTAGATAAACTAGTTTCTAAAGAAAAAATATCAAAAGGGGAATCTAATGCAATTTTTTCAAGAATAATTCCAATTGTAGATTTGAAAGAGGCAGTAAAGAATGCAGAAATGATAATAGAAGTAGTTCCAGAAATAATGGAATTAAAGAAAAAAGTATATGCAGAATTAGATAAAGTGGCAGGACCAGATGTAATATTTGCATCAAATACAAGTACATTACCAATTACAGAAATAGCAAATACAACATCACGTCCAGAAAAATTTATAGGAATTCATTTTTTCAATCCGCCACAATTAATGAAGTTAGTTGAAATAATTCCAGGAGAAAAAACAACTCAAGCAATTACAGATTTAACTCAAGAATATGTGAAATCAGTAAATAAGCAAGCCGTACTATGTAGAAAAGATGTTCCAGGGTTTATCATCAACAGATTATTTATTCCAATGGTTCATGAAGCATGTTATGCTCAAGATAGAACAAATTCAACATTAGAAGAAATTGATTCAGCTGTGAAATTTAAACTAGGGTTTCCAATGGGAATATTTGAGTTAGCAGACTTTACTGGAATGGATGTAATTCATAAAGCTACAGTAGAGATGCACTTACGAGATAAAAAAGTGATCAATCCACATCCAACAGTTGAAAAAATGTTTGATGAAAAGAAACTAGGACAAAAATCAGGTGAAGGGTATTACAAATATTCTGACGATAAATATGAAAGGGTTGCACTATCTAAAGAATTAGCAGAAAAATTTAACCCCATTCAACTAGTAGCAAATGTTCTAAACAATGCTGCATGGTTAATTACAAATGGTGCAAGCGATATTACTGAAATTGAAAAAGCGGCACAATTAGGATTAGGATTAAAAAAACCATTATTTGAAACTGCAAAAGAAATTGGAATTAAAAATATCGTTGATGAATTAAATAAACTTGAAAAAGAGCATGGTGAGTTTTACAAACCAGATCCTTTGCTAATTTCTATGCAGTAATTAGTTTTAAAATTTTTTCAACTGCCTCTTTTGCAGTATCAGCACCAATAATTTTTACATTTTTCCTATGATCGACATATCCATCAATGTATGGAGTAATAGAACTTTCAATTCCTCTAATTGCAACCATGGGTTTTTTGCTCATATATGCAGCACACACTTCAGATAAAGTTCCAGAACCACCGCCAACAATTATCACACCATCAGCAGATAAGGCATTAAGAAAATCACGAGTAAACCCCATTCCAGAAGGAATCACAATATCACAATAATCATTAGCAAATTTAGGATCATCTTGAGGTAATATTCCAACAGTAATTCCATTGCCATCTTTTGCACCATGAGAACAAGCATTCATCACACCGCCTAAACCACCAGTAATCAAAACAGAATTAGATTTTGCAATTTCAACTCCCACATCATATGCAATTTTTTCATGTTTAGGAGTGCATCCGTTAGTATTATTTCCAATAACTAAGATCTGTCTTTTCTTTATCACAGAAGATCTAAAAGAAACTGTTTCAAATATGTTCGTAGAGAAAAAGATATTAGGGAATTAGATGAATTATCACTATGAAAGCACGTTCAATGCCAGTATGTTTTAGTGAAAAACAATACAAAATGATTGAAGAATTTGCCAAGAAGAATGGCATGATTAATGTCAGTCAAGCTCTTGAAAAAATCCTTAATTAATGATCAATTTTTGTAATTTTTAATTATTTTTATTATTCAACATGATTTTAGTATCAATTTAGCAACAGTTTGAATGGGTTGTTTACATTTAATAATTAAATATTTTAAAATTAAATGAAAAGCATGGGACTATTTACTAAAAAACCAGCATATTGTGTAGTATGCAATAAGGAACTAACACATAAACATAAACCAAAAAAAGAATGGAATTTGAAAGGGTTACTATGTGGAGATTGTCATTTTGATAAATCAAAAGAATACTATGAAGGTCAAGTAAGACAACCATGTATAAAATGTAAGTTAACACAAAAAATTACGGATTTGTGGGAACCAAGATGGCAATGGGATATGGAGGGACTCCTATGTAAGAATTGTTTTGATCAAAAAGAAAAAGATTTTGCTCAAAAGAAAAACTTTTGTTCATTATGCGATACCAAAATGGGTTTAATCAGACATAATCCAAAAAATCATTGGAAAGTAGAAGGTCAATTATGTGGAAAATGCTGGGATAAAAAGAAAGCTGAGTTCGGCTAAAAGTGAATTTTTTTAAAAAACATCAATGTGATAAATGTGATAAAAAATTTTTAAAAGAAGAAGAACTAATGAATCACCAACAGATAATTCATGGTAAAGATTTGGAATATGACTGTAAAAAATGTAACAAAAATTTTTCAAATATGGAAGATATGAGAACTCATTTACAAAAAGAACATAGTTACAAAAAGAACAGATAACTAAACTGCTTTAACAGTTTTGACAACTGCAGGTCTAACTTTTGTAAATACTCTGAATCCACAAATACATTTGATTTCAGGTAAACGAGATAGTTCAGTATTGGAAACAACAGTTCCACACCTTAAGCAAGCATAATTTACATCAAATGTTTCTGCAGTGGTTTCTTCTATTTCATCAGTAATTTCTTCAACCATGTTTATCATCAATAATTTCTATAATTTAAGGATACCAAATCATGTTAAAGATAATTCAATATAGACATCATCAGGAATTTTAAGTCTCATTAATTGTCTAATTGCTTTGTCATCAGCATTAATATTGATTATTCTTCTGTGCATCCGCATTTCCCATTTCTCATAAGTTTCAGTGCCACTACCGCAAGGAGATTTTCTTGTAGCAATATGTAATCTTTTTACAGGAAGTGGAGTAGGACCTTTCACTTTAACACCTGTTTTTTTACCAATACCCATTATCTCATTACATACAACATCTAGTTTAGGTAGACTTGTAGAAGTGAGTTTAACACGGGCAGTTTGTGTCATAAAAAATGCCTATGGTTTATGCTCTTCAGTAATTTCCTTAACAATACCTGCTGCAATTGTTGCACCCATATCTCTAAGTGCAAATCTTCCCATTTCTGGAAATTCTTCGAAAGTTTCGATACAAGTTGGTCTTACGGGTCTAATCTTTACAATTGCGGCATCACCAACTTTAAGGAATTTTGGATTTTCTTCCTCAACTGCACCAGTTGCAGGGTTAATTTTTTGAAGAAACTCAGTAACAGTTGCTGCAACTTGTGTTGTATGTGCGTGCATAACTGGAGTGTATCCAGGTGCAATTGCTGTTGGATGATGAATAACAATAATTTGGGCTTTGAATTCTTTTGCTACATTTGGTGGAGCATCAGGAGTACCAAGAACATCTCCTCGCTTGATATCTTTCTTTTCAATACCTCTTAGGTTGAAACCAATGTTGTCACCTGCTTCTGCAGTTGGCATTTCTGTATGGTGAGTTTCAATAGATTTGATTTCACCAAGTGCACCAGAAGGCATTACAATAATTTTTTGATTTGCCTTCATGATACCAGTTTCAACTCTACCTACAGGTACAGTTCCTACACCAGTAATTGTGTAAACGTCTTGAATTGGAACACGTAATGGTTTACCAATTGGTTTTTCTTCTACTGTAAAGTCATCAAATGCTTCAAGTAGTGTTTTACCAGAATACCATGGCATGTTCTCAGTTTTCTTAACTAAATTATCTCCTTTCCATCCAGAAACTGGAATGACAGGTACGTCTTCTAGTTTGTAACCAACAGATCTTACTAATTTCTCACCTTTCTCTTTGGCTGCATTGAAGGCATCTTCTTTGTAGTCAACTGCATCCATTTTGTTAATTGCAACAATAATTTGTTTTACACCTAATGTCTTAAGCAAAAATGCGTGCTCTCTTGCTTGTCCACCAGCTGCAGTTGCAGTATCAGTTTCACCTTCTTTTGCTGAAAGTACTAAGATGGCTGCATCTGCTTCAGAAGCGCCAGTAATCATATTTTTAATAAAGTCCCTGTGACCAGGAGCATCAATTAAAGTAAAGAAGTATTTACTAGACTCAAATTTTTGGAATGCTAAATCGATTGTAATTCCTCTTTCTCTTTCGTCTTTAATGTTATCCATAACCCATGCATACTTGAAAGTATCACCTTTTCCGGTCTTCTCGGATTCTTCTGCATGTGCTGCAATGGTTCTCTCATCTACAACTCCTAGATCCATTAAGAAATGACCCATAGTTGTAGATTTACCGTTATCAATATGACCTGTTACAATCATGTTTAAGTGTGGTTTATCTGCCATATCGAATTCGACGTCGAGGGCATATATTACTGTAATGAATTTTTTTTAACAAATATATTTTTTGGAATAAATGTTTGAACGAATGATATCACTAAAAGCACATAAATCAAAGAAGAAAAAATTAGATATATGAAAATTACAGTTTCAGTTATCAAAGCAGATGTCGGCGGGATCGGTGGACATACAAAACCAAGTGACGGTCTAATCAAAGCAATTAGAGATACTGTTGAAAATTCGGGAGATTTACTTATTGACCATTACATAGGATATTGTGGAGATGACACACATATCGTCATGTCCCATACACATGGTGTAGATAATGAAAAAGTCCACAAATTAGCATGGGATGCTTTCATGGCAGGAACAGAGGTTGCCAAAAAAGAAGGACTTTACGGTGCAGGTCAAGATTTACTCAAAGATTCTTTTTCAGGAAATGTTAAAGGAATGGGTCCAGGTGTTGCAGAATTGGAATTCGAAGAAAGACCTAATGAAGCATTTACTGTTTTTGCAGCAGACAAAACAGAACCAGGAGCATTCAACTATCCAATATACAAAATGTTTGTAGATTCACTAAGTAATACTGCATTGATTGTAAACAAATCTCTTGCAAGTGGAGTAGTAATGAACATCATGGATGTAGAAAAAGCACAAATTGCAGAATTACATTTATGGGAAGACAAACCAACTATTGAAGCAGCATTAATGTATCCAGGAAGATATGTGGTAGATTCGGTATACACAAAAGAAGGTGAGCCAATTCTCGATGCATCAACGGATAGATTACATAACATTGCAGGAACATATGTTGGAAAAGATGATCCGATTTGTTTAGTAAGAACACAAAAGAATTTTCCAGCAACTGAAGAAGTGGGAAGTATGTTTAACAACCCCCACTTTGTTGCAGGAAACACAAGAGGAAGTCATAATATGCCATTGATGCCAGTGAAATTAAACTCAGCAGCATCAATCAACTTTTGTATTCCAATTGTAGAAGCATTAGTATTTAGTATGCATAATGGTAAATTGGTAGGACCGTTTGATGGATTTTCAACACCAGATTGGGACTACATTAGAGAAATTGCAACAAAGAAAGCAATTACAATTAGAAGCCAAGGATTTATCCATCCGGCAACACTAGTACCATCAGAATTAGAATATGCTGAAGGATATAGAGCAAGAATGAATATTCTTGAAACAAAAATGAAACCAATGAAAGACGATAAATCCAATAATACAGATAGAAAAGAAAATTACGTAGATCCAGATTAGTGATCTCGTATTTTTACAATTTTACGAAATAGTTAAATGAAAAAAGAGTATAGGCATTACAAGGTATGAGGGCCTTTCAAAAAATCTTTGATCGAAAGACGTATATTTTTACAATGTTAGCAGTAATTTCGTTTTCAAGTTTTCTAGTAGTATTATTTGGGCAAACCATACCAGGAATAATTTTAGCATTTTTTAAAATGGCTGGAGAATATGTAATTTTAGGCATAGTGTTAGTTTTTGTATTTGCCTGGTTTCTTAGAGCTAGACCACATAATCGACCAAAAGATTACAAGATAATTCCATTAGATATATTTGGTAAGAAAAGTAAAATCGATGGAATTAGAACTGAATTTAAAACGCATGATGTAGCATGGAGCTTTATGAAACAGTACAAGGAAATGTACCCACTACATAATTTTGCACTAGTATCAGATCTTGAAAATTCAGACAAGCCAACAATTTTTAGATATATTTAGATTCAGACTTTTATTCAGGAAAAGGCAGAAGAAAATAATGGAATATTCTATTTTAGCAAAATCTTTTGAAAAAATGGAATCAACTAGAAAAAGATTAGAATTAACACAGTATTTAGTGGAATTATTTGAAAAAACACCACAAGATGTAATTTCAAAAATCACATACCTTCTTCAAGGAAAACTAAGACCGGATTTTGAAGGAATAGAGTTAGGTGTTGCTGAAAAATTAGCAATTAGAGCAATTTCTAAATCATCAGGAATAGCAATTAAAAAAATTGAAGAAGAATATAACAAAAGAGGAGACCTAGGACATGCAGCAGCAATAATTTTAGAACAGAAAACACAGACAACTTTTCTTGTTGAAAGTATTACTGTAGAAAGAGTATACGAAACATTATTCAAAATTGCAAGGTTAGAAGGTTTAAGATCTCAAGATATGAAAATTAAATACATATCCAGTTTACTAAATGATGCAAGTACCTTAGAAGCAACATATATTTTGAAAATATTACTTGGAACTCTAAGATTAGGAGTTGCTGAAAATACAGTGATGGATGCATTGGCAATTGCATATTCTGGAAATAAAGAGAATAGAAAGATGTTAGAATACGCATATAATGTTTCAACGGATTTAGGAAAAGTTGCAGAAGTGATAGCAACAGATGGAATAAAAGGGATTGAAGAATTTAAAATAGAATTATTTAATCCAATTCGACCCATGCTTGCAGACAGAGTAAAAAGTGAAGAAGAAGTGATGGAAAAAATGGGAAATGAATTTGCCATTGAATACAAATTAGATGGAGAAAGGGTACAAATTCACATAGAAGGAGAAAAAATAGAATTATTTTCTAGAAGTTTAGAAAAAATTTCAAGTTACTATCCAGATATTATAGAAAAAATTCCAAAAATAATTCAAGCAGAGAATGCAATACTAGAAGCAGAAATAGTTGCAATAAATGAAAACACGGGAGATTTTTTACCATTTCAAGAATTAATGCATAGGAGAAGAAAATATAAAATTGAAAAAGCAGTAACAGAATATCCCATCACAGTAAATTTTTTTGATGTATTGTATTGTAATGGAAAAAATTGTATAGAATTGAGTTATATTGAAAGAAGAAGAAAATTAGAAAAAATAGTAAAAGAAAATGAATTTGCAAAATACATACCAATGACAATAGCAAAAACTAAAAACAAAATTGAGGAATTTTTTGAAAATAGTATTAATGCAGGAAGTGAAGGATTAATGTTAAAAATGTTAGACAAGCCATATCAAGCAGGTTCAAGAGGAAGTCATTGGTTAAAATTAAAAAGAGAATATAGAAATGAATTAGGAGATAGTTTAGACCTTGTTGTAATTGGGGGGTTTTTTGGGAAAGGTAGAAGAACAGGCAGTTATGGAACACTGTTACTTTCAACATATGATGAAAATACAGACACATTTCCAAGTATTTGTAAAGTAGGTACTGGATTCACAGATGAAAGTTTAGATCAATTATATCAAATTCTAAATCCAAAAATTACAATTAAAAAAAATCCTCGCATCAATAGTGAAATGGAAGCAGATGTTTGGTTTGAACCAGAATTAGTAATAGAAGTTGTAGCGTCAGAAATTACCCTGAGTCCAATCCACAAAGTAGCACAAGATGAAATTAGAAAAAATGCAGGATTAGCATTACGATTTCCAAAATTCACAGGAAAGATAAGAGTAGAAAAAATGGCAGAAGATGCATCAACAGATGAAGAGGTAATTTCATTATACAAAGGGCAAAATAAAGCTGCTCGTGATAAAAATTTGATAGAATAACGCTCAAAAAATATCAAAGATCATAGAGGATTTAAATTACCACAAGACATCATACTTTTTGTTATGTATAGTGGAGAACTTGAAGTACAAGCAAAAAGAAAGGCTATAGCAGTTTTGCAAGATGAGATCAATAGAATTCTAAACGCATCTAGAGAACTTGGAACACTAACTGATTCTTTAATGAAAAAAGATAAGAAAGCAGTCAAAAATACGTTAGAACAAATCTCAACTATAGAAGAAGAAGTAGAGAATCTTAGAAGAAAAATTACACGAGAAGTTGCTGATGTTGGGGGATTAATCATGAATAGAGAAAACCTTCTAAACACAGCCTATACAATGGATGAGATTGCAGGTTACATTACAGGTATTGCATTCAAACTTTCAAATGTAAAAATAACTACATTGAAAAGTTCAAAACTGGATAAAGATATTGCAGAACTAATATCATTAGTAGTAGATGAAGTCTACAAACTAAATGAAATCATTAGAAGTCTCAATACAAATACTGCCAACGCAATTGATTTGGCTCAAGAAACACAAACAATTGAAAGAGAAATAGACATCAAATATAGAGAAGCAACAATAAAACTTCTCAATGAAGTAAAGGATCCAAAAGAATTATTGTTGATCAAAGATGTAATTGAAGGAATCGAAGAAATGTCAGACAAATGTCAAAGAGTTTCAGATTCATTCATACTGCTAGCATTAAGCCTATAACAAAAAACAATTTTAATTTCTACTTTATTTTTAATATCACTAACGCTAGTTATACACTATAGAATTCATATACATAACACATTTGATTAAAGCATGAAAAGTGAATTAGTAGAAAATAGAATTATTGTTTGGGATATTGATGATTCTAAAAAACTTTTCACTGAAGGATATTATGGAAAGCCAATTGGTATGCCCAAACCAAAAATTGAAGAAATCAATGTGCCATTAATTTTAGACTTGATTGAGGGATTATATTTATTAGAAAATAAAAAAATTAGTATTAGCAAATTAAAGCAAAAAATGAATATTAAACAAATGATAGAAATTTGTAAAAAAGAAGTTCACGAATTTGAGAAAAAATATATTGTTTACAAAAATTTTCGAGATAAAGGATACATAATTAATCCAGGAATTAAATTTGGATGTGATTTTGCAGTATATGAAAAAGGACCAGGGATCGATCATGCGCCATTTTTAATTCAAGTATACAATAGAAATGAATCAATAACATCAACAGGAATTGTTCTTGCAGGACGACTTGCAACAACAGTAAGAAAACAATTCATTCTAGCAATACCCAAAGGAAAAGATAAAGTAGATTTTCTTGCGTTAGATTGGTGGAAAGCTTAAACTGATTTTATGTGACCAGCAATTCTATCATAAATTTCAAAGAGTTCCTTCGTAATCCCAAATGCAATATGATTATCCCATTTACCGCGTATTCTAACAGCAGTATCAGTAGGTTCAACATAGATTGTTGCATCCTTAATGGATTGTTTTGCAATCATTTCATTAAGTTCATTATCAGAGTTTAATTTAGTAGCTAAATCACCATATCCATTCCATTCAACTTTAGTAACTACTTTTGAACCAAAATGACCTTGAGTTTTAAGAATTGTTTTAGCAGTATAATTTATTGCTGAAGAACCAACATTTTTTCTAACAATGAAATGTGCTTGATATCTATCTTGTGCGCCCCATGGGAGTGGATTTGGATCTTGCATAATTATCCTTTTTGAATTATTTGTACGACGTCAATGTTAGAATTTTTAATATCAATACAACCTTTGTTAGTAACCATTCTAGGAGTTTGAGAAAAATATCGACTATAGTAATCATCAGTTTCAACAGCATCAGTTGCGATATCTTTAGATTCAGAATCCACCCCAATCTCTTTTAACATGGTGCTAAATTTTTCAGGCCATGTTTGATAAATGAAAGTATCAGATTCAGTATCATGCATAAAAAATCTTACACCATACCCCAAATAAAGATTTCAAGAAATACTCACATAGATCAATCCAAATAAATATCACAAAATATTTGGCAAATTACTTATGTTAAAATTTCAAAATAAAATATCTTTAATCACAGGAAGTGGTACTGGAATAGGTCAAGCCATTGCTAAGAAATTTGTAGAAAATGGAGGAAGTGTAATCATACTAGGACGACGAAGAGAGCCATTAGATGAAACAGCCAAAATGTTAGAAACTATTATTGTTGAAAAACAAAGTGGTGCAAATGTTAGAATTTTTTCAGGTGTAGATGTAAGTGACGAAAATACTATGAATAAGATGTTTGAGGATTTAAAAAAGGATAACGTAGTAATTGATCATATTATTAACAATGCAGGTATTTCAGGTCCTGTAACATGTTTTCCTAATGCATCATTAGATGAATTCAAAAGTACTATTGGAATTCATCTTACAGGGACATTCTGGGGTTCAGTTCAAGCACTTAAAGTTATGAAAGAAGGAGGAAAAATTATTACAATTTCAACATTTTTCACAGAAGAAAGACCATTGGAGCAAAGACCATACAGATTTAGAAGTCCATACACTGCAGCTCAAGGAGCAAAAAATAGATTAGCAGAATTAATGTCATGGGAACTAACAGACAAAGGGATTATTTCAATTGCAACAAATCCAGGACCAGTTCATTCAGATAGAATTTACAAAACGGTATATCCAAAAGCAGCAGCAGAATTTATGAGAGTTAGTGGATTTGAAGATCTTAATCCAACAGAAGTAGATACAGCAAATAAAGAATTACTTCCATTATTAGGCGAAGATAATTCAGTTATCAAAGAAGGAATTTCAAAGGCAGCTATAAAATTAGCAAATGGAAAAAATATTATAAAATTAACTGAGACATTAACTAACTTGTTGAATAAAATACAAACAATTGCAGAAAAAGTTCAAAACAATACATCACATATGATTGCAAATAAAGAATTCTTATCTCAAGGGCAAGTGGCAGAAACAGTTCTAAATTTGTGTGATGATGAAATTGCAAAAATTGTTAACGGTAAAGTAATGCCAGGAGATAGAGTATTTTATCCAGTTAAACCATATATTGGAACTACAACTCCAGAAGTTCATCAACCAGATTTTACTGGAAAGGTAGTTGTGCTTACAATTGATGCAACAGACAAAACAGATGCAGAACGTGTAGAATTTTTAGCACAACATATTGAAAAAAATGGAGGAAAAGTAGCATGTTTCATATCACAAACAACTCCAACTCACCTTCAAGAATACATCAGCAGTAAATTTCACTCACATGTGGTCAATATTAAAAATCCTGAAGAAGTTCAAAGATGGTTAAACACAGCACAAACAAACATTGGAGAAATTTTAGGAGTGATACACATTACAGGAAAATTACCAGAGATTGAAAAATTAACTGAATTAACGAGATCAGTATGGGAAGGGTTAACTGAAAAATTTATATCGACACCTGCAACAGTTGCACAAAGAGCACTAGAACAATTTGTACCAGGTGGCAAAGAAGATCCACGTCTGTACAAAGATGCAAAAGGTGCAATCATGATCATTGGTCCAGATTTACCAATAGGAAGAAAAGTCACAGGTACACAAAGAGCTCAAGTAGAAGTTTTTAGAGGAGCATTAAGACCATTTACAACAACAGTTAATCAAGAACTAAGTGATGTATTAAAATCAAAAATTAGAATGTTTACAATTTTCCCAGGTTCAGTAGCAGGGTCAGAGCCAAATAATCAAAGAATAGCAGAAGCATTTAACTTCCTAGTTACAGAAAATGCACTTTCATCTGTAGAAGTAACATTCTGTGTGGATGAAACAAGATAAAGATAAAAATATTTACAGAATTAAAAAAGAACCTATACAATAAATATGAAGGTAAAACTAAGGAGCCAACTAGTCTCCTCAGCCATCAGATCAAAAGATCTAACGAACAATATATTTCAAAAAATTAGTATAAAAATACAATTAATTTTTTGAGGCTAAAAAAGAAAAGAAAAAGAACCATTAGTTAAAGAATCAAAAAATAGTTTTACAGCTGTAATTAAAAGTACAACAGAGACAAGAATTTTTAAATTTCTCTCTTTTACACTTAAAGATAATTTTGCACCAACCAATCCACCAAAAAAAGAACCAATTGCTAAAAATCCAGATTGAAGAAAATCAGGATGTCCCAAAATACTATGAACTATTATTCCAGATAGTGACGCAAATAATAAAATTAATTGTGAAGTAGGCGCAGCCCTCTTCATAGACATTCCCATTCCAACGATCATCAAAGGTACAAAAATGATCCCACCACCAATTCCAAAAAAGGAAGAAATAATTCCTGCAAAAAAGCTAGCTCCAATTATAAAAATAATTAATTGTTTAGAAATTCTTTTTTCTCTGGATTCAATCTGTTTTCTTAAAAAAATGTAAGCAGAAGATGCAATCAAAACAAACCCAAATAAAATTTTAAAAATATCTGGAGCAACATCAGTAGAAATTATTGCACCCAAAATAGTACCAGGAATTGCAAGTAATCCAAGTTTTAACCCCAAAGAATATTCAATTCTTTTTTGTTTGGAATAAGAAATCGTAGATGCAACAGAGTTACTGAATGCTGCAAAAAGACTATTACTTGCTGCAACAGTTGGAGGAAAACCCAAAAATGTCAATATTGGGACAATGATAATCCCACCCCCAAGACCAATCATAGAACCCAATATACCAGCAACAAATCCCAAAGGAATTAACCATAATTGATCAATCATTGTAATCTCCAATCAAATAATTTTATCATATATAATTAGACTACTTTAGAACAATTAAAGTCCACAAATAGGAGTCATTTTTAGAAGTAATTTCTAGAATTAATGTTTCGCTATCAATACCATCAATGGTTGATTTCATATAAGTTTCAGAGGATTCAGAAAATTTAGTGTTTGCAGCATACAACCAAGCACCAACAGATTCAAATCCCCCAGGTTGTTTTTCATTCCAACAATCACAAACCAAAGTTTCAATCATGGTTTCAAAAACAATCTCAACTTCATTAGATTTTGAATCTAAAAATGGAGAGGAATTAATTGCAGCAATAGCCATTATTGGATTATCAGGAGTACCACCAATACTGATATTTCCAAGAGATTTTCCATTTGGATCTTGAATAGCAGTAGTAGTACAATATGTAATAGCAGACAAAATATCATCACGAATTGCACAGTAATTTTCAATAGTATGATCTGTAATTGGAGTAGGAGTAGACATAAAAATATTTTTTTCAGATAAAGATTCTTTTATTTTTTCAACATCATAAAAAGTAAAACCATATTGATAGAGATTTTCCGAGGAAGGCATAGAAGAATTTTCAGGAATCAAAAAAATAGCAATAGCCGACATTATTATAACAATAATTGGAATGAGAATTTTTTTATTCATAAATAATTTAGAAATAGATTATAAGATAAGGTTTTGCAATTTTAGATAGATATTATTTCTAAAATAGAGTCTTTGGTAATATTATTTTGTTTAACAAAGCCAGATGTAACTTCAAGAATATATGTTGCCTCACCATCAGGTATAAAACTTGGACATCCTGCAGCAATTTCAACAGGTATTACACATGGAGGAACATTTGTTTTAATATGCACTACTTTACCATCGCTATCAAACCAGATCATATCTAATTCAAATTGCATGTTAAGCATCCATAAAGAATACAAACCTTGTTCTGAAAATACAAAAAGCATCCCTTGATCTAAAGGCAATTGATCTTGAAACATTAGTCCACGAACACGACTTGAGTCTGTATCAGCAATTTGTATTTCGAGAGGTATGGTATCGACTTTAATCATACCTCTAGGAAATTTTACTTGTTCCAATTTTATTTCGCTTGGCAAAGTGAGTATTCCAATTGAACCAATAATCACAGCAGCAATAAAAATTGGAATTAAAGCTTGAGCTTTAGTGGTCATAAATTAGTTTAACAGTATCCTTTTAAAAACTGAATGTGTTATGTTACAGAATTTCTAAAATCGCTAATTGTAGACATTGTGTTTTTAGTGTGATGACCAATATCATGTAATGTGCTACCATTGTATTTTTTATCTAAATATTTGCCAGCAACAATCATAGGGCCTCCTATGGCACACGTTACTCCAGTAGGTTCAGGTATCCACAACATCAGAAATCCAATTTTTTGCAATTTTTTACCTGGGGCAGGTGCCTTTTGTAGTGCACTCAATGATCTAGCAGTATGAGAATCATCTATTTTTGCTATATCTGAGTACAAATCAGCTCTACGCTTAGCAGAATCAGAAAATTTTTGTAATTTTGCTAGTCGTGCCTTTAATGGATCATTCATTTCAACATAATTCTACAAAAAAATAATTAACATTCAAAGATCAAATAGGATTACACTCAAGTCAACAAAGAATAGCTAAGATAGACCAAACAGACACTCAATTATAGTGGATCTCCTTTAATTACAAAGAACAATGAAAGCAAAAAATTCTAAAAGACTAGAATCAATCAAGGCAGCACATGGATTAGAAAAAACACGATCTAGTTCTAGAATGGAAGATTATTTAGAAATTATATCAGAATTGGTGGAATTAAAAGGATATGCCACAACCCTAGATATTTCAAGATACATGAACGTTAGTGCACCAAGTGTAACTAAAATGCTTCAAAGATTAGATGAAGGAGGATTTTTGGAATATGAAAAATATCATGGAATTAATTTAACAAAGAATGGAATACAAATTGCAGAGGAGATTCGTCAAAATCATAGAATTTTATTAGAATTTTTTGAAATTTTAGGGGTAGAGTACGATACTGCCAATCAAGATACAGAAGGAATAGAGCACCATCTTAATCCTAAAACAATCAAACAATTAAGAAAATTCATAACTTTCCTAAAAGCAAATCCAAAAATCATTGATAATTTTAAAAATATCTAATGTAAGTAAAACTAGATAAAAAATTTAGTGCTTAATATCAATTAAAAAGAAAATATAATTTTAATCTTTAAGAAATAATTGAATATCATTTTGTGAACTAGTAGAATGTAACAAATTTCTTCCAATGTCAGAACGTTTTGGAATTTTTATTTGTCCTTTTTTCCCAATTTTAACAGATGCAAAAAATTTATCATTTGCATAAATATCAGCATGCATAGAAGTGTATTCTCTATTTACAGTTAATAGTAATGCAGTTTTAGATTCAGAGAAACTAAAAGCAAGATCATTATCAGTTAACGATAGTAATTCAGAATCTTTAGCAACTATATCAATGTGAACATTAAGGAATTTTTCAATTTCATTAATGTTAGTTCCACCTCTACCAATAATTGATGCAATACAATCTTCATGAACGCTTACTTTAACACGGTTTTCAGATAAAATTTCAACTTGGGCATTTGAATCATATTTTGCAAAATAATCTTTAATTTTATCCTCAGCCAATTTCTCAATACCAACTTTTTCGCCACGTTTTGCTACTGGAACAATAACATTTTCTTCTCCAAATGTATAGATTTCATGCTCTAAAGCATTATCCTCAAAATTTCTTATTTCAATTACAGGTCTAGCTAAATCAGATTCAGTCATTCCAGTAGGAACTTTTACTTTTAATTCTAAATCATAAACTTTCTCAATATCACCATTATTTACAAAGACAACAGTGTCCAAAACATTTGGAATAATACCAAGTTCAATTTTACCAATAAAACGCTGAATTGCATCTAGAGGGGAATTAGCATGAATTACTCCAACCATCCCAACTCCAGTTAATCGTAAATCAGAGAATGTTGTAAAATCTTCTCTTCGTCGCACTTCATCAAAAATTGTATAATCAGGTCTAACTAGTAATAAGATGTCAGCAGTATTGTCAAAACTTCCATCTAGTTTACCATATTGTGTAATACCGGCATCAACTTGTAAATCACGAGGAGATTCAAATGTTTTAACAATTTTTCCTTGATCATGATAGAAATTTGCCAAACCAGAAGCCAAAGTACTTTTTCCAGAACCAGGTGCACCAGAAATAACAATTCCTTCAGCTCTATCAGTAAGACGCGCCATCAATGATTCAGAAATAGTATAATCCTCAAGAGATAATTTTACAGTAGGATGAACAATAGTTATTTCATAAGATTCTGAAAAAGGAGGATAAGTAATTACAATACGAAAATCATCATGTTGGATAACATATGCACCAGTTTTAGAAATTTCAATGGTGCTAGAATCAAAAATATTTGTAGCAGATAATATTTGTGAAGAAATTATTTTTAAAGAATCTTTAGTGAGAATATCTTCACCAATTTTTGTAAGCAAGAATTCTCCAGGTTTTCCTCTTTTTGCAAGAGGGTATTGGTTTTCTTTAAGATGAATACTCATTGTAGTGCTATCAAAAAATTTTAAAAATTCAAGGTCTTCATGAATTATTTTAGGTTTTAAAAATATAGTTTCTACATCTTCAGCTTGTGCAACTAAACGCTGTACATTATCAGAAGTATAGAGTATAGCTTCATTTTGTTTTGCAATATCAATAATTAACGCATCAATTCTTCCACTAGAAGCAAATTTAATATCATCAATAGTAGGATGAGAGCCTTTTAAAATAATTTTTATTTCATAATTTTCAGATAACTGATTAAGTTTTTGAATCTGTTCTAATCCAACAAATCCCTGTTCTTTATGATTAGAAGCTTGAGATTGAAGTTCATCAAATACAGCTTGAGGAATGATAATTTCAGAATTCCTAATAGAACCAGATTCAATTTGTTCAGCAAGATTTCCATTAATTATTACACTGGTATCAGCAACAAGTATGTTAGTCATAAAATGTAATTAATGTTTGAATATAAAAAATATCCAATAATATCTAGTTAAAGAAAACAAACATCATGGATCAAAATGACTCACTCTCATTGAAAAATTGATAAATTGGCAGACATATCATGCATGAAGGAACAACAAAAAATAAGGAATTTTACGAAAATTGTACACAATATTTTGAATTTTTAAGAAAAAAGAGCACGTCAGATTATGATTTTGAAGATGAGTATTACTTTACCATGCCTGCAATATCTAGTCATCAATAGTACAAGATTTAGGATTCAATAGAATTTGTAAAATATGGAACAAGAATTACAGGATCTTACAGATAAAATAATAAAATATGTAGATAAGTCAGGAGTTCAATATTGTGATGCAAGAGCAGAACAACAAGTAAAAAAATCAATAATGATAGAAAATGGGGAAATTGAACACATTAGGAATAATGAAGATAAAGGAATAGGAGTCAGATTAATTAAAAATGGATCATGGGGTTTTTGCTCAATAACTAATCCAAATTCATTTGAGGAAATAAAAGAAATTTTAGATAATACAATAAAAAATTCAGATTATACATTTTCAAATAAAAAAAATAGAATTAATTTACACAATAATCCAATAAATAAAAAACAAATTAATTTTCCAGTTTTAAAAAAACCAGGAATTGATGAATTAACAACAATAGGTTTAGAATGCAATAAAATAATCAAAGATGAATCAAAAATAATTAAAGCAATTACAAATCCATATTATACAATTAATTCAAAATATTTCACAAATACTGAAGGTTCAGAAATTTTACAAAATTTTACAGATGTAGTTATAGAAATGGTTGCTACAGCACATGAATCAGGTCTAACACAATCAGTAAATATTACAGAAGGTGGTAGAGGGGGATTAGAATTAATTACAAATAAAGCTCAACAAAGCGCAAAAGATATTGCAAAAAAAGCATCTGAATTAATTTATGCAAAACCAGTAAAAGAAGAAACAACGACAGTAGTAATGAATCCAGATTTTGTTTCATTACTTACACATGAGATACTAGGACATCCATCAGAAGCAGATAGAGTATTAGGAAAAGAGATGGCATGGGCAGGAGGGGCATGGTGGAAAGGAAAAATAGGTGAAAAAATAGGATCAGAAAATCTTAATGTTTTTGATGATCCAACAATCAAAGAAAGTTTAGGTTGGTATTACTTTGATGATGAAGGAGTTAAAACTAAAAAAACAAATCTAATAGAAAAAGGAGTTTTAAAAAACCACATGCAAAATAGAGAAACATCAAAAGTATTCAACACATTCCCTACAGGAAATATGAGAGCAACAAATTATCGATACATGCCTCTAATTCGTATGGCATGCACGTGTATTGGAAATGGAGATCAAAACGTAGATGAAATGATTAAAAATGTAAAAAATGGCCATTATATTTCAAATATGAAAATTCCATCAATTGACATGAAGCGATATAATTGGAGCATATCCTGTCAATATGCACAAAAAATTGAAAATGGAGAAATTACAGATTTACAAAGGGACGTAATTGTTATGGGAACAGCTCCAGAATTTTTTAATTCAATTGATGCATGTGGAAATGATTTTACAGTAAGACCAATAACTAATTGTGGTAAAGGAGATCCAATGCAATCAATGATTATGGGTAATGGAGGACCAACAATCAGAGGAACTGCAACAGTAAAAAGTGTAAATTAGCATGGAACAAGAATTAAAAAAAATTAAGAAACAAGTAACACAATGTACAAAATGTGAACTTAGTAAAACAAGAAATAATTCAGTTCCAGGTAAAGGAAATTTCAAATCAGATGTAATTTTTGTAGGAGAAGCACCTGGAAAAAATGAAGATATGAAGGGAGAGCCATTCATAGGAATTGCAGGGAAAAAATTATCAATTGCACTTGAGAATGCAGGAATTACTCGAGATGATGTATACATAACAAATATTGTCAAATGTAGACCTCCAAAAAATAGAGTTCCAACAACAAATGAAAGAGACACCTGTCAAAATTATCTTAAAAAAGAAATAGAAATAATTAAACCAAAAATAATTTGTATTTTGGGCAATACAGCATTTAATTCATTATTAGATGGAAAAGAAATTATAAAATTTAGAGGAAAAATAGTTAGAAAAAATAATCAGTTATATTTTTTAACCATTCATCCAGCTGCAACAATTTACAATCAAAAATTAATTAGTGTATTAAAAAAAGATATGAAAAAATTATTGAAAGTAATAAAAGAATTAAAAAACAACAAGAAAGTTAAGATAGACATTGAGTATACTTCCTAAAGAATTCTATCAAAGAGATACAGTAATTGTTGCAAAGGATCTCTTAGGGAAAAAATTAGTTAGAAAAATAGGCAACTATGAAATGTCAGGAATAATCATTGAAACAGAGGCATATAGGCACAAAGATGATCCAGCAAGTCATGCATTTCGAAAAATTACAGATAGAAACAAGGTAATGTTTGGAGAAGTAGGAATAGCATATGTGTATTTTACATATGGTATGCATTATTGTTTCAATGTAGTAGCAAAAAAATCCAAAATATCTGCAGGGGCAGTACTGATTCGTGGAATTAATCCAGAGAAAGGAATTAAAAAAATGGAAAAAAATAGAAATGTTAAAAATTTTAAAAATTTAACAAACGGTCCTGCAAAACTAACACAAGCTTTAGAAATTACAAAAGAACACCTCGGGATAGATTTAACAAAAAAATCAAAAATATACATTGAGGATGGATTGTATATTAAAAAAATTAAAAAATCAACTAGAGTAGGAATAAAAAATGGAAAAGAAATGTTGTGGAATTTTAAATTATAAAATATTAAAATTATTTTTTAATATTTTTATCAACATCATCATCAGTATTGTCATCAGAATTTTCATCTAATGTCCAAGGTGCAAATTTAACCATAATTCTTTGCCAATCTAATTTTAAAACTAAAATAATTACACCAGTCATGGCTGCAGCAAAAATTAGAATTCCAATATAAACAGGAGTAGCATCATCAATATTTTCTAAAAATGGTTCAATGAATGATAATCCAACGTAATGAGAAATAAAGACAATGATATAACTAAGAACAAGTTTTCCAGCAAGGGTTGCAGCAAAAAATCGTTTTGGATTATATTTTGCAAGTCCTAAAGGTATGAAAATTATATCATCAGGCATTGGTGTGGCAGCAGCAAAAAATGCAGCAGCAGCACCATATTTTTTAACTAATCTCTCAAAAGGTCGCATTCTTTTTCTAGTTTTACTACTCATAATTTTACGACCACTAAAACTTACAAAAAATATAATTTGTTTTGCAACTGTAGCACTAACAGCTGATAGAATTGCTAGTAAATGTAAATCATATTCAGAACCAACGGACATCGTGGCAAGTAACAAAAATCCAGGCAGAGGTACAAAAGGGATTAGAGAGCCAATGAAATTAACTAAAATCAGAATAAGATAACCATCATCTGGAGCAAATGGAAAAATATCAGTTAACTCCATTAATCAAATGAATTTTATGTAATATTTAATCAAAACGAGCAATTTTGAATCAAAGTGAATAATAAACATAGTAAAAATGGGTATTCATGAGTTATGAATTATTTATGGAATATTATCAGCAGATACAAGAAATTCTAGCTAATAATATATTTCAAGAGTATGGAATAATTGGTCTATTTTTAAATTCATTATTAGCAGCTACAGCAATACCATTACCAACAGAAATTTTAACGTCAGCGTTATTGATAGGAGGTGAAAATATTTTTCTTGTGGCAATTGTATTAATTATAGGATCTGTAATAGGTGGAATTTTAAATTACTTCATAGGATTAGGGGGAAATAAATTATTTAAAAAAATGAAGAAAAAATCAAACATAGTGAAACATGAAAAAAAACACAATAGATTATTAGATAAATTTGGATGGAGTGCAATATTTTTTGCAGCATGGATTCCAATAATTGGAGATCTAATTTTAATTTCAGCAGGAGTTAAAAAAATGGAATTTAGAAAATTTTTAATTTTTATGGTGTCAGGTAAAATAATTAAAACAATTATTGTGGTAATAGGATTAGGAACAATATTTTAAAAAAAAATCAGTAAATAAAATTAAAAATAGATAGTTAACGACAGGATTAAAATACAATCAAAATTAAATAAAATGTATGGCAGGAAAAAATTTTAAATTAATTTGTAAAGAATTAGGTGGCATCAGTCCATTTATCAGATTTGTAGGAGTAATAGGTGAAAGGGGAGAGTTATTAGCATACATACGAAGACCAGATTTAACACCACTATTAGATGAAAAAAACACACAGTATCAATTTTCACATATTGCTATGAATTCAGATCTAGAAGCATTTTTTGATAAAAATTTGGGTGAAGTAGAATTTGTCTGGGAAGAACGAAAGAAAGTACAAACAATATCATTTGCAATAAAGAAAGCAAGAGTTTGGGTATCAATAGATAAAAAAGCCATTAGATCTGAAATGCTAAGAATCATAGATTCATGCTTACCAGTTGTCAAAAAGTATTCAGAAAATTAGAAATATCTTGAAATGTCCTTATTGTGAAATAAATTTAGATTCACTTAGCATGGCAGATGGATTAAAACATATTTTAGAACATAAAAAAGAAAATCAAAATTAAAGTATTGAAAGAAAAAATTGTAAAATATGGAAAATATTAAAAAATTAATTGATGAAATCAATTCAAGAAAACCTAAAAATTATGAACAAATGAAAATAGACAATGTAAGTAAAGAACTTCATAGTGTGATGGAATTTGAACAAAACATATTAGAAAAAATAAATACATTTGAAAATGATCATCAAGATTTAGATTTAATAAAATATGCAAAAATGATTTGTAGAAATATAATAGAAAGAGAAACTATCTTAATTCAAGATGCATATCTAAAAAAAATTGATTCAGAATATCTAAATTCAAAATAATTATTTCTCGTCATCATAAAGCCAACATCTAACATAACCAGTATCGGTTTTAAATTTTGGTGGAAGTTTTTTACATTTCTCAATAGCTAACGGGCATCTATCAATAAATCTACATTCAGAGGGAGCATTAAGTAAACTTGGAGGAGTTCCAGGAATATATTTAGGAGTGCCACCTTTTAGAGTTGGGATAGATTCCAAAAGTCCTTGAGTGTAAGGATGTTTTGGATTTTTATAAATTTCTTGAGAAGAACCAAATTCAACCATTTGTCCACCATACATAATTCCAATTTTATCTGCTATTTCAGATAAAACTGCTAAATCATGAGTGATTAGCATAAAAGACATACCATCTTTTTTTAATTTTTTTAATAAATTGATAATTTGTGCTTGAATTAAAACATCCAATGCGGTGGTGGGTTCATCTGCAATCACAAATTTAGGTTTTAAAATTAAAGCCATTGCAATAATTACTCTTTGCTTCATTCCACCACTTAATTCATGAGGATATTTTTTTAAAATATCTTCATCTAAATTAACTGAATTAATTGAATCTAAGATTAATTTATTAGAATTTCCATCAAAACTATGTTGTTTTAAAATTTCAATAAATTGTTGTTGAATTGTAAATACAGGATCTAATGAATTCATTGCACCTTGAAAAATCATAGAAATTTTTTTCCATCGAAGTTTATCATCAAATTCAGATTCAGATAAATCTAAAATAGAATCACCATCAAAGATAATTTTTCCAGAACTACTACCACCAGACAACATTCTAATCAATGATAATCCCAATGTACTTTTACCACATGCACTTTCACCTGCAATTCCAATAGATTCTCCAGAATCTAATTCAAAATCGACATCATCAACGGCATATACTGGACCGTTGGAAGAAGAATATCTAGAAAATAGTCCATTTATTGACAACAAAGTCATATCATTTGTAGATCCAATCTAGAATTTTTATTTTACACTAAAGGATATAAACAACATTATTAGAAATAAAAAATTGATTTAAATGATATTTCCAATATGTGGCTTTGATGCAAAAAATGCGGTACTTTGTCCTCAATGTGAGGGAAAAGTGGAAACAGGAGAATTAACAAAAGCAGATGTAGATGCATCAATATTATTAGCAAAAATTGCTAAATCAAACAAGGAAATAGAGACTTTTTCACTGTATTCGTGTAAAGAGTTTCAAGGAAATTTTATTTTGGCATTAGCAAAAAATGACATAATGAAGATTAGACAAAGCAGGACATTGTACAGATTACTTCAAGATCAATTTAAGGAGAAAATTTGGCTAGTAGAAGCAGATGAAACAGACAAAAAATTCATAGAGGATTTATTTTTTCCAACAAAGATTTTAGCAATTAATGCAGTTTGGGCAGAAGGTATTAAAAAAACTAAAGCAGTAGTTTCAGGAAAATGGACATCAAAATTCCCTATTGATACTAAAAAAGTCATAGAAATTGTCAAAAATACCCGAAACCTTGACATTGAGATAGAGTTTGAGGATAAATGAAAAGATGGTTTTTGTAAAAACGCATGATATTGCAGAATTAAGTGAAGAATTAATTGGAAAACAAGTAGTACTAGGAGGATGGATCGAAGATCTTAGAAAATTAGGAAAAATGTCATTTATTACACTTAGAGATGTTTCAGGAATTTCTCAAGTAATTGTAAAAGGAGAATTAAATGATAATCTAGGAGAGATAAATCGTCAAAGCGTAGTTATCATCAAAGGAATAGTTCAAGAAACTAAAGCTAGAGATTTTGCATTTGAGGTAAAGGCTGAAGAAATTGAAGTTTTAGCAAAAGCAATTCATCCATTACCAGTAGATCCAATTGGAAGATTGGAAAGTAATATTGATACAAGATTAAATCATCGAGCATTAGATATGAGAAACCAAAAGACATCTTCAATTTTTAAATTAAGACATTATGTATTGCAAGCATTACGTAAAACATTAGTAGAAAAAAAATTCATTGAAATAACAACACCAAAAATTATTGGAAGTGCAAGTGAAGGAGGGGCGGATTTATTTTCATTAGATTATTTTGGAAAGACAGCATATCTTGCACAAAGTCCTCAACTATACAAAGAACAAATGACAATTGGATTAGAAAGAGTATTTGAAATTTCAAACTTTTACAGAGCAGAAAACTCACATACAGGAAGACATCTAACAGAATTTACCAGTATAGATATCGAAGCAGCATTCATGGATTATAATGATGTCATGGATATATTAGAGGCATTAGTAATTTCAGTTTACAAATTTACAGCAGAAAATTGTAAAAAAGAACAAGAAGCAATTGAACATACAATAGAAATTCCAACAGCACCATTTGAAAGAATCACTTACAGTCAATGTGTAGAGGAACTCAAACAAGCAGGTGAAAAAATTGAATTTGGAGATGATTTGTTAGATTCGCATCTAAGAATAATTGGAAATAACCACCCAGGATTTTACTTTTTAACAGATTGGCCAATGAAATTAAAACCATTTTACATTAGAGAAAAAGATGAGGATGCCACACTTTCACGTTCTTTTGATTTGCAGTATGGGTATTTAGAATTATCATCAGGAGGAACTAGACTTCATGATTCAGAATTACTAAAAGCAAGATTATCAGAACAAGGTTTAGATCCTGCACAATTTGAGGATCATCTTAAAACATTTGATTGGGGAATGCCGCCACATTCAGGTTGGGGAATGGGATTAGATAGACTCATGACAACATTAATTGGAATTGATAATGTTCGTGAAGTAGTATTATACCCAAGAGACCCAGATAGATTATCGCCATAAACGAGTCCATACGTGATAGATTACACAAAAAATTAGAGATTAAACAGCTCAAAAAACAAGTAGGACTTTATTTTCTTTATGAATAAGAGTTGAAAATTGGCCTAATTTGAGGGTGAATTCGAGTATTCAAAGTATTCCTGAATTTCTTCAGATAATTGTTTAATCAAATTTTCATTACTGAAATCTGTTTTTTTTAATTCTTCCCATATTTCTTCAATTCCTTGTTTTAGTACAAACAATGTTCTCTTGTCATTACAATGCATGATAATCTATTAGATATCACACAAAAATGCTTATCTGAATTAGATTCATGAGTTTCTGTTATGGGGTTGTTTGATAAATTTAGTAAAACATTTGACAAGTTTGGGTATGACTTAGATGGGTATGATAAAAATGGGTATGATAAAAATGGGTATGATAAAAATGGGTATGATAAAAAGGGATACAACAAAGAGGGATATGATAAAAATAGGTACAACAGAGATGGATACAACAAAAATGGATATGATAAAAAGGGATACAACAAAAAGGGATACAACAAAAATGGATATGATAAAAATGGGTATGACTTAGATGGATATGATAAAAATGGTTTTTCTTTTGATGGAATTCACATTGATACAAAAATAAATTTTGATAAAGATGGGTGCAACAAAAAGGGATACAACAAAGAGGGATACAACAAAAAGGGATATGATAAAGAGGGATATGATAAAGAGGGATACAACAAAAATGGATATGATAAAGAGGGATACAACAAAAATGGATATGATAAAGAGGGATACAACAAAAATGGATATGATAAAGAGGGATATGATAAAGAGGAGTATGATAAAGAGGGATATGATAAAGAGGGATACAACAAAGAGGGATATGATAAAGAGGAGTATGATAGACTTGGGTATGATCACCTAGGTTACAACAAAGAGGGATACAACAAAGAGGGATACAACAAATTTAATAAAAATAAAATCGAAGTAAAAAAGGATTAATGAAATACCCTATCTACTGCATGCCCGCTCCATGTTCTATCAAACGCATACAATAGACAACCTAAGCATTTGCATGCATTAGATAACAAATTACTTCCCCAACTTTATAAAAAACAAGCGATACCTCCCTTTCTTTATGATTAATTGTTGAAAATTGAGGTTATGATTGGCCTAACTATGATATTTCCACATTTCGCCAATAAAATCACATTCTCGACACACATAGATTAGATTCATTGAAGGTTGTCCAACATGTTGTCTTTCCCATTGCATTAATCCTGAACATTTGGTACATGGTTTAGTTGCTGGGTGTATTCGTTTCACATGTTCCCGACATTCATCAAGATCCTCAAATGGTTTGTTACAAGCGTCACATCTTTCTTTCTTCTTTCCCAATAATCCCATGATAATCTACTAAATATCCCACTAAAAAAAGACACTCCCACTAGAATTCACATATTGTGCAGCAAATACTCTTTTTTAAAGTAAAATAATTCCAAAAGCTTGTGCAATAATTGCAAAAACAGTAACAATCACAATTTTTTTACCAAGACTCAAATTTTTTAATGATTCAAATTTCAATATAAATAATTAATAAAAATTTTCATTAATGTGTTACCATCAAGATAATTTTAATCATAATGAAAACATTGTTCCTAATGACATCTTATAGATCCTCATCGTAGCAGATGGCACTAGAAACAATTAGTTTCAAATTTTACCATATTATAATCTAAAAAAATTCAATTATCAAAAAAATAGTTCAAAATAAGTAGATGGCAATATGCTTAAGTTCATAATTTTTACATAAAAAACATGAAAGAGGAAAAAATGAAAATTATGTGTAAATGGTGCAATGTTTCCACACATTGTCATATTGTTAGTGAAGAAGTGTCAGAACATCATGGGGCATATGGGATTGACAGTGTCAAAATTGGTAAAATTAAAATCCACAAGCATTTCAAAGGAAAAAATTATTGCAAAGGATCAGATAGGACAATTACTATCCCCCTAGATAAGATAAAAGATAACAAAGTGCACTATCATTAAAATTCTAAATATCAACATGCTTAAGTTCATAGAAAATTTAGTAATTTATTGAATAATCGACGTATTGGTTTAGCCCTATTAATTTCATCAATCATTATTGGAATCATTGTTTTAGCAATGAATAATTATTTACCAAATGGAATATTATTACCAATTTTAATAATCAATGGAATTGGATTTGTTAGTGGCATAGTATTATTAAATTACAAGGCAAAACATTCTAAGCGTGACAAAAGTAAATTTAAAAGAACTAATACTAAAACTTGGGATAATTAAATTACAAATTAATGTCAAATATTAGTCGTAAACTACTTAATTCACTCAAATTACAATTTTACATATGGTTAGCAAAGCAAGTATTCTTGGATTAATTGCTGCACTAGCTGTTGTATTAATTGCAATAGTAATGGTAGATTAATCATGATTGAATCTTCACTTTCAAAATTAGATGATAAAGGAGTTTTTACAATTGTAAAAGTAGAAAATGTTGAACGTAAATTAGGAAAAGAAACCATTACTGAAGTGAATATTGAAACTGAAGAAGAATTTGACGGTGTAAAAAAATTTTACACATCAAGAAAGATGATTGTTGCAAAATTTTTTGATAATGACAAACCAACCACATTGTCACAAGACATTCTAAAAGGGAAAAAATACAGAGTAAAAATTATCACACAAAAATTTGCAAATGGAAAAGAAGATTACGATATTGCAAAATCATGAAAATGTTTTTAATTATAAAAAAAATTGTAGGTATTGGTTATATTCAGTAAATTACAAATGAATTCATGAATGATAGTAATTGTCCCAAATGGAGTTTGTAAACAATGTTATCAATCAGTCACTGTTCTAATACAAAAAAATGAATTACAAATGTGGATATCAGATATGAATGTAAAAGATACGGTCACATTAGTAGAAAATAACTATTAAGCATAAAAAACATCATCAAAATATATCATGAATTGGAAAAAATGGGCAATCATTTGGGCAGTGGCAATAGGATTGTACATAGGCTTACAATGGTATTCAGAATCGAATCCAATTCCATAAAAAAATTAATTTAAAAATAGGATCAATCTTAAATATTATTTTTACATAATACAATTAACAAGAAACCATCATCTCGGCGTAGTAGAGTGATGAGTAAGGAAAACAATTCATGTTAGGATGCATTTACGCTCAATGTTTTCGCCCCTTTCTTGTTGTTTTAAAATTTCGAAAGAAATAAAGAAATAGAAAGGTTTTATCCAAAACTCAAATCAGGGTTTTTACAAAAAGTACATTTTTCCATTAAACCAAATTCATTCATGAACTTTCCTTTTCCATCACATTGAAGACAATCCAAGTTGATCTAAATTGCCGAAGATAGCAATAAGCTTTTTGGAAAAATATGCCTTCATCAATTTAGGCACAAATATTCAGCTTTTTATTATAACAAGTTGAATGATAATTATGATCGAAAAAGAGGATGCAAAAAAAGTCATCGAAGTGATTGGAAATAATCTGATAGGAGTATCACATGATTCAAACAGTTTTCAAAAATTACCAGACTCTTTTTGGGGATATTTTGCAAGGGGTCATGATAAAAAAGGAACATTTGGAGTTGTTGTCACATATTCTGAGGATGGAAAGGATGTGGATGAATTAATGAAAATGTATGAAGAATGGGCAAAACAAAATAAACCTCAGGCAAAATAATCTATTTAGTTTCTTTCAAAAGTTTTCGGTAACCTTCACATTCTTTACAAACAGGTTTTCCCTTGTACTTTGGATTACCATCTTTGATCTTTAATGTGCCAGGAGCAATTTTACAAATACAACAAACTACCATGTAAAATAAGGAAAATATGCAACTAATAAAAATTGGTAATTTTAGAGATTATCAGTAATTTGTTTTGTAAATTCTGAAGTAGTCTGATCCCCACCAATATCTTTAGTTTTAATTCCAGATTTTACCAAATCAAATATAGTGGATTCTAATTTTGTAGCAACCTCAAAACACGTTGGATCATTATGTTTTGCACCAAGCCAATCAAGCATCATTTTAATTGAAAGTAAAAAGGATGAAGGGTTTGCAATATTTTGTCCCGCAATATCAAATGCAGCACCATGAACGGGTTCAAACAATGCAAAGTTATCACCAATATTTGCAGCAGGTGCCATACCCAATCCTCCAACTACTTGAGAGGATTCATCAGACAAAATATCACCAAAAAGATTTGTAGTGACTATTACATCAAATTGCTCAGGTTGACGAATTAAATTCATTGCACATGCATCCACATACATTTCTTCAAATATAATATCAGGATATTCTTTTGAAACTTCAGTACATGCTTTAACAAATAATCCATCAGTAATTCGCATAACATTTGATTTATGAACACATGTAACTTTTTTCATTGAATCACGTTGTTGTGCAGTTTCAAAAGCATATTTTGCAATTCTTTTAGATGCATCCTCAGAAATAACCCTCAAAGCCACTGCAGAATTACCAAGACTGAACTCCTTACCAATGTAAAGATCTTCAGTGTTTTCACGAACAATTACCATATCAATATCATCACGTAATGCAGGCATATGCGGATATGATTTTGCAGGTCTTATGTTAGCATAAAGGTCAAGTATTCGTCTCAAAACCACAATAACATCAGCAGCACTTTCGCCAACAGGTGCCTTCAAACAAACATCAGAATTTTTGATAGTGTCAATTACATTATCAGGAAGAGCCTTGCCAGTTTCTTCTAATGCCTTGTCACCTGCAGATAATTTTGTAATTTCAAATTTTAAATCAAATTTATCAGTAATTGCATTTAATACAGAAATTGCAGATTTAGATAATTCAGGTCCAATCCCGTCACCAGTAATTAATGAAATTTTATACATGATATCACAACAATAACAAAATTCAGTTTATCTGTTTTTCTTTAAGCATTTCTTTAAGCATAATTCTATTAATTCCATCAATCACAGCTTGTACACTGGTAGTAACAATATCTTTACCAATAGATTTTGAAGAAACACTATTTCCATGTGGATCCTCAACAGTTATTGTAACTTCACAGAGGGCAGTTGCACCACCAGAAATAGATGCTAATCCATAATCAGTAATTTTTAATTCTGAAACTTTACCAGTAATTTTTTGAATTGCATTTAATGCAGCATCCACAGGTCCAACACCATAATCAGTTCCAATAAAATCTTCACCGTCAATATTTAATTTTACAAATGCATAGGGCATAATTCCAATTCCAGTAGATACAGAGAATCCAGATAATTGTACAATTTTTTTAATTCCTTTTTCACCCAAAACATCACTTGCTATAGAAAGTAATTCAACATCTGTGATTTGCTTCCCTTGATCACCTAAGACTTTAATTTTTTCAAGAATTTGTTTTGATTGTTCCTCATTAGTTGTAACCCCAAATTCCTCAAGCATTGCATTCATTCCATGAATTCCAGCATGTTTTCCAATACGAAGTTGTCTTTTTCTTCCAACTAATTCAGGACTGATTGGTTCGTAAGTAAGAGGGTTGTTTAAAACTCCATGAGTATGAATGCCAGATTCATGTCCAAATGCATTATCTCCCACAATAGCTTTGTTTGGCTGGACTTTAATACCTACAATTTTTGAAATATATCTAGAAGTGTCATAGATTAATTCAGATTTAATATTAGTTTCATATTTTTGATCTTGTGGCAAACATTGTAATGCCATAGAAAGTTCTTCCAAAGATGCATTTCCAGCACGTTCACCTATACCATTAATTGTTACATGAGCACATGATGCGCCAGCATGAATTCCAGATAATGCATTTGCAACAGCTAATCCAAAATCATTGTGACAATGAACACTAACAGGAAGTTTTGTTGCAAGAATTGTATCTTTAGTGATATCTGCCATATATTCAGGAGTAGAGTATCCAACAGTATCAGGAATGTCAACTCTATCAGCTCCGGCTTTAGCAACTTCACTAAATACATTTTTTAAAAATTCTCTATCAGTTCTAGTGGCATCTTCAGCAGAGAATTCAACTTGTAACCCTCTGGATTTTCCATATTCAACAGCTTCAATTGCTTTCTCAAGTGCTTGATCTCTAGTCATTTGAAGTTTATACTGTAAATGAATATCTGAAGTTGCAATGAATGTGTGAATATAATTTAAACCAGCATCAACTGCCACATCAATATCTCCTTTGATGGTTCTTGTTAATCCTGCAATCTCACAAGATAATCCTTCACTAGTAATCATTTTAACGGCTTTTGCTTCACCTTCAGAAATTACGGGGAAACCAGCTTCTATAGCGTCAACCCCAAGTTCATCAAGTTTTTTAGCAATAGATAATTTTTGATCTGGAGATAAGGAAACACCAATAGTTTGTTCTCCATCTCTTAATGTAGTATCAAATATTCTAACTTTCAAGATCCGCTCCTTTGTAAAGCAGTGACACCGGTTCTTGCAACATCTATTATTCCAAATGGTTGTGCTAATTCTTCAAATGCTTTGATTTGATCAGGAGTTGCAGTTAATTCAACCATGATGGAATTCTTTTTCACATCATGTACTTTCCCGCCATATGCATTAGCCAATTTGTTAATTTCCATACTATCATTAGCATTGTTAAGGTTTAACTTAAAAATACAGAGCTCACGAAATACTGTTTTATGCTCATCTAAATGTATAACCTCAACAGTATCTATCATTTTATCAAGCTGTTTTACAATTTGTTCAATTTGTTTATCATCACCATATGTAGTAATTGTCATTCTGGAATAATTTTCATCATCAGTGATTCCAACAGAGATACTATCAATATTGAAATTTCTGGATCTAAAAAGATGAGTTACTTTAAACAAAATTCCTGGTTTATTTTCAACTAAAATAGAAAGAATTGCCCACATCATTAATCACTAAGAAGGTAAAATCATATCCGAAAGCGAAGTTCCAGGTGCTACAAATGGCAATACATCTTCTTCAGGATCAATTGGAATATCAATTACAGTTGCAACGTCACTACTTAATGCAGATTTAATTGCCTTGTCAAGTTCATCCATAGATTGTGCTCTAATTCCTTGAGCTCCATAAGATTCAGCTAATTTAACATAGTCAGGACATCCGCCTTGATCTACTCCAACCATTCGTCTATCATAAAATGTTCTTTGCCATTGAGCAACCATTCCCAATGTAGAATTATTTAAAATAAATACAATTACAGGTATATCTTCCAACACAGCAGTTGCAAGAGAATTTTCAGTCATACTAAAACTTCCATCTCCAGCTATATCAACAACAGGGACATCAGGTCTAGCAACTTTTGCACCAATAGATGCAGGAAATCCCCAACCCATAGTACCAAGACCAGTTGAACTAAAGAAAGTTCCAGGTTGAATTACATCATAAAATAATGAAGCCCACATTTGATGTTGACCTACTTCAGTAGTAACAACAGATTCTTTTGGCAATAATTCTCTAAGTTTTCTCAAAATCTTTGCAGCCCCCATTTCACCAGGATGAAGTTTCAAATTTTCTTTCCAATATGCTTTAGTTTCTCTAACGTGTTTAATCCAAAGAGAATCTTCAGTTTTTTAACTGATCTTTGTAAAAGTAATTTTACCATAATTCTAAGAGATGCACGAACATCTCCAACCACAGCTACACTGGTAGTTTGGTTTTTACCAATTTCAGCAGGATCAACATCCATGTGAATAATTTTTAAACGTTTTTCAAATGCCTCAAAAGTTCCAACAGACCGGTCAGAAAATCTAGTTCCTATTGCTAAAACACAATCAGCTTCTGTCATCATTTTATTTGCTTCAGCATGACCATGCATTCCAATTGGTCCCAAAGATAAAGGATGGTTTTCTGGAAATGCGCCTTTTCCTTTAAAAGTTGTAACTACAGGAAGCATCAAAGTTTCAGCAATAGCTTGTAATTCAGCAAATGCTGATGAAATAATAGTTCCACCACCAGCTAAAATAATTGGTTTTTCAGAATTAAGTAACATATCAATTGCTTTTTGAACAGAAGCAATATCAGGATCATTCCAAGGATGATAACCTTGTATTTTAAATTCATCAGGGAAATCCATAGGTGCTTCATTTTGCTGAACGTCTTTAGGGATATCAAGAAGTACAGGTCCAGGCCGTCCAGTTTGGGCAATGTAAAATCCTTTTTTCACAGCTTCAGGAACTTCTTCAGGTAATCTTGGTTGAAATGCATATTTGACAACAGGGTTTGCCATACCAATGATATCACTTTCTTGAAATGCATCTCTACCAATCATTGCAACAGGTACTTGACCAGTTACAGCAATCATAGGAGCTGAATCAGCTTGTGCAGTTGCAAGTCCAGTTAAAATATTTGTAGCACCAGGACCAGAAGTTGCAAAACAAACTCCAGCTTTTCTACTAACACGACCAAATCCATCAGCCATATGTGCTGCAGATTGTTCATGCCTTACCAAAATATGTCTAATATCACATCTTGCAAATTCATCATACATTGGAAGATTTGCACCTCCAGGTAAACCAAATACCTGTTTAACACCTTCTTTTTCCATAGCGGTCATCAAGGCTTTTGCACCAGTCATAGTTTCCATATTATTAATTTAATTTTTCACCATAATTTAAAATGTTTTAAAATTTTAAGCACAGATTATCTAAATATAGTAATAATCTATGATTAACAGGTTTTTACTCATAAAGATCATTTTAAGCGATTTAGTCAGATAGACTTAAACAGATAATTTTTAGATTCGAAGTGATCATTTTGACAGATAATGAAGAAATTATTAAAATCATAGAGACATTATTTGAATCTGGAGTTACAAAGGATCTAAGTAAATTGAGAGGAATTCATTTAGATGATCCTAAATTTTCAAGTTTCAGTGATTTGCCACCCTATGATCTAAAGGATTATCAAACCACAATGGAATTAGAAGAATTAAGATTCATCAGTATTTCAGATTATAGTTATGAAATAAAAAATCCAAAAATAAGTATTTTTGAAAATTTTGCAATTGTAGCATTGGAATTAATTCAAAAAGGATTACTAGTAGACAACAAAGCATACACCGGTGAACATATGACAATTAACGGACGTGCAACTTTTGTGTTAGTAAAGCAACCAACATGGAAAATTGCACATATTCATTTATCAAAGATTGATAAGTAGATTTAAATTATTTTTTGCTTTGAGTAGGGTTGTTTAGTTTTTTTGATTTACTTTGAGTAGGGTTGTTTAGTTTTTTTGATTTACTTTGAGTAGATAATTTTTTGTAAAGATTGTAGGCTTGTTCAACATTAGAATTACCATGAATAATTGATCTTGCTGCTTGAATCATTGCAACAGGGTGTTCAGATTGCCAAATATTTCGACCCATATCAACACCTACTGCACCAGCCTTGATTGCATTGTAAGTTAATTGTAATGCATCACGTTCAGGAATTTTTTTTCCTCCTGCAACAATAATTGGGACAGGGCAAGATTGAACAACTTTTTCAAAATTATCACAATAATATGTTTTAACAATATGGGCACCTTGTTCTGCAGCAATTCTACATGCTAATGAAAGATATCTAGCATCCTTACCTAATTCTTTACCAACTGCAGTAACAGCTAAAACAGGCATTCCGTATCTTTCCGCCTCACTAACTAATTTTCCTAAATTTACAATAGTTTGATATTCATATTTTGAACCAACAAAGATAGACATTGCAACAGCACTTGCATTTAGACGAATTGCATCTTCTAAAGAAACTGTAATATCTTCTTGAGATAAATCATCACCAATAATACTTGAACCACCAGATACTCTCAATACCATTGGAGTATCAGAAGTTGCAGGTACAGATGTTCTTTGAACTCCTCGTGTAACCATTAAAGAATCACAATATTTTAGAAGTGGGGCAACTACTTTGTTTGGTTCTTCTAGTTTTTCAGTTGGACCAAGAAAATAACCATGATCCACTGCTAACATTAATGCTCGATTATCATGTGATTTGATAATTCTAGATAATCTATTTTTTAATCCCCAATCCATATTGCTTCGATTTTGAAATAAAAAAAATACCTTTCTTAAGCCTTTCTTATTTAGTAATGATAATTTTCATTGCATTATCACCACTCTTAGCATGATCAAAGGCTTTTTGAGAATCAGAAATTGAATAAGTGTGAGTGATTAGTTGTTTTACATCAATTTGAGATGATTCAATTAACTCAAGTGCATCTTTAGTATCAACATCAGAGGCAGCATAACTTGTAACAAGAGTAATTTCTTTAGAGTAAACTTTACTTATATCTAAATTAATAATAGCACCTTTGGATGGTACACCAAACATCATTACAGTTCCTCCTTTTCGAACCATATCAATTGCATCTTCAAGAGCCTTAAGACTACTAGTAGCAACTATAGCAATATCTACACCCAAATTATTAGTTTGAGATAAAATTTTTTCTTTACGATTTTCATCCATTGAAGATATAGATTCAGAAATATCAAATTTTTTTGCAAAATCTAATCTAAAATCATTTACATCAAAACAAAAAATTTTAGAAAACTTTTTTGCTTGTGCAAGCATCACATGCATCATTCCAGTTGGACCAACTCCAAAAATTGCAACAGAATCACCTTCTTGGTACGGACATTTTTTCCAAGATCTAACACAACATGCCAAAGGTTCAATCATAGCAGCCTCTTCAAAACTTAATGAATCAGAAATTTTTAAAACACCGCCATGAGAAACATTCCATGCAGGGACAACATATTCTTCAGATAAACCACAAGGTGATAAATTAGTTTCAGAATATTTTTTACACATTGTTTCATTACCGTGATTACAAAAATGACAATCATAACAAGAAACATGATGATGAGTAAACACTCTATCTCCTTTTTTGAAATTAATTACATCAGAAGCAGTATCTAAAATTATTCCCGCAGGTTCATGACCAAGACGCATTGAAGGTTGGCCATATTGACCAAATACTTTTTCTAAATCAGAACCACAAATACCACATGCATGCATCTGAACCAGAATATCACCAGAATTCAAAACTGGTTTTTGAATTTCCTCAACAGAAATAATAGAGGGGCCTTTAACTGAAGCAGTTTTCATGGTAAGATGTTAAAAAATTGGGTATAAGTAGATTAAATCAGACGCCGAGAATCTTTTTCAACATTACTCTATAATCAACTTCTATTTTTTCACTTCCAGCTGCAGGTAATGCAAAAACAAGAGTAGATTTTTTTGCTCTAAGTGTAGTTAATTCATCATTAATTGATGCTGTAATATCATCACTGACTAGGACCAAACCAACATCAGAATCATCAGTTAGTTTTGTAATTTCGGTTAAAGCCTTATCAGGAGTTTCAGAAATTATGCCAGGAATTCCTGCTAATTGGAAACTGGTTACAAATGATTTACTGCCAACAGTAAATATTTTCATAGTTGAAATTTTGTGTATTGTAATTTAATCCTTTTTGGAAGGCAGTAGATCAGGAAAGATTGATTTACTTTAGAAAATTAGTGGAATTATGACAGAAATCGATACACAAAAAGAGATCTATTTGTTCCTACATGGACAAATGGATCTTAAAGAAAAAGCAATGAATGCTCTAATTTCAAAGGGATTCACAAATGAAAAAGTCATAATGGCATTACCAACAAAGGTTGGAAGTGTTGGAGATTACATGGCAATGTTGTGGATGCCACCAAATCCAGATCACATAAAAATTCAGCAAATTACTAAAGTTGATGAAGTAGAACCAGAAGGAATGGTGGGTCTTTGGAAAGGAGTTTCAAAAGACGATATAGATACAGTTCAGCTATAATTCGTCAACTAAATCCAGCACCAAAATCAGTGCCTTTTTCTAACATGTCGCTGGAATCTGAACTTTTTAATTTTCTATAAAGTAATGTTTCATAAACAAGTTTAATTGCTTCCTCGTCGTCAACATCACAATCAGACTTGATTTGATCCTTGTATTTTTCTAATTTTGCAAGATCCTGTTCATCTAAAGAGATATTGTCATGCACCATAATATTTGCAATTTTTTCTATTTCTAAATTTAATTTTTCATCATCCATATGATTTAATTAAATTTCGACTTAATAACACATTCTAGTAATAAATAATTATAAATCAGAAATTAAACCAAATAGAAAATCAGAAAATTCATCATCAGAAAAAATAATTTGTTCAACCTTATTTTCATGTTTAGCAAATTGAATAGAATCTAAATGATAGCAAGAAGTCTTACCATTTATGGACCCAAAGTAATAACCAGGACAAGAACAAAAATAACCATCAGGATCAACCCAATGTTCCTCTCCTTTTCCTACCACAGTCCAAATTTTTCTTTGACTAGGCTCAAAAAGATGTAGTTTTACACGTTTTTCAGAAACTAATAATTCAATTCGATCAGGATCTTTACTCATACTAACTAATCACATATCACAGGTATAACCTTGATGTTTTAAAATAATAATTTTTCAAAAGAATAATTAAATTTTAAAAATAATCATTCAAATTCATCATAAGGTTCAATTGGTTCTCTAGTAGTATGATTATCTTTCAACCATTCTAAAGTTTTAACAAAAGAATCTGCAAGTTCAATAGTTGTTAAAACAGGGATTCCCAATTCTAAAGACTTTCGTCTAATTTGATATTCATCATCTAACATTCCAACATATTTTTCTAATGTTAAAGTGCTTGGAATTCTTCACTCCATTTGTGATATGCACGAATCATTTCAAGGGAAACACTTGGTTTTCTTCGAGACATGATATTCTTGAAATCATCTGTAGTTAGATCCCTTGGTTGGATTGGCTCTTCACCTTCAATAGGTTCATGATAGTCAGGAGAATCAAAAATTTCATGGACAGTTTTAATTTGTGCTGCTTGACAAACATCTTTAATATCACTTGCACTATATCCATCAAATAGTTTTGCTAGTTCACCATTACTTATACTGAGATTTTTGTTCAATGGTGCAGTGTATTGTTCAAACAGATTTTCTCTAGCAGCTTGCGTTGGAAGGTTAACATAAATTCTTTTTTGGAATCTTCTAAGAAAAGGGGAATCAAGACTCCAGGGTTTATTAGTTGCACCAATTACATAAAGCATTAATTGTTTTCCTTTTCCATTTACACCATCCATTTCAGTAAGGAATTGATTTTTGGTTCTAACTTCACCACCAACTTCACTGCTTCTAGCACCAAGAAGAGAATCAACTTCATCTACAAATAAAATAACAGGTTTACCTTCTTTCTCAGTATACTTTCTTGCCATAGTAAATAATTTTGAAACATTTTTTTCTGCTTCTCCTAACCACTTACTCATTAAAGATGATGCATCAACATTAATGAAATATCCATCCATTTCATTTGCAGTTGCAGCTGCTAGCATAGTTTTTCCAGTGCCGGGCGGACCATAGAGCAACATACCTTTTGGCCAACCTAAAGGAAATAGATCAGGTCGTTTAGTAGGATAAACAATAGATTCACGTAATGCACTTTTTGCTTCATCCAACCCAATTACTTGGTCCCAAGTTACATTAGGTTTTTCTTTCATAACAAGATCTTCAAAATCATTTTCATTTTCTTGTCTTTTTACAGATGCTTTTTGTTCAGATTCAGAAGCCTTAGGATCTACTGCAGGCTCTACACCGTGAGATTGTTGTAAGGCTCCAATTCTATTATGATATGAATTACATCTCTCTTTGTAAATTGTATTTAATTTACTATTTGGATATAATTGTAATAACTTTACAAGTGAATCAATTGCATGCTGGTAATGAGTAATAGCCATACCACGTGCACCTTGAGAATCAAATTTGATTGCTTCAGAAGCATATTTGCTTGCAGTGTTTTCTAATTCTTGTGGTGCTAAACTCATATCAATTACCTTGTGTTATGTCCTGAAGAATTTTGTTGGTATTCTACTGGGTTAATCTCTGTCACAAAATTGGTTAAATTAATTCCACTCGTTTGGGCACGATCATATTCAGGACCATCACAATATTTTTTTTGAAAATCAGATTTTTTATCAATATGGGCGTGTAAATCTTTCACTTTGTTAATAGAATCTTCAGCTGAAAGAATTAATTCAGAAATTTCATCATCCAAATTATCCATAGAATCAGCAGTTTCAGTAATTACAGTGGTAAAATGTTTTAAAATTGAGCACATTTCTTTTTTATTAGCATATTTTGTGAGCATAAAATCAGCAATTCCTGCAATTTTATCTAAATCCTGTAATTCATCTAAAGTTAATTTAGTAATTTTTTCATTATCAGAAGGTTTTATTTCAGATAGTTTTTTGTCAATAATAGAAGAAAGAGAACGAATACGTTCAATATCTTTTAAAAAACCATATTTAGAATTAAGCATAATCAAGTATTGAATAATTTAGAAAAATCAACAAGAGGATACTGCTTATTTAATTTAGAGTCAGCCATCAATTTTACTTCATCAAGTAATATTGTAGATATATGATTGGATTTACTGAAATCAAAACGTGCTTTAGTTAGAGCAGCAGAATCCAATATAATACTACCAAGATGTACAGATAATTCAGATAGTTTTTGACTGTACATAGGAAAAAACACAAATAATTTTGCACTAGTATTTCTAATCATAGGAATAGAAGAAGGAAGAATTTCAGAAATACTATTAATTCCAGATATAGATCCAATTTGATTTTTAATTTTAAGCAATATTTCTAAAGAATAAACCACTAGATGTTCCAATTTAATATTTTTAAGATGTGATTGATCATTTTTATCAAAATCTGTAACAAGGTGTTGATGGATATTTTTTAATTCAAATCTTTTCTCTTGAAGAATTTTAATTATATCATTAAGTAAATTAACAGAATAATTCAATCGGGGGACTAGAGTTACAGAATGAGAAGCATTTTCAGATTCTATCGTGTCAATATCATAATTAACTAACATGTCATATTATTGAGATAGATTTTGTATTTGAGGACGGTGTAACAATAATTTTCGTAACCACGGTGACACCCATCAACAGATACAATTTTGATTTTTTTTGAGCATTTGTGTAAAGGAATTTAGCTCTCAATTTTACCTAATAACAAATCTAGTAAAAATATGGTAAATGAACAAGTATTAACAGTAAGTTTAGAGGAATTTGGACTTAGCAAATATGAATCTCAAGCATATGTAGCGTTAATTTCCAAAGGAACCATATCAGCAAGTGAATTAGCATATTATTCAAAGATACCTAGAACAAAAATTTACCCAACATTATTAAAATTAGAAAATAAAAAACTGGTCATAATTTCAAAAAGTAAACCAATCATGTGTACTGCAATTTCTCCAGAAGATGCTTTTGATGGAGTAATTCATGAACAAATTAACAAAGTTAATGCCATGAACACATTGGTATCTAACTTAAAAAAAACAAGTGAAGAAAGTAGAAAATCAAGAGGTTCAGAAGAAAAAAGGTATTTTCACATTAGTGCAAACAAAGTTTTGACTCAACTTCAAATAATGATTGATGGTTCAAAATCATCAATTAAAATAATGACAGATCAAGGAGGTTTAGGATTATTAGCAGAATGTAAAGAACAATTGTTAAGGGCAGTACGAAGGAATTTAGATGTGAAATTAATTATTCCATCATCACAAATTTGTTCAGAAACATATAGAACAATACCAGATGGAGTAGAAATTAAAACATCAGAGATTATTCAAAATTCTTTCATTTTTGATGAAACAGAATTATTAATGGTGAATAACGATAATGGAAAAGGTGCAATTTTTTCATCAACAGAGATTTTAGGAATTAATCAGGAGAAAGTATTTACAAATATTTGGAAAAATTCAATTAAAACTAAAGTTGTTGCAGATATGACAAAAGTAGAAGCACATGAAATTTATAAAATTATTAAAATTATCAACGAATCAGGATTAATGCATATTCTAAATTCTACAATGTTATCAAAAAAACCAGAATTAGATATGATAAAATTATTAGAAAAAAATGGAATTAATTTAAAAACAAAATCACTGAATGACGTGATTGAAATAATTGATGCAATTATACAAATTACATGTTCAGGACACGTTAATTTTGAAGCAAATACAAAAAATATAACTATAGATTCAAAACTAAATAGTGGTCATTCATTACCATGGGTTTCAATTTTAGATGAGTATTTACAAAAACAAGGTTACAAAACAAGAACAGTGTATCAAAATAACTCTAGCAGAGGAGAAAAAGTGCACATCAAAATAAGTAAAAATTAAAATCAGGACTAAAAAAGATCAATATATTGATTGAAGAAAAAATAAAGTCATTAGAAATAACATTACCAAATCCACCCACACCAGCAGGATCATATATTCCAGCAATAAAAACAGGGAATTTACTATTTATTTCGGGTCAAATTCCAATGGAAAATGGTAAAGTTTTATTCACAGGAAAAGTAACTGACAATAATTTAGAAACAGCCCAAAAAGCAGCAAGAATGTGTGCAATCAATCTTTTAGCTCAAATGAAAAGAGAACTAGGTAGTTTAGACAAAGTTAAAAAAATTGTCAGATTATCAGGATTCGTAAATTCAGATGCAGAGTTTTATCAACACCCCAAAGTAATTAATGCAGCTTCAGATCTATTCTTTGAAATATTTGGAGATAAAGGAAAACATTCAAGAATCGCAGTAGGTGTTGCATGTTTACCATTAAATTCAATGACTGAAATTGATGCAGTAATTGAATTTTCAGAATAAAGAAAAATAATTTTAAAATAAAAAATTAAGTAAAAATATTATTTTATTTTTTTATTTAATTCGGTAATGAATTTCTTAATTTTTAGTTTTGGAACTACAGCACCACATGCTTTATCATGTCCACCACCGGAGCCACCAAGACTTGTAGCTAAAAGATTAACAATTTTACCCAAATGAACTTTACAATTTTTAGAACCTCTAACTGAAACAGCATAGATCCCATGATCAATTCTTTCTTTGTATGCAACTCCAACATCTTTTCCAGATAATCCCATCACAAAATTTACGGCACCACTTGCACCAGAATCTAATATCTCCATATAGCCAAGATTAGTCATTGTTTTCATACCTTTTTTGACTTTAGCAATTATTTGAGATAATTTCTCCACCTGAATTTGAGCAAATTCAAAAGTATTTGGAATATCATGAGGGAATTTAGAATCGGATAATTCTTCAACTAAATATTGGAGATAATCAGGTTCTCTTTGATGTCCAACAATATTGTAAGTCAGCACAGTTGCACTAATCAAAGCAAATTGTCGGTCATAAATTTGAAGTAATTTGGAACCTAGAGGTCTATCTTCCATGTAATCAGTAATGGCAGCACATGTTGCAACAAAAGAAGCATGATCATTTAATTTTGATTTGTATGCAGCATAAACTTGAACAGTAGTGCATTCGTTAATATCATGGATGACTTTAACTTTGAGTTTTTCCAAAGCAGTTACAACAGTTGGATCAATATCATGATGATCAATGTAAGTTATTGAAACTTTATTTTTTCTCAGTCTACTCATTATATCAATAAATTCATCTTGTGTTTTTTTACTCAAACCCAAATCACAAATGAATAAAGATTTCAATTTTTCATCCAGTACAACTTGGTTTAATGATTCCATTTGACCAGGATAATCTACCAACATAGAATCACCACCAAAAGCTTGTCGAATTAATGCAGCAGAACTAATTCCATCACAATCTTCCTTGTGTGAAATACAAATTATTTTAGTTCGTTGTGATTTAGTTACTTTTTTAGCTGATGTTTTTTTAGTTACTTTTTTAGCTGATGTTTTTTTAATAATTTTATTTTTAGATACTACCAATATATTATCAAATTATAGATACCCTCATTTAAATGGAGAAAACAGAATTAAGATTTTTTAATACTAGGAGGAATCAAAGAATCAGAATTAATATAGATATGATAAAATGATTCACCATCAAGTTGAGTCTGATAATCAATTTTCTGAATTTTTTCTAATTCTTCAGGGGAAGCATTTAAGACCAATTCATCTAATTGTCGTAAATTTTTACGCTCTTCAGTATTCATTAATTTTTAATTAGAAATTTTCATTTATGAACAAAAGTTGCCATATTAGACTAATTACTAAATTTACTATCACAATTTTAGAGAAAATATAATAGAACAATTTTGATAGGCTCAATATGGAGACAAAAAATATTGGACTACGAGGCATAGAAGTTGCAGATACAAAAATATCCAATATTGACGGGGAGAAAGGAAAATTAATTTACAGAGGATTTGACATTTTAGATCTTACAAAAAATTCAACATTTGAAGAAACATCATACCTACTACTTTATGATAAACTACCAACTAAACGGGAATTAAATGAATTTAATGCAAAATTAGTTGAAGCTAGATACATTCCAAAGCAAATGCAAAAAAATATGGCAAATTGGAGAGGAGATGCAGATCCAATGGATATGCTTCAAGCATTTGTTTCAGCACTTGCAGGGTATTATGATGAAGAATTTTCCAATAAAGATGCAAGTATTGAAAAAGCAATCAACCTAATTGCAAAAGTTCCAACTATCATTGCAAGTTGGCAAAGAATTAGAAATGGTTTAGAAATTATTGATCCAGATTCATCATTAAGTCACGCTGCAAATTTTCTATATATGATGTTAGGAGAAAAACCAGATACAGAAGTTGAAAAAATATTTGATATTTGTCTAATACTTCATGCAGATCATACATTTAATGCATCAACATTTACTGCAAGGCAAGTTGCATCCACAAGAGCACACATGTATTCAGCAGCAAGTGCTGCAATCGGTGCACTCAGTGGAGAATTACATGGAGGTGCAAATACTGAAGTCATGAAAATGTTATTAGAAATTGAAGAAATAGATAAAGTGGAATCATGGATTAAAGAAAAACTGAATCAAGGAGAAAAAATAATGGGCATGGGTCATGCAGTTTACAAAACATATGATCCTAGAGCACAGGTATTAAAAGAATTATCAAGAAAATTAGCTGCTAAAAGTAATGAACAATGGTTTGACATTACTGAAAAGATTGAAATGTCAACAATTTCAGAAATGAAATTACAAAAAGGAAAAGACATCTATCCAAATGTGGATTTGTATAGTGCATCAATTTACTATATGTTAAAAATTCCAGTTGATCTCAACACCCCAATTTTTGCAATTTCAAGAGTTGCAGGATGGGCAGCCCACATTATTGAGGAAAAATTTGCAGAGGCAGCACCAAAAACCGCACTATACAGGCCAAAAGCAGTGTATGTAGGAAAATATTGTGGACCTCAAGGATGCGAATACAAAACTTTAGACTTAAGAAAATAATTTTTAATTTCTTGTACTAAGCCATTCTTTTGCTTTTGAATTGACATCATGTTTGTACAAAACTTCAAAAACCATATCATAAAATGTAATACCTTTTTTTTGAGCCTGATCATCTAACCATTTTATTCCATCAGATAATTCCGGATCATGTTCAGAAAATTCAACTAGTTCATCTACCATTTTTGAAAAGAATGCCTGAGATTCTATCATATGTACATCTTTCAATGTATGATCATAAATGGAGTATTCAAAATATATAGACAAAAGACCATTTTTTGGTTGACAATTAGAGCATATTCTATATTCAGAGGGTAATCTGGGAAAAAAATCATAGGTAATTCAAACAAATGAATCATTCATTTCTCAAACTAGTGTACAAACAGAAAATTATAAAGATAAAATTACAAAAATACAATCAAAATATGTTGCATTACATGTAGTATTACATGTAGCATTATTTTGGGCATTGGAACCTTTAACATAAAAAAAATGAGGATTTAATAAAAATTGAATTAGATGGAAAAATAATGTATGCGCAATTAAAAATGAAAATAATAACTCAAGATGAATTCATTAAAAATAGAATAGAGTTTATTCAAAGTTTCATAAAACAAAGAAAACTAAAAGTGGAATTTAAAATAATAAATTCAAAAAATAACTTAACAGAAAAATTATCAAAAAAAAGAGATTAAGACCGAAAACAGGAGTTACTCGGTGAGATCTCTTATTTGTAATTACAAATTTGATAAAACCAATAAATGATAAAACCAATAATTGTTGAATATCATTAACAACAGGTAATGTTAATTTAAAGCGATCATATGAAAATTACAATAAATATTTCAAATTTATGTAAATATTTCAAAAATATCTAAAAATAGATTTTGAAGTAAATTATTACAGTTAATTTGTTGGTATTAGTAAGAAAAAGACGATTAGATTTATTTACTATCTATCTAGAAATGGATCAATTATGGCAAGTATAGACAAAGCAGCAATTGTATTTTCTATAGCAATCGCATTAGTTGGGGTCGGAATTGCAGCAATGGGTAGTGCAGTAGATAACTCACCAGCAGCAAGTCAACAAATGAATTCTGCAATAGATACAGATGCAGCTGAAAAAGCAGCAGCTGAAAAAGCCGCAGCTAAAGCCGCAGCAGCAGATGCAGCAGCTGAAAAAGCCGCAGCTAAAGCCGCAGCAGCAGATGCAGCAGCAGCTGAAAAAGCAGAAGCAATAGCAGCTAAAGCCGCAGCAGCAGATGCAGCAGTTAAAGCAGATGTAACATCTAAAGCCGCAGCAGCAGATGTAGCAGCTGAAAAAGCAACTGCAGATGCAGCAGCAGAAGCCGCAGCTAAAAAAGCAACTGCAGATGCAGCAGCAGAAGCCGCAGCTGAAAAAGCAGCAGCTAAAAAAGCAGCAGCTAAAATGGCATCAGCAGAAGCTGCAGCTGAAAAAGCAGCAGCTAAAGCCGCAGCAGCAGATGTAGCAGCTGAAAAAGCAACTGCAGAAGCCGCAGCAGCAGCAGCAGCAGTTCCACAAACACATATCGTGGAAACTGCAATGGGAAGTGGAGCACCAGGATGTGAAGTATCTAATGCATGTTACCTACCAGCAGACATTACCATCAGTACTGGAGATACAGTGCAATGGAATAACGTAGACAACGCAGCTCATACTGTATCAGGTGGAAGTCCAGCAGATGGTCCATCTGGAGTATTTGACAGCAGTCTACTCATGGCAGGTCTAGATTATTCATTCACATTTGATGATGCAGGTAACTATGATTACTTCTGTATGGTCCATCCTTGGATGGTCGGTAGTGTTACAGTTAACTAACCAAAAAAAATTCCTTTTTTCTATTTTATTTTATTTTTACGTATAGTTCGATTGTATGCAACACCAAACCTATGAGTTTCATCTCTAGCAAATTGTAAAATTTTTAACGATTCTTTATTTTTAGGAATTACAACGGGGGCTTTAATTTTTGGGAGATATACTTCTTCATTTTCTTTTGCCAATGATATGCAAGGTAGTTTTAATCCAAGAGATTTCAAAGATTTCAAAGCTGCGTTTAATTGTCCTTTACCACCATCAATTAAAATTAGATCAGGTAATGTAGAATTTTCTTCTAGTAATCTGTAATATCTTCTTTTAATAATTTCTCCAATCATTGCAAAATCATCCCTTCCAGTAATTGTTTTGATTTTAAATTTTCTATATCCAGACTTATTTGGAATCCCGCCTACAAAACTAGACATAGAGCCAACAGCAAATTCATCACCATGATTAGAAATATCAAAACATTCAATGATATTAGGTAGTGAGGGTAAATTTAGAATTTCTTGTAATTCAACTAATCCAGGATTAGCACCTTTTGAATGAATTAAGTTAATATTTTTTAAAATTAAATTCATAATGTCATTTTTCTTACCTCTAGTTGGAGTCATTATTCTTACATTAAATCCAGATTGCTCAGACAGTAAAGATTCCAATAATTTTTGATTTTCAGGAAGTTCACTAACAATGATAAATTTTGGAATTTTATGGGTAGAATAATACTGATAAAGAAAATTTGAAAATGAATTATCGCCTACCAAATCAAAAAAGAATTTATCACTATCTCGAATTACCCCATTAATCATTCTAAAATTCATGATTGTTGCAATTTGTTCTTGAATTCCAATACCAAAATATTCCTCATCAGAATTTTTTACATATTCCATTTTTTGTTTAGTTTGAAGACTACCAAGTCTGATCAAAGTGTCACGAATATCTTTTGCACGCTCAAATTGCTGAGATTCAGCAGCCTGATGCATTTCATCTTTTAATTTTTTTGTAAAAATTTTAGTATCGTTTTTACCCTTAAGAACAGCCTCTAATTTTTTTACATGTTCAGGATATTTTTCTTCTGCACTCTTAAATTCGCAAGGACCTTCACAGTTACCTAAATGATATTCAAGACATACTTTTTTTGGAAGAGTTTTACAAATTCTTATTTGAAATGATTTTCGTAAAGTTCCAATTGTAAGTAATTTTGAACTTCCCTGAGTGAAAGGACCGTAGAATTTTCCTTTACCTAAAAATTTGCCATCTCTTGTTCGTCGAGCAACTAATAATCGAGGATACTTTTCATCAGATAATCGTAAGTATGTATATCGTTGTTGGTCCTTTAGTTCAATATTAAATCGAGGTCTGTATTTTTTAATCATATTAGATTCTAAAAGAAAAGCTTCACTTTCATTATCAGTTAAAACAAATTCAATTTCAAAAATATTTTCAACTAATTTTTGAGTTTTATAATTTTGATTTTTATTAAAATAAGAACGAACACGATTTTTCAAATTTTTTGCTTTTCCAATATAAATAATTTTTTTATCAAAATCTTTCATTAAATAAATACCAGGATTTGTAGGAATAATTATTTTAGAGATGTTAAATGTCATTTTTCAATAATTTTTTTAGATATTTTCCAGTATAGCTACCAGGTGATTTTGAAACCTCAGAAGGAGTACCAATAGTCACAATACGACCTCCTTCATCACCACCCTCAGGTCCTAAATCTATCAACCAATCTGAATTTTTAATAATATCCATATTATGTTCTATCACAACAACAGTATTACCAAGATTTACTAGACGATTCAATACATCCAATAATTTTTGAACATCTGCAAAATGTAGGCCAGTTGTAGGCTCATCAAGAATATACAGAGTTTTTCCAGTACCACGTTTAGATAATTCTGAAGCAAGTTTTACACGTTGAGCTTCACCACCAGATAAAGTTGTAGATGATTGCCCAAGTTTAATGTAACCTAAACCAACATCATTAACAGTTTGTAGTTTTCTTTGAATTGAAGGAATATTTCCAAAAAAAGTTAATGCTTCATAAACAGTCATTTGTAAAACATCAGAAACATTTTTTCCCTTATACAATACAGATAATGTTTCAGAATTATATCTTTTTCCTTTACATTCATCACACTTTACATACACATCAGATAGAAATTGCATTTCAATTTGTTTAACACCATCACCTTCACATGCAAAACATCTACCATCAGCAACATTAAATGAAAATTGTCCTGGTGCATATCCACGTTCTTTTGATAATGCAGTATTAGAATATAATTCTCTAATAGGGGTAAAGGCACCAATATATGTTGCAGGATTTGAACGAGGAGTTCTACCAATAGGGGATTGATCAATAGCAATTACTTTATCTATATTATCTAAACCAAAAATTTCTTTATGATCACCAGATCTAATATGAGTTTTAGAAAAATGATTCTCTAGACTTTTAAGTAAAACATCATTGATTAAAGTAGATTTTCCAGAACCAGATACTCCAGTTACAGATACAAAAAGGCCTAAAGGAATTTCGACATCAATATTTTTTAAATTATTTTCAGATGCATCTTTAATAATTAATGATCCTTCAGGTTTACGAATTTTATTTTTTAAAATAATTAAAGAATTATCTTTAAGATAAGTTCCAGTTACAGATTTAGTTGCCTGTAAAATTTTTTTGATTGTTCCTTCAAAAACTATATTTCCACCGTGTATCCCAGCCCCAGGACCTAAATCGATTATCCAATCTGAATTTCGTATTATTTCCTCGTCATGCTCCACAACAATGACAGTATTTCCAAGATTTCGTAGTTTATTTAGCGTTTTAATTAGTCGAGCATTATCACGTTGATGTAATCCAATTGTAGGTTCATCAAGTACATACAAAACCCCAGTAAGATTAGAACCAATTTGAGTAGCCAATCTAATTCTTTGAGACTCACCGCCAGATAAAGTAGAACTAAGACGATTTAATGTAAGATAATTTAATCCAACATTAATTAAAAACTCTAAGCGTTCCTTAATTTCTTTAAGAATATCTCTTGCAATATGTTGTTCAGTATCAGTCAATTTTAGATTAGAAAAGAAATCAAAACAGTTAGTAATAGATAAATCACATACATCCATTATTCCTAAATCATTAATTGTAACTGCAAGAGATTCAGGTTTTAGTTTTTTACCATCACATGTATTACAATGAGTGTCACGCATAAATTGTTTAAGCCACTCACGTTTAGATTCAGAATCAGTTTCTACAAAAACACGTTGAAGGTTTACAAGTACACCTTCAAAGGCATTAGTATATTTCCAGGAAGAATCCCCAGATTTAGATCTATATTGAAAATCAATTAAATCAGATGTCCCATGTAAAATAATTTTAAGATGTTTTGGTTTTATTTTTTCAATTGGAGTCATTAAATCAAATCCAAATTTTTCACCAACAGTTCTCAATGCTTGTCTTCTAAATGCAGAAAATCGTCCACTCCAAGGAACAATTGCTCCATCCAAGATAGATTTAGATTTATCAGGAATTACTAGAGCAGAATCAAATTCCATTTTAACTCCCAATCCATTGCATGTTTTACATAATCCAAAAGGAGAATTAAATGAAAAATTTCTAGGTTCCAATTCACCAATTGTTAATCCACAATGAGGGCATGCATTATTTTGAGAAAAGATTTTTTCAGATTTATCGGATGAAATCATTACATCACCTTTTGATGCTTTTATTGCAGTTTGAATAGCCTCAAAAATTCTAGATCTTTCAGATTTACTTGTAAATATTCTATCCACAACAATTTCAATATTATGCCATTTTTGTCGATCTAATGGAGGAATACCATCATCTAGGCTCAAAATTTCACCATTTAGACGTATTCTAGAATATCCATCTTTTTTGATCTGTTCAAAGAGTTTCTCATAAGTGCCCTTTTTTCTTTGAATAAGTGGAGATAAAATCAATATTTTTTGGCCTAAAAAATCTTTGAGTATAGAATCACAAATTCTTTCAACAGACTGTGTAGATATTTTTCTTTTACAATTTGTACAATGAGGGATTCCAATTCGAGCATAAAGTAAACGCATGTAATCATAAATTTCAGTGGTAGTGCCAACAGTAGAACGCGGGTTTTTACTAGTAGTTTTTTGTTGAATTGCGATTGCAGGGGATAACCCCTCAATAGAATCAACATCAGGTTTATCCATCATCTCCAAAAATTGACGAGCGTATGAAGAAAGAGATTCAACATATCTTCGTTGTCCTTCAGCATAAATGGTGTCAAATGCTAAAGTAGATTTTCCAGAACCAGACAAACCACTAATTACAACTAATTTATTTTTTGGAATATCAACATCAATATTTTTTAAATTATGATGACGGGCACCTCGAATTTTTAATTTATTATCTATCATTTTTATATTCAATCTCCTTTTCTAATCTTTTAATTCTATCTCTACAAGAAATTGCTTGCTCAAAATCTAACTCTTCAGAATATTTTTTCATTTGAGCATCTAAATCAATTACATCATTTCTAAGATCATGTATTGATTTTAATTTTGATTCATCTAATACAATTTCTTGTTCGGGTACAGATTTCATAATTGTTTTAGGAGTTATTCCATGTTTTTCATTATATAAAATTTGTTTTTTTCTACGACGTGTAGTTTCATCTACAGTATTTTTTATAGATTTTGTATTTGTATCAGCATACATTATTACAGTGCCATTAACATTTCTTGCAGCTCTACCACAAGTTTGAATTAAACTAGTAAAATTTCTCAAAAAACCTTCCTTGTCAGCATCCAAAATTGCCACCAGAGAAACTTCCGGAATATCCAAACCTTCACGTAAAAGATTAATTCCAACTAAAACATCAAATTCACCTAGGCGTAATTGACGAATAATTTCAGTTCTTTGTAATCCATCAATTTCAGAATGCATGTATCTAACTTTAACATCTTTTTTTGAGAGATATTCAGCTAAATCTTCAGCCATTCTTTTAGTTAATGTAGTTACTAAAACTCGCTCAGAATTCTTAGATCTTTTATTTATTTCAGAAATTAAATTATTCATTTGATCTTTAGTAGGTCTGATTTCAATTTGTGGATCAAGTAAACCTGTAGGTCGAACTAATTGTTCAACAATTTTTGCAGATATTTTCTTTTCATACTCAGAAGGAGTAGCTGAAACAAAAATAGTATTTTGGATATATTCTTCAAATTCTTCAAATTTTAATGGTCGATTATCATATGCACTAGGTAATCTAAACCCATATGTTACAAGTTTATCTTTTCGGGAATAATCACCTTTGTACATGCCATGTAATTGAGGCAATGTAACATGAGATTCATCAATTACTAAAAGATAATCATCACCAAAAAAATCCATTAAACAGTATGCTTTATCGCCTTCATTACGTCCATCAAAATGTCTAGAATAATTTTCTATACCAGAGCAATAACCTAATTCTTCAATCATTTCTAAATCATAATTTGTTCTCATTTCAAGACGCTGTTTTTCAAGTTCATTTAATTTTGGTAAATGGTGTTTTAACTCAGCCCTAATTGATTTGACAGCTCTTTTAGTGGCATCCTTAGCAATTAGATAATGTTTTGCAGGAAAAATTGTCATTTGAGTTATTTTCTTTTTTTCTTTTAATGAAACATGATCAAGTAAAGTTATTTTTTCAATCTCATCACCAAACATAGAAATTCTAACAATGTCTTCAGAATATGCAGGAGTAATATCAATAGTGTCTCCTTTTACTCTAAAATTTCCAGGAGAAACTTCAAGATCATTTCTTTCATATCGAGCATCAACTAGTTTTCGAATTAAATCAGTTCGTTTAATTTCATCTCCAGTACTAACTAGAATTGAAGAATCTTTCCACTCTTGTGGATTACCAAGAGAGTAGATACAAGATACAGTTGAAACAATGATTGTAGGTTCTCCAGATAACAACATTGCAGTTGCTTCTAATCGCAATTTTTCAATTTTTTCATTAATCTGAGTATCTTTTTCAATGTAGGTATCAGTTTGTGGGAGATAACTTTCGGGTTGATAATAATCATAGTATGAAACAAAATAACCAACGTTATTTTTGGGGAAAAATTGTTTTAATTCAGCATAGAGTTGGGCAGCAAGAGTTTTGTTATGAGAGATTACAAGTGTATTTTTACCAGTTCTAGCAATTACATTAGCAACTGAAAAAGTCTTTCCGCTTCCGGTAACACCAAGTAAAGTTTGAACTGACTTTTTTTCTACTCCTTCAACTAGAGCATCAATGGCTTGAGGTTGATCACCGGTAGGAGCATAATCAGATATTAATTCAAAATTAGAAATTTGTTGCAACAACTACAATCACTAAAAACTGAATTTGAAGCTTTATTTTGTTAACAAAAATCCCAGTGTCAATACTAATTCAATCATTAAACAGTGGCGATATTACCTTTAGAATCAAGTAAACTACCACAATTCTCACATTCCCAATTTACACTAGAATTTTCTTGTGATGCATTTTTAGCACTATTACAAACTTTACAACGAGTGGACATCATTTAGATTCATCCATTTTCACACTATAAACCCAAGCAATATAAGAAAAAATTACCAGGTAGGTTCATCAACCATTCTTAATTTGCCATCAATTTCTTCAAAACCCATAATTTTCAGGGTAGTTTTTACAGTAGGAGAATTCTTTTCAAGAATCTTTTTAGCTAAATCCATTCGATCATTTGAATTCATGTGTTGACCAATCTTATATTTTCCATGGAGGATTTGCGGAATCACTTTAATTACACTAACTGCATCCAAAACACGCATATCAGATTTAATTGGTTCATAGTATCCTTCAGGCTGATATTTCTCCATCAAACCATTCAGAGCCAAAGTTTTTTCTTCTCTATCAGAAACAAAAGAAGCAATTCCTTTGATTACAACACTAATGTACAAAGTATCAGCTAAAGAGGCATTATTAGGATCTTCAAAATAAGAAGGTAAAAATTCTAACTCCCTGTCAACCTCAAAACCAACTTTATTATTTTTAGAAATATTATCTAATTTTTCACCCTTAACATGTGAATGCATATAGACAGTATCATTTCTAAAAACAAAATTCATAGGGATAATTTGAGGAAAACCATTTACATCAATACTAGAAATCCTACCAACATGCTCATCGTTTAGAAATTCTTTAATTTTTTCATAAGATTTAATTTCAAGAATACTTACAAGTTGCATAAAATAGTTTTTAGAAATAATATTATAAACTAAGATCAAAATATCAAGAATAAAAATACCTAAAATATGAGAAAGATTCAAAATTATCATGGATGATCCATACCTAAATGAATTGAAAGGGGAGTTTAACGGGTATTCAAATCAATTAAAGAAATTAAAGAAGAAACTTTTAAAAACAAATTCTATAGATGAGCAATTAAACATAATAGAACAAATTGATTCATTAGCAAATAAAATGGAAAACAATCAAAAACAATCAGTAAAAGTAACAAAATCCAGGTTAAAAGAAAGAAAGAAAAAATCGAAAAGATAGAATTATTCAGCATCTAATTCTTTTGCTAATTCTTTAATCTGTAGTATTTTACACCCTAATTCAGTGCATTCATCTTTGAATTCATTACTCATACAACCTAATTACAAAAATAACCAAAAATACAAAACATTCAAAAAATTGACTTTATTGATACAAACTTTTCATTAATGTAAATTGCTAAATTTAGGAATAATTGATTAAAAATAATGATTTCAAATAAGGAAATGGATGAGATCACCATCCAAGTAATAGAATTATTAGAAGAATGGGGCTTAAAGTCCAAATTTATCTGGTTTAGAGAATTACATAGAATTACAGATATTGACAAAGGATTACTTCGAAATATACTCAATGAATTAAAAAAAACAAAAGAAGTTAAAGAGATGCATGGGACTAACAACAGGATATTTTTTTGTCTTAGAAAATATTATATCAAATGTAGAGATGTAGAATTTAGATTCAAAGGAAAAGAAATTATGTTAAGAGATGGGAGTAAAACAAAAGTCATTCAAGGTTCTACAAACTCTACAGAAAGAACAAGAAAAAGATTACTCAAACAACAAACTAAACGAAAATTAAAACAATCTTCAAAAAAGAAACATCAACATAATTCACGAAATCACTAAAAATCTTCAGATTGCCGTCGCATTAATTTAGATTCAGCACGTTTAATTTTCTCAGACTCTACAATATCTTCAGTCATATCAAACAAATTATGAAGTTTCATATCGGAAACTAATTCATTATTTTTTTCATCATTCAAATCAAATTCAATATTTGATACAATTTCTAAATTTTCATCTAAAATATCAAGGCACTTTTTTATGGTATCAGGAATATCATCATCCATAATGACATCTAAAATATTAGCGCTGTAAATAAAGTTCTATTAATTTAGAATTAACCGTGTTTTTGCTTATATTTTTCACGCAATACAGGCATAACTTTACTTGCAAATTTATCAATAGAACCAAAGTAATTGCTACCCCAAAATCTAATAACAAAGTGATTTACACCAGCATCCATAAATCTTTCAAAAATAGGGATAACATCTTCAGGAGTACCAACGGCAGTAGATGATCTTGCAATGGCGTCTGGAATTTTAGTTGCAGCTTCTCGCATTTTAACAATCCAACTTTGATCAGACATTGAATATTCTGTAAAGTATTTTACGAAATCAAATCCTTCAATTTCTTTTAATCCATGTACTCTCAAAATTTCAGGTTTAAACAAACTAACTTTAACAGCTTCTTTCATTCGTGCCCATGAAGCTTCAGCATCTTCAGAAAAGTACACATCTATATCTAAAGCCATTTCAAAATTATCTTTATCTTCTTGACTTCTTCCATATTTGTCCATAGCAACTTCAATTTGTTTACGATGATCTTCAAATAATTCTGGAGTATAACCGATTGGTAACCAACCTTCACCAAGTTTTCCTGTTAAATCTAAAGTACGTTTACCACCAGATGCCATGTAAGTTGGTGGATGTGGTTTTCTAATTGGTGCGGCTTGTAAACATGCTTTTTCTAATTTATAATATTTGCCCTCATAGTCTACAGTATTATCAGGATCAGAATGATATAGTTTTTTAATAACTTCAATTTGTTCAGCCCATTTAGAAACTGGTTTTTCAAATGGGATACAAAATTCTTTAAGATTTTGTGCCTCTCCAGCACCAATACCAAGAATTGCCCTGCCTTTAGAAATTCTATCAAGAGTAATTGCAGCTAATGCAATATTTGATGGATGTCTTCTAATTGCATCAGTAACACATGTTCCTATTTCAACATTTTGTGTTACTGCAGCAATTGCAGATAACATAACCCAAGGATCTAAAACAGTGGCATTTTTCCATTGTGGGACATTTGTGTGATCCATATAGAAAATAGAATCATATCCAGTTTTATCAGCAAGTTGACATGCAGTAAGTATCTGATCTTCAGTATATCCTGCTCTAGCAACATTTAGTCCGTTTTGAATACCAAACTTTAGTTTTTTACTTGCCAATTGATATGATTCTAAATCATTATAATAAAAAGTTTGAGTAAGCTGCCAATTTCGTAGTCCTAAATAAAAGAAAAAGAAGTAAAAAAATAAATTTTTTACAGATTGCCTGTTTTGATATCTTCAAGACATTTTACAACATCATCTTTAGATATTGGGATTGGATTTGGATCCAAATGACCTCTATCTGTCATGACAGTGTCAGCAGCATCTGAAACATCAGCCTTGAGTTCTAATTTATCAAAGCCGAGTTTATCCATTGCCTCTTTGAATCTATCATAGAAGATTGAATTGTTATGTTTGTGTGCAACTGTAGTACAAGAGGATAAAGAATAACCATGAGGTACTCCTTCATTTGAAAATACATAGGACAATGCATGTCCTAATGTTGTAGAGCAATTTCCGAATCCCATTCCAGATAACATTGAACCGTATGGATAGTTTTCTGGTTTGTCATTCATTATTGCATCATATAGAATATCAAATGCTTGTTTACATAATGTTCTAGTCAAGTCATTACCGAGTTTGCTATCATAGCCTTCAGTAGCTTGAGCACATGCATCACAGACAGAACTTTTGATAACTTGTTCTGGAGTTCCATCCATAAAATATGAATCAACAACAGCCATGTCAGCTAAAAATCTGTCTTCACGTAACAATTTCTTTTTTCCATCAAATTTGAGAACACAATAAGTTGTCATTTCAGCTCCAGTTCCAAATGTAGTTGGAATTAGAATTTTTTGTTTTTTCAATTCAGGTGCAGCATATTTTACTACATCCATTGAACTTCCACCACCCAATCCGATTAGAATTGAAGGGTTTTTGTCTTTGAATTGAGAAATGACTTTATTGACGTCATCAATTGATGGTTCAGGTTTTACTTGATCATACAACATATAATCCTTAATTCCCATTCTTGCTAACCATTTGTCAGACAATGCTGGTGGAACGGTTGTAACAACTAGGGCATTTTTTGGATATTCTGTTTTACCAAGTGCGTTTTCTCCAAAATTAATAACTTTGGGAATGCGTACTGTATGCATAAAACAAACAGCATTGGTTTGTTTATTATATCTTACAGTGATGTAAATCATATGATTATTCAAAATTTTGATGAATTAGCAATTACTGAAAAGAAAAAAGATTGTTTAGAAATTTTAGAATCAGGCCTTCAAGCAGCAAATCCAGAAAACATAATATCAAATTATGTTACATCAAAGGAAATCAAAATTGATGGAAAAACATTCAATATTTCAAAATACTCCAATATCTACACAGTAGCTTTTGGAAAAGCAGCAGATTCTATGACTAGAGCAATTAATTCAATTATTTCAGTAAAAAGTGGAATTATCGTTATTCCAAAAGGCTCAAAAGCAAAAATTAAGAGTAAAAAATTTCAAATTTTTAATTCAAGTCATCCAAAACCAGATAAAACAAGCGTAAAAGCGGCAAAAGAAGTAATGAAATTTGTACATAATAAGAAAAATGATGAATTGATCATTTTTCTTGTTTCAGGAGGAGGATCATCATTACTTGCAATGCCAGATGAGATCACACTTAGTGATAAAGTTCATGTTACCGATTTACTATTAAAATCAGGATCAACAATTCAAGAATTTAATTGTGTTAGAAAACATCTATCAAAAATCAAAGGAGGTAAACTAATAGAAAATATGAAATGTCAGGGAATTGGTTTGATAATGTCAGATGTTGAAAATGATGATTTGTCATCAATTGCATCAGGTACAACATACATGGATGATACAACATACAAAGATGCAATGGACATCATAGAAAAATATAGATTAAAAATGAGAATTCCAATTGAAGTGTTACAAATTTTAGGCAATGGATTACATAACCAAAAAACAGAAACTCCGAAACAAGCAAAAATAGAAAATTATGTCATAGCAAATAACAATAATTGTTTAGAAGCAATGGAAAAAACAGCAAAGACAAAAGGATACAAGGTTATTAAAATGCAAATTTTTGGAGATATTAAAGAAGTAGTTAAAAAAATTCTAAATAATATTCCTGAATCACAAAAAACATGTTTAATTTTAGGAGGAGAGCCAACAGTTAAAGTTTTAGGAAAAGGCCAGGGAGGAAGAAACCAGGAATTAGTTTTAAGAATTTTGAAAAATACTCAGAAACTAAAAAAGATAACAATTGCATCCATGGGAACTGATGGAATAGATGGGAATTCTAATTTTGCAGGAGCAATTGTAGAAAACATCAAAGTGGATCTAAATATTATGAAAGAATTTTTAAAAAATAGTGATTCAGCAAGATTCTTTCAAAAACAAAAAGGAAACATCAAAACTGATTTTACACATATGAATTTGATGGACATAGGCATAATTTTAAAATAAAATTATCAACGATGACAATCACAATTACAACTACTAGGAATGCATCTATGATGAATACAGTCCTTGCAACCTTTACTTCTACCACTTTTTACTCTTAATCGTTCTTTATCCAATTAAATCAATTCCAAAATTAAAATCATCTTTCTCGTTCATAGTATTCTACAGAATGAGTAAATTGTCTATTATAATCAACTTCTATCCAAAATTTTTCTTCATCGATTTCCTTACCTTCTGCAATCCAGGCATTTAGAATTTTTTGCATAAACATTTGAGTGGTACTATCAATTTGAGGTCTAACCCCAGTCTCTCTTTCAATCCTATCTCGTTCTTCTTTGAATTTTGTGAGTATACCCTTAAGGTTTTTCCCATTGATATTTGCAGCCTTGTTTCTTTTTGCATTTTCTAAGTCTTTTCTAAAATTTGATAAAAACCCCACATCTAAACTAGAAAGTTTTTTTTAAAAAAGATTATCATAGAAAAAAAATAGTAAATAAATGCAAATGATTTCATTATATTTTAAATGAATGTTAAGAAAAGTAGAAGAATTAGTTAAATTTGATTATAACATATAACTAACGGTAATGTCTACCAGACTGTCAATGTATGAGAATACGTTGATGATAAAAGACTCAAAAAAAGATAACGAGGTTACAATAGATGTGAAAAAGTAATCACGTTATCTTGAATTCATTATCTAATAATTTTTTAAAATATCATAAAAAAATAAACATTTGGCAAGTTAAAGTATCAAGAATTTGAAATATCATAACCACATATAGAATGTATGTGGATACTAGAACAAAAATTATGTGAAGAAGAAAAATGTGATTGTAAAGATCATGAAAGAAAGAGTTTGAGACGTGGGAATAGGAGAAAATAATGCTTGAAAAACAATTTAATCCAAATTTTCTATACAACGGAATAGTTCATTTCTATATCGATAAAAAAAGGTATTCAAAAGAAAAAGCAAATTCGATTGCCCAAATAGTAGTAAAAAAAGAAACATAAAGAAGAATTTGCAAAAATGAATTATGCAAACATTTTTCTCACAATCACATTAGAAATGGGGAAATATGCTTAGTAGCAGATTGTAAATGTATAGAATTTACAAAGTATAATTATTTAAAGAATTTTTAACTAAAGGTTGGGCATTGATTCCCATTTTATTCAAATGTGCTGCAAATTCATCAACAAAACCATGTATAGTGTAAACTTGTTCAGCACCAGATTTTACCACCATATCTACAAGTTCATTAAAATCACAGTGATCACTCATGGTAACAGAATAATCAGCACGTCGTCCAAAAGAGAATTTCTTAGATTGGGCCCATCCACTAAAACCAATTGTTATTGCACCGTATTTTGATTTCATTTCTTGAAGAAACTTATTTTTTGCAGATAAAACAGGAGTGATCATAACCCACGGTTTTTTATCCAATAAACCATTTTTTTGAGCTTCAGAATGACCAATGCAATCCTTAAGAAATATACCAAATTTTTGATGAAGAGTGTTCATTTCTTTAATGGAGTCATGAAGATAAAGAGGATCCCAATGACCAAACATCTGGGTCAAAGTTTGCGCCTTTCCAAGCTGATAACCCATTAAAATTACAGGAATTCCTTTTGAATAAAGATCAGCAATTAATTGATTAACCTGATTTTGAATTTTATCCATATTAGGAAATGTGAATTCAGGTAAACCAAAAGTACATTCAGTGATTAGTGTTTTGCATGAAGGAATTTTTGCAGCTTTTAAAAATCCTCGATCACGAGTGCAAATATCACCAGTATAGAAAATATCGTCAAACAATAATCCTTTAGAACCTAGTACATGACCACTGTCAATTAATGAAAAACCATCAATGGATTCAACATGATTTTCCATTTTGAATCCACGAATTCCAGAAATTTCATTTGTTTCAATAGAAGATAAAATAGTACCACCGTTTTTTGAGGGTAAATGATCAGAATGAGCATGAGAAACAAAATTGATTCCAGCTAAATCAGTTTTTTTAGGATCCAAGTAAACACATTTTTCATCAACTTCACACAGGATTCCATTTTTTGTTATCCTGACTTTACTAGGCAATAAAAATAAAAAATAATGGATTTGATATAAATGGCAGGTTTGATTTAGTATTGACTAGTTGCTAAATCTCGGAATTCTAATATCAGGACGTGGAAGCAATATGGAGTCCATTTTAAAATCAATTAAAACAAAAAAAATTCCAATAAATCCAGCTGTGATTATTTCAAATAATTCAGATGCAAAAGGTTTGAGAATTGCAAAAAAACTAGGAGTAAACATAGAAGTAATTGAGAGTAAAAAATTCAAAGGAAATAGAACAGAATATGATAAAAAAATTATGAATGCACTTTCAGATTATGGGGTTACACCAAAAAATGGACTTGTTTGTCTTGCAGGATTTATGAGAATAATTAGTCCAGGATTTGTAAAAAAGTACAAAAATAGAATAATCAACATCCATCCAGCATTATTACCAGCATTTCCAGGTTTGAATTCGCAAAAACAAGCATTAGATTATGGTGCAAAATATTCTGGATGTTCAGTACATTTTGTTGATGCAGGAATGGATACAGGTCCAGTGATAATTCAAGCAGTTGTAGAAATCAAAGAAAAAGATACAGAAAAATCATTGTCTAAAAAAATTCTAAAAGAGGAGCATAAAATTTATCCTGAAGCAGTTAATCTATTTGCTAGAAAAAAAATCAAAGTATTAGGAAGAAGAACGCATATCTCTTAAGAATCAGAGCCACCAAAAAAATACAAAACTTTGAGTTCCTTTGTATTAGCATGAAAATAATGTGGTACCCCATTTGCAACAAAAAATAACTTATCTTTTGAAACTTTGTAATTTTTATTTTTAATTTTCAGATATCCATTTCCAGAAATTATAAAATATACTTCATCACTTTCATGAGGTTCTTGTGTATCTTCCTCTCCAGGTTTTAATATCAAAATACCAGTAGCAAGGCTATCCTTATTGATAAAAGTATGAAAATATGAATTACCTTTTTTAATTTTTTCTAAATTATCTTGTAAATTGAATTCAAGTTTCAATTTATTCAGCAGCCACAGTGAATATTTTTTTCACAGGTTCTACACTCATAAAAGAATGTAATTTTGTATGAAATTCCTGATGTTCGGGACTTTGAATCATTGTCATAAAAGTTTCTTTAGTTTCATGCTCGACAATTATTCGATAACTGCCATCATTTGATTTTAGAAATCGTCTAGATACAAATCCAGGAAAAGGGGACAAAATTTTATTTGATTTAGAAAACAAAGTTTTGAAATCATCTTCTGTACCTTCTTTGAGTTGTATATCAGCCATCATCACAAACATACAGATAGTAAAAAACAGCCCATTTAATTTTCTTTCTCAAATTCTTGACAATAATTCCAAGAATTAAATATCAATAAATCATGAAATTAGCATGACTGGAATTAAGATTGATGGAAAAGTTATTGCTCAAACAGTCAAAGATAGAGTCAAAAAAGCAGCAGATGAGCTAAAAGCAGAAGGAATTAACCCATGTTTAGCCACAGTTTTGATTGGAAGTAATGCATCCTCTGTAACATATGTAAAAAATAAGCACAAAGCATGCGAAGAAGTAGGAATTGCTACTAAAGATCATAAACTAAATGAGAGTGTAACTCAACAAGAACTTAACAATATCATAGATGAATTAAATGCAGATGTATCAGTACATGGAATTTTAGTTCAATTACCATTACCAAAACATTTGAATGAATTTGCAACCACATCACGTATCTCACCAATAAAAGATGTGGATGGACTTACTCCACATAATGCAGGATTATTAGCAATGAAGAAAGCAGTTCTTGTGGCATGTACACCATCAGGAGTTATGGAAATGTTTGATTATCACAATATTGATCTGGAAGGTAAAAACATAGTACTAATTAACAGAAGTAATCTTGTAGGAAAACCACTTTACCATTTACTGTTAGAAAAAAATGCAACTGTAATTACATGTCATTCCAAAACAAAAAATATTAAACAATTTTGTCAATCAGCAGATATAATTATTACAGCAGTAGGAGATAGAACAAAATTTACTCTCACCCCAGAAATGATCAAAGAAGAAGCAATTGTAATTGATGTTGCAATATCAAGATTTGTGGAGCATTTGGTAGGAGATTGTGATTATGAAAAAATTATTGAAAAAGCATCATTTGTCACTCCAGTTCCAGGAGGAGTAGGTCCAATGACAGTTGCAATGTTATTAAAAAATACAATTACAGCTACATCACTTGGAACTCAAATTGGAAGATAATAATAAAAAATCACTAAGAGAATTTCTTTTAGAAAGAAGAGACAATACATCTTTTGATTTATTAAAAATTGCAAGTAAAAAAATGCAAAAAAGAATAAACAAAGTATATGCATTCAAGGATGCACAAAAAATTGGACTTTATTATCCAATAGGTAGCGAAATCCTAACTCAGGATATAATTCAAGAATTAATCAGTAAAGGAAAAGAAGTATTTTTACCAAAAGTGATTGGAGAGGATATGGAATTTAGAAAAATTGTAGATTTTAGTAGCCTAGAAATTGGTAATTTTGACATCATGGAGCCTAAAGAAAATTGTGAAGTAAATAATGATTTAGACATCATAGTTGTTCCAACTGTAGGAATATCACCTTCAGGAGTTAGATTAGGATATGGTCATGGATTTTATGATAAATTTTTAGCAAAAAAAGACATCACTACAATTTCATTGATATTAGAAAAACAAATTATTAAAAATATTCCAAAATCAGAACACGATATCAACATAGACTGGATTATTACTGAAGATAGAATGTTTCAAACTCAAAAATAAGATAGACCCTTTTTTCCAATATCTTTTCTACAATATTTGTTAGACCAAACAATATTTTCAATTGCAGAGTAAGCATTACTAATTGCAGAATCTAAAGAATCACCTAGAGAAGTAACTCCCAAAACACGTCCCCCATTAGAAAAAAATTTTCCCTCAGTTTTTTTGGTTCCAGCATGAAAAACATGGGTATTATTTGAAATAGAATCAAATCCAGTAATTTCATCATTTATTGGATATGATCCAGGGTAACCATTAGATGCTAAAACAACACATACAGCAAATTGGTCTTTCCAAGAAAGTGAAGGCATAGAAGATAATGTACCATCAACACTTGCAACAAAATAATCATACAAATCAAAATTCATTCTCATCGTAATGGGTTGGCATTCTGGATCACCCATACGAACATTATATTCCAAAACATATGGCACATCATCTTTAATCATTATACCAGCATACAAAAATCCCTTAAAGGGAATTCCTTCATTTTTCATCGCACGAATAGTTTTTTCAATTACTTCTTCCTGGATTTTTTTTGCCAGTATGTCAGTGATGATAGGAGTCGGAGAATAGGCACCCATACCTCCAGTATTAGCACCTTTATCATCATCAAAAATTCTCTTATGATCTTGACTAGATGCCATGGGAAGTGCTACATTTCCATCAGATATAGCAATGTATGATGCTTCAATTCCATCAATTCTTTCTTCAATGATAATTTTATTTCCTGCATCACCAAATATTTTTTTTACCAAAATTGTGTGTATAGCAGAAATAGCTTCATCATCACCATTACAAACAATCACACCTTTTCCAGCAGCTAATCCATCAGCTTTTACTACAACATTGTAATCAATTGATTTCACATATTCTTCGGCTTTTTGAGGATCATTAAATATTTCAAATCGAGCAGTAGGAATGTTGTTTCTTTTCATAAAATTTTTTGCCCAAATTTTACTAGATTCAAGTTGGGCAGCTGCTTGTGAAGGTCCAAAAACTTTGAGATTTAATTCATTAAATTTATCAACAATGCCAACAGATAATGGATCTTCAGGACCAACTACAGTAAAACAATTATTTTTTTGTGCAAATTCAGCTAATCCATCTAAATCGTTAACATCAATAGGAATATTATTTTCAGTGCCACCATTACCAGGAGCAGTAAAAACAATTTCAACTTTACTACTTTGAGATAATTTCCATGACAATGCATGTTCTCTTCCACCAGAACCAATTACAAGAATATTTACCAATACAAAATATCAATTACTCAATTATATAATCCAATTCTCAAAAAATCTATTTATCTTTATAATGTCACCCACATATCAAAATCCAGATGGAATTAAATTCAAAATTTGATGCAAAAGCAATAGAATCAGAAATTAAAGAATATATTAAATCCATTGATATTGAAAAACTAATTTTTACATCAAACAAGCCTGAAAAAATTAGATTCATTGAAGGACCTCCAACAATGAATGGAATTCCACATGCAGGTCATCTTAGAGGCAGAGTAATGAAGGATTTATGGTATAGATTTAACACATTACAAGGTAAAAAAATCGAATTTAATGGTGGATGGGACACTCAAGGACTACCAGTCGAATTACAAGTTGAAAAGGAATTAGGAGTTTCAGGTGGAAAAACAGAAGCCATCAAAGAATTCGGAGTAGAAAGAATTGTTTCAGAATGCAAAAAAGTTGTAGAAAAATTTAACAAGACGTGGGTTGAGGTAGATGATTTACTTGGAATGTCGTTTAATCATAAAAAAGCGTACTGGACGTTTAAAGATGAATTTATAGAAAGAGAATGGCAAGTACTCAAAAAAGCATATGAAAATAAAATTCTAGAAGAAGACTTTACAGTTATTGCATATTGTCCAAGCTGTCAAACATCACTAAGTCATGCAGAAGTTAATCAAGGGTATGAAGAAGTCAAGGATCCATCACTATACTACAAAGTAAAGTTAGTGAATGAAGATGCATTTTTGGTTGTATGGACTACAATGCCATTTACACTTGTTACAGATGCAATGGTTGGATTAAATCCAAAAGAAGATTATGCATATGTCAAAGTAGAAAACGAAACATGGGTAGTAGGAAAAACAAGATTAGATGAGTTCATGTTAGAAGTAAAAATTGAAAAATATGAAATTCAAAAAATAGTCAAAGGTTCTGAGTTTGAAGGGAAAAAATACATTCATCCATTATTGGACTTAATTCCAGAATTAAAGGAATATTCAAAATTAGATAACTATCACATTGCAGTGTCAGAATCATTTGTTGATGCAAGTACAGGTAGTGGATTAGTGCACTTATCACCAGCAAACGGAGAAGAAGATATTAAAATTGCAAATAAAAGAAAAGTAAAAATTTTTAGTCCAATAAATGACGAAGTGAAATTCACAGATCAGGCAGGAAAATATGAAGGCATGTTTGTTAGAGATGCAGATAGACCAATCGTAGAAGATCTAAAAGAATGTAAAGCACTAGTTAAAATTGGAAAAATAAAACACAAGTATCCACTTTGTTGGAGATCACATCATCCAATTGTATGGTTGGCAAGAAGAGGTTGGTTTTACAAGTTAGATAGATTAGGTAACAAAGCAATAGAGGCTGCAGAAAGTGTAGAGTACTTTTTTGAACAACCAAAAAATAGATTTTTAGGAATTATTAAAGAAAGACATCCATGGTGTATTTCACGAGAAAGGGTTTGGGGTTGCCCATTACCTGTATGGAATTGTGAAGATTGTGGTGAAAAAAATTGGTTTTTTACAAGAAAAGAAATTGTAGATTCTGCAGATAAATTACCAGATGGACCAGACTTTGAATTACATAGACCATGGATTGATAACATAACAGTAAAATGTAAAAAATGCAATAGTGTTAAAACAAAAAGAGAAGAGTATGTTTTAGATACATGGCATAATAGTGGTGCTGCACCATACGCATCATTAACAAATGAAGAATATGAAAAAGAAATTCCAGCACCATTTTTTACTGAAGGTATTGATCAAACAAGAGGTTGGGCATACACATTACTAATTGAAAATGTAATTCTAAACAATAGTGCTACTCCTCCATACAAGTCATTTTTGTTTCAAGGACACGTACTGGATGAAAAAGGAGGAAAAATGAGTAAAAGTAAAGGCAATGTTTTGGAAGGTGCAGAACTACTGAAAAAATATCCAGTGGATTTGATACGATTCTATTTCATGTGGAAAGCCAGTCCAATTGAACCACTTAGTTTCAGTACTGATGAATTAATGTCAAGACCATATCAAGTAATTAACACATTATTCAATCTGCATCTATACTTTAAACAAAATAGTCAATATGATAATTTCAATAAAACAAACACAGTAGAATGGGCTAAAAATAACAATTCCCTAACATCGCCAGATATTTGGTTATTATCAAAACTTCAAAAATTAATTCAAAAAATGACAGAAAAAAATGAGACATGTAAATTCCATGAGGGAGCAAAAGCAATAGATGATTTCATAATTAGTAATCTTAGTCAGATATACATTCCAATTACTAGAGGAGAGTTATGGGATGAATCCGAAGAGAAGAAAAATAGACGTCTTGCAATTTATGCAGTGTTAAGTGAAGTACTCAAAACACTAGATATTCTAATTCATCCGTTTTGCCCATATACGAGTGAATATCTGTACCAAACAGTATTTGATGGAAAACAAAGTATTCTACTAGACAAATGGCCTCAATACCAGGAATTACTGGTAAATGAAGAAATTGAAGAATCATTTGACATTATGAAAGACGTTGTATCGATTTCATCAGCAGCAAGAATGAAAGGGAAGTTAAAAAGACGATGGCCATTAAACGAAGTACAAATTTGTGTAAAGAAGAACCAGAAAATAAAACTAGAATCTTTGTCAGATTTACTAAAATCACAACTCAATGTAGAAA